>JAITMS010000066.1 GCA_031277255.1 Azonexus sp.
TCCTCATCTCCATCACAGACCTCACTTGCCACGGCATCTCGTTCTCCGAACAAAATGCCTACCATAAGGTGTCCATCATGTCCCCGAACAGGTGTCAACTATGTGGCCGGTCTGTACAGCGGGAGAGGGGTTGGGGGAGAGGGGAGACCCGGCCACGAAAACCCCGGCTTCAAGCCGGAGTTTTATACCGAATCCCCCGCCTCAGGCAGCAGTCGCCTTGGCGGCAGGCTCATCACATAAAACACCCCGGCGCAGCAGACAAAGAAGGCGACGGCGGCGAGCGCGCTCGGCGTCCACGTGTCAATCAGGCCGCGCGTCCGCCACAGCCAGACAAAAGCGCCCGCTGTCGGCAGGCACAGAAAACCGCTGATAACCGCCAGCGTCAGGGCTATTTTTTGCCCGGCGTGGCGGGGTTTTCGGGGTTGAACAGACATCGGATTCCTCAACTTTCTCCCGGCCAGTGCGGCAGCCCCAGATAATCGCGCGAGCGCATCTCGGCGAGCCTTGACACCGTGCGCTGGAACTCACCGGCCTGCGCACCCTCGGCATAAAGCGCGTCAGCGGCGCAATCGGCGGTGACGATCAGCTTGACCTTGTGGTCATAAAAAACATCGACCAGCCAGGTCAAACGCCGGGCTTCCGACGACTGCTGGGCGGTCAGGCGCGGAATGCCGGAGAGCAGCACCGTATGGTAGCGGCGGGCAATTTCCAGATAATCGTTCTGCGAACGCGGGCCGCCGCAGAGGGTACGGAAATCGAACCAGATCACGCCGTGACTGCGGCGCAGCGTGTCGATCTTGCGCCCCAGCGCCTCAATGCAGCCGCCCGGCTCGCCCTCTCCACCAGCGACCATGCGGAAATAATCGGCCATCTCCTGCTCGGCGGCGGCATCCGCCGGATGATGGTAAATCTCGACCTGCTCCAGCGCCCGCAGCCGGTAGTCGACACCCGCCTCAACCTCGAACACGTCGAGATGTTTTTTGATCAGTGCAATGGTCGGCAGAAAACTCTCGCGGTGCAAACCGTTGGGATACAACTGGTCGGGCGGATAGTTGGAAGTCATCACCAACACCACGCCCTTGGCGAACAGACCATCGAGCAGACGGCCAAGAATCATCGCGTCAGCAATGTCAGAAACGTGAAACTCATCGAAGCAAAGCAGGCGCACCGCTTTCGCCACCCGCTCGGCAACCTTCAGCAAGGGGTCGGGTTCGCCCTTGTATTTGTCCAGATCGCGGTGAATCTCCCGCATGAAGGCATGGAAATGGATGCGTTTTTTACGCCGGTAAGGCACTGAATCGTAAAAACAATCCATCAAAAAACTTTTCCCCCGCCCGACGCCGCCCCAGAAATACACACCACGCGGCGGCGTCGGCGGCAACAGCAGCCGCTTGAAGGCGCTGCCGCGATCAACTTTGAATTCCAGCAGATCGGTATAAAGCCTTTGCAAGGCCTCAGCCGCCGCCATCTGGGCCGCATCGGCAACATAGCCGCGGGCGTCAAGCAGGCTCAGATAGGCATCAAGCATACCTTGGGCGGCGACATTTAATTTTTGGTGAGGCATTGAGGTAAATCAGGGTTGGGAAGGCGTGTATTTGTCAAAGAATGGCGGCAAAACTAGACGGCGCATGATGGCCAGGCACACAGAAGAAAATAGGCTGTACCAAAACCCCAGGCTGAAATAAAAAGGCCAAAAATATCGACGGCCAAAAAAGTAACAATTAGAATAATCAGTTGATTTTCAGACAGCTTTCTACGCAGCCCTAACACACCTGTAACAAGCACACAAAAAGCCAATAGATAAAACCACGGCTGCAAGTCAAAAGCAAATTCCGTGAGAAGCGACAACTCAACCCCCAAGTGGTCTACTGACTTCCTAACTACATAAGACAGAACAGCCCCTGAATAACCCAATAAGCAATTAAAAATTGCAGTAGCAAAGGTTATTGTCAGAAGGAACAATCGCATAGCGTCGGTTATTTTTCCTAATATCTGGATTAGAGCATATTCTGTTCAAGTCCTTACACTCCCGTTCGTCCTGAGCTTGTCGAAGGGACAGGCTCAGCCCGAACGGTATAGGAGGGTGTATGCACTTGAACCAAACCACTCTAAGCCAACGGGTAAGGCCCATTGAAATGACTAACGCAGAATAAACCAAAAGGCGGGCGCGTAACTGTCGCAACCCGCCCTGGATGATAAAGGCCGTGCCGCCTAAAAATGCAAAGGCCGTTTGTCGCAAGCCAGCGCCGCTTCGTGCACGGCTTCCGACAGGGTCGGGTGGGCGTGGCAGATGCGGGCGAGGTCTTCTGCCGCGCCGCCGAATTCCATCGCCACCACGGCTTCTGAGATCAGTTCGGAAGCATTCGGCCCGATGATGTGTACGCCGAGGATGCGGTCGCTTTGGGCGCAGGCGAGCATTTTGACGAAGCCGGAGGAATCGCCCATGCCGAGCGCCCGGCCATTGGCGAGGAAGGGGATTTTGCCCGCCTTGTAAGCAATGCCTTCGGCCTTCAACTGCTGTTCGCTCTTGCCGACCCAGGCGATTTCCGGTGCGGTGTAGATGACGCCGGGGATGGTGTCGAGGTTGCAATGTCCGGCTTGACCGGCGATCCGTTCGGCGACCATGACGCCTTCTTCCATTGCCTTGTGCGCCAGCATCGGGCCGCGCACGACATCGCCAACGGCCCAGACGCCGGGCAGGTTGGTTTGGCAGTGGCTGTCGACCTCGACCATGCCGCGCTCGTTGATCTTGAGGCCGACGGCTGCGGCGTTGAGGCCATCGGTGTTGGGCAGGCGGCCAATGGAGATGATGAGGCGGTCGGCGTCGAGCTTTTCGGCCTTGCCGTCTTTTGTCTCGTAAGCGATGGCGACGCCTTTCTTGCTGGTCTTGACTTCGCCAATCCTGACTCCGGTCTGGATTGCCAGGCCCTGTTTGCTAAAGAGCTTGAGGGCTTCCCTGGCCACGTCCTGATCGGCGAAGGGCATGAAATCCGGCAGGGCTTCGAGGATGACGACTTCGGAACCGAGGCGACGCCAGACGGAACCCATCTCCAGCCCGATGACGCCAGCGCCGATGATGGCCAGTTTTTTCGGCGTCGATTCCTGATTGAGCGCCCCTTCGTTGTCCATGACGATCTTCTGGTCGACCGCCACGCCGGGCAGGTGGCGCGGTTTGGAGCCGGTGGCGATGATGACCTGTTTGGCCAGCACCTCCTCAGCGCCGACCTTGAGCTTGTAGAACTCGCCTTCCTTGCCGACGAAGGAACCGTGGCCGGGGATCAGGGTGACTTTGTTCTTCTTGAAGAGGCCCTTGATGCCCGTGGTCAACTGGTTGACGATGCCGTCCTTCCTCGCCTTCATCACCGGCACGTCGATGACCGGCCTGGATACTTTGATGCCCTGGGCGGCAAAGCCGTGGCTCGCTTCTTCAAACAGATGGGAAGTGTGCAGGAGCGCCTTCGAGGGAATGCAGCCGACATTGAGGCAAGTGCCGCCCAGACGCGGCTCGCCCTTGGGGTCGGCATAGGGATTGGATTCGCAGCAGGCGGTGGCAAAACCGAGTTGGGCAGCGCGGATGGCCGCGACATAGCCGCCGGGGCCGCCGCCGATAACGAGTACGTCAAATTGTTGGGACATGGGAATCTCCGGGAATAATGGATTAGAAGGGGCGGAACAAAGATCAGTGATTCGGTCAATCGGATGTTTACTTTTGGATCAAGGCATGACCGTATCGATAGCCTCCTCCACTCGAATAGGGTCGCATGAGGGTGGCGGGCAGCAAGAGTCTAGCGGCAGTTGATCGGTCGATTTCAAGGGCAGAAAAAATGCTCGGCCACAAGTCGGGCAGGCGCCGCTGATACGCTCATTCCGGGTGGTACGCCGGTAGCGCAAGAACGCCACCACCGGCCCCGCCAGCAAGAGAAGCGGAACCGACACAAAGTGGATGCCGGGGAGAACAACGCTCATTGCCGCCAGCAACCACGTCAGCCCCAGCCCAACTGCCCCGCGCAACGCGCGCTCGGAAAGGCTCAATTGTCTGACTTCCAGTACACCATCGGCGCGGCCACCTGCGCCATTGCTGATGATGACAGGATGGTTTTTTATCGCTGACATGCGCTCTGATCCCTCAATCACGGTATTTCAAGGCTGGGGTGGCGTGAAGCGAATCCCGGCTTTCAGGCCAATGCCGGGATTCCACGTTGTTCCATCAGCCTGCGGCTCAACCGGGTAGAACAGTCTCCCGCGGGTCAGACGCCGAGCAACAACCGCGACGGGTCCTCCATTGCCTCCTTCATCGTCACCAGACTGAGCACGGCTTCGCGGCCATCGATGATGCGGTGGTCGTAGGAGAGCGCCAGGTAGTTCATCGGGCGGACGACGACCTGGCCGTTTTCGACCACGGCGCGATCCTTGGTGGCGTGGATGCCGAGAATCGCCGACTGCGGCGGGTTGATGATGGGGGTGGACATCATCGAGCCGAAAATGCCGCCGTTGGAGATGGAGAAGGTGCCGCCGGTCAGTTCTTCGATGGAGAGTTTGCCGTCCTTGGCCTTGGCGCCGAATTCGGCGATCTTTTTCTCGATTTCGGCGATGGTCATCTGGTCGGCGTTGCGCAGGATCGGTACGACCAGGCCGCGCGGCGAGCCGACGGCAATGCCGATGTCGATGTAGCCGTGATAAACGATGTCGTTGCCATCGACCGAGGCGTTCACGATCGGGAATTTTTGCAGGGCGGCGCAGGCAGCCTTGACGAAGAAGCCCATGAAGCCCAGGCGGACGCCGTGGGTTTTTTCGAATTTCTCGCCGTACTGCTTCCGCAGCGCCATGACCGGGGCCATGTTCACTTCGTTGAAAGTGGTCAGGATGGCGTTGGTCTGTTGCGATTGCAGCAGGCGCTCGGCGATGCGGGCGCGCAGACGGCTCATCGGCACGCGCTGTTCGGCGCGCTCGCTCAGATCGACGCCGGTGGCCGGGGCGGTGATGCTGATGGCCGCCGGAGCTGGCGCGGCGGCGGGGCCAGCGGCGGCTTTGGGGGCGGCGGCGACGGCGTCTTCCTTGGTCACGCGGCCGCCGCGGCCGGTACCGGCGACAGCGGCGGCGGCAATGCCTTTTTCGTCAAGAATTTTGCGCGCCGCCGGGCTGGCCGTGCCCGCCGGGGCGGCGGCAGAGGCCGCAGCGGCGGGAGCGGGGGCGACGGCCTTGGCCGGGACGGCTGCCGGGGCAGCGGCGCTCGCTGTGGCGGCGGTGTCGATTCTGGCGATCAATTCACCGGAAACGACGGTTTCGCCATCGCCCTTGATGATTTCGACCAGCACGCCAGCGGCGGGCGACGGCACTTCGAGAACGACCTTGTCGGTTTCGATGTCGATCAGCACTTCATCGCGGCTGACGGCTTCGCCGATTTTTTTCTTCCACGAAGCGAGCGTGCCTTCGGCAACGGATTCGGAAAGCTGGGGGACTTGAACTTCGATCATGCTCATGAATGACTCCACTCTGTTGGTCAGTACTCGATCTTGCCCAGGGCGGACTCGACCAGTGCTTTTTGTTGCTCATTGTGCTTCGCCAGGTAGCCGACGGCGGGCGACGGCGACGCCGGGCGGGCAACCAGCAGCAAGGCTTGTTTGCTGCCGAGTTCGCTGTCCAGATGATGGCGCGAGGCGATCCAGTACCAGGCGCCCTGATTGCGCGGCTCTTCCTGCGCCCAGACGATTTCCGCGGCCTTCGGGTATTTCGCCAGTTCAGCTTGCAGGGAATCTTTCGGGAAGGGATACAACTGCTCCAGACGGACGATGGCGATGTCGGTGATCTTCTTCTCGCGGCGGCCCGCCAGGAGGTCGTAATAGATCTTGCCGCAGCAGAGGATGACGCGCTTGACCTTTTTCGGGTCGATCTTGTCGACTTCGCCGATGACGCGCTGAAATTCGCCGCTGGCCAGATCGCTCAAGGGCGAGGTGGCATCCTTGTGGCGGAGCAGCGATTTCGGCGACATGACGACGAGCGGTTTCCGCTGCATCCGCAGCGCCTGACGGCGCAGCATGTGGAAAACCTGGGCGGCAGTGGTCGGCACGCAGACTTCCATGTTCATTTCGGCGCAGCCCTGCATGTAGCGTTCCAGCCGGGCCGACGAGTGCTCCGGCCCCTGGCCTTCGTAGCCGTGCGGCAAGAGCATGACCAGACCGCAGGCGCGGCCCCACTTGGCTTCGCCGGAGGTGATGAACTGGTCGATGACGACCTGGGCGCCGTTGGCAAAGTCGCCGAACTGGCCTTCCCAGATCACCAGTTCATACGGGTTGGCCGAGGCGTAACCGTAATCGAAGGCGAGCACGGCTTCTTCCGAGAGCACGGAGTCGTAGCAGTGGAAACCGGCCTGCTTGTCTTGCAGATGCTGCAAGGGATACCAGGTGCCTTGATCCCAACTGGCGCGGTTCTGGTCGTGGAAAGCGGCATGACGGTGGAAGAAGGTGCCGCGACCGACATCCTCGCCGGAAATGCGGACGCCGTGACCGGACACCAGAAGCGAGGCGTAGGCCAGATTCTCGGCCATGCCCCAGTCGACCGGCAGAGCGCCCTCGCCCATAGCGGCGCGATCTTCGACGATTTTCTTGACCCGCGAATGGAGCGTGAAACCTTCGGGCAGGGTCGTCAGGCGCTGCGCCAGACGCTGCAACTCAGGGAGCGGCACCGTGGTGTCGCAGTTCTCGATATATTCTTTGGCCAGGAAGGGCGTCCAGTCGATGGTCATCGGGTGTTTGTAGCCCGCCAGCACCGGGTTGTAGAGCAGTTCGCCGCGATCGAGGGAGTCGCGGTACTGCTCGATCATCTGTTCCGGGCCGTTGGCGTCCAGCGTGCCTTCGGCAATCAGTTTGTCGCCGTACAACTTGCGGGTGCCGGGGTGCTTGGCGATGACCTTGTACATCAGGGGCTGCGTCACCATCGGCTCGTCCTGCTCGTTGTGGCCGAGTTTACGGAAGCAGATGATGTCGACCACGACATCCTTGCCGAAGATCTGGCGGTATTCGACCGCGATTTGCGTGACCAGGGCCACCGCTTCGGGATCGTCGCCATTGACGTGGAAAATGGGCGCATCGACCATCTTGAAGATGTCGGTGCAGTAGTGGCCGGAACGGTAGTCGCGCCGGTCGCTGGTGGTGAAGCCGATCTGGTTGTTGACGACGATGTGCAGGGTGCCGCCGACGCCATAGCCGCGCGTCTGGGAAAAATTGAGCATCTCCTGATTGACGCCCTGCCCGGTAACGGCGGCGTCGCCGTGGATGATGATGGGCATGATTTTTTTCTTGCTGTCGCCGCCGCGCCGAACCTGACGGGCATAGACGGAGCCTTCGACCACCGGATTGACGATTTCGAGGTGCGAGGGATTGAACGACAGCGTCAGGTGACAGGCGCCGCCCGGCGTGCTGACATCGGAGGAAAAACCGAGGTGATATTTGACATCGCCTGCCGTCAGGTCGACTTTTTTCTTGCCTTCAAATTCTTCAAACAGCATCGACGGCGCTTTGCCCAGCGTATTGACGAGCACATTGAGGCGGCCACGGTGGGCCATGCCGACGACGATTTCGTCGATGCCCTGGGCGCCGCCGCTGCGGATCGCCTCGTCCATCGAGACGATCAGCGACTCGCCGCCTTCGAGCGAAAAACGCTTCTGGCCGACATAGCGGGTGTGCAGGTAACGCTCCAGCGTCTCGGCGGCGGTCAGGCGCTCAAGAATGCGTTTTTTCTGTTCGACGTTATAAGTCGGGCGGGAACGGATGCTCTCCAGCCGATCCTGCAACCAGCGTTTCTCCTTGTATTCGGTGATGTACATGTACTCGGCGCCGATGGTGCCGCAGTAGGTCTGGCGCAAGGTTTCGAGGATGTCGCCAAGCTGGGCCTCGGCTGGCAGCCCCTTCAAGGAGCCGACGCTGAAGGTCTGCTTCATGTCGGCGTCGGTAAAGCCGTAGAAGGACGGCTCCAGTTGCTCGATCTTGGGCCGCGGCAGGCGCTTCAGGGGGTCGAGATCGGCCCAGCGGGTGCCGAGCGAGCGGTAGGCGGTAGCCATTTGGCCGACCGCCGCCTGTTTTTTGTTTTCCGCGCCGCTCGCCGCCGGCGCCGCCGGACGGAAGCCGCCATCCTTGCCCAGTTCGGCAAAGGCGGCAATGACCGGGGCGTGCGGCACGTCGCGGGCGACATAGCCCGGCATCTGGGCCAGGCGGTCGAAGTAGTCGCGCCACTCCGGCAGAACGGCGGTCGGATCGTCGAGATAGACCTCGTAGAGTTCTTCGACGAATGGCGCATTGCCGCCAAAGTACAGGGTGCTGTCAAACAGTTGATTCATCGTAGTCATGGGCCTCCCCCTTCAGGGTGTCTGCTCTGGTGTGTAACGAGGCAAGATGGCCTCGTTGGCAAAAAGGGCGGCCCGGAGGCCGCCCTGATTTTATTCCCGACTCAAGAACGCCCGGCAAGCGGCACGACATCGCGCCGGGCGGCGCCGACATACAACTGGCGCGGCCGACCGATCTTGTATTCGGGATCGGAGATCATTTCTTCCCATTGCGTGATCCAGCCGACGGTGCGGGCCAGCGCGAAGATGCAGGTGAACATGGTGGTCGGCACGCCGATGGCTTTCTGCACGATGCCGGAGTAATAGTCGACGTTCGGATAGAGCTTTCTGTCGACGAAATACTCGTCTTCCAGGGCGATTTTTTCCAGTTCCTTGGCCAGTTTGAACAGGCGATCGTTCTCCAGCCCCAGTTCAGCCAGAACGTCGTCGCAGACCTTGCGCATCAGCTTGGCGCGCGGATCGAAGTTCTTGTAGACGCGGTGACCGAAGCCCATCAGCCGGAAAGGATCGTTGGGGTCCTTGGCCTTCTTGATGTACTCGCCGACGCGGGAAACGTCGTGGATTTCTTCGAGCATGTGCAGACAGGCTTCGTTGGCGCCGCCATGCGCCGGCCCCCACAGGCAGGCGATGCCGGCGGCGATGCAGGCGAAGGGATTGGCGCCGGAAGAACCGGCCAGCCGGACGGTCGAGGTCGAGGCATTCTGTTCGTGGTCGGCGTGCAGCGTGAAAATGGTATCGAGCGCATTGACCAGCACCGGGTTGGGCACGTATTTTTCGCACGGATTGCCAAACATCATGCGCATGAAGTTGGCTGTGTAATCGAGATCGTTGTCCGGGTACATGAAGGGCGCGCCGGTGTTGTACTTGTAGGCCATGGCGACAATGGTCGGCAGCTTGGCGATCAGGCGGTTGCAACTGATGTCGCGGTGTTCGGCGTCGGAAAAATCGGCGGCTTCGTGGTAGAAGGCCGAGAGCGCGCCGACGACGCCGACCATGACGGCCATCGGGTGGGCGTCGCGGCGGAAGCCGGAATAGAACTTGACCAGTTGCTCATGCACCAGAGTGTGCCGCTTGATGACGTTTTCAAAGGCGAATTTCTGCTGGGCGTTGGGCAGTTCGCCGTTTTTCATCAGATAGGCGACTTCGAGAAAATTGCAGTGCTCGGCCAGTTGTTCGATCGGGTAGCCGCGATAGAGCAATTCGCCCTTGTCGCCGTCGATATAGGTAATGGTCGATTTGCAACTGGCGGTCGACAGAAAACCGGAGTCATAGGTAAACAGGCCGGTTTTACTGCCCAGCGTGCGAATGTCGATGCAGTCGTTGCCGTGTGTCGGGGAGAGGATCGGGAATTCGACAGGCGCTTGCCCGTCGATGCTGAGAGTTGCCTTGCGTTCGGTCGTCATGGTTTGTTCCCTTTTTTAATGTCGATTGTTACTGCACTGTCAAAGTTGCAGCCAACGGCGAACAGTACGCCGCCAGCCTTACTCAACGCTTACCTATCAGCGCCACGATGGGCGCGTAACGCGGATCGTCGGTCTTCGTCTGGCCGCTGATCAAAGACCAGAGATCGTGATCCTCCATATCCGCCAGTTCGACAAATGCCTGTTGCTCTGCCGCGTCCAGTTGGTCAAAGCCGTTGTCGAGAAAGCGCGTCAGCGCAATATCGAGTTCCAGCAAGGCCCGGCGGACGCAACGCCAGCGCAGGCGTTGGTAATCGGCTCTGTCCATCAAACGGCGCGGCGCACCATCATATCCTTGATCTTGTTGATCGCCAGCGTCGGGTTCAAGCCCTTGGGGCAGACGTCGACGCAGTTCATAATGGTGTGGCAGCGGAACAGGCGATAGGGGTCTTCGAGATTGTCGAGACGCTCATTGGTCGCCTGATCGCGCGTGTCGGCGAGGAAGCGGTAGGCGGCCAACAGCCCCGCCGGGCCGACGAACTTGTCCGGGTTCCACCAGAACGACGGGCAGGAGGTCGAGCAGCAGGCGCACAGGATGCACTCGTAAAGACCGTCCAGTTCTTCGCGGTCGGCGGGCGATTGCAGGCGCTCGCGCTCCGGCGGCGGATCGTTGTTGATGAGATAGGGCTTGATCGAGTGGTATTGCTTGAAGAACTGGGTCATATCGACGATCAGATCGCGGATGACCGGCAAACCCGGCAGCGGGCGGAGCGTGATCGGCTGTTTCAGTTGGTCAATATCCTGAAGGCAGGCCAGCCCATTCTTGCCGTTGATGTTCATCGCGTCCGACCCACACACGCCCTCGCGGCAGGAGCGGCGGTAAGCGAGCGAGTCGTCCTTGGCCTTGAGCTTGGTCAGCGCGTCGAGAAGTTTACGGTCGGTCGGCTCCAGGTCCACCGAAATATCCTGCATCCTCGGCTTGGCGTCCTTGTCCGGGTCATAGCGGTAGATGCGAAAGTGCACCGTGCGTTTGCTCATTGTTGTTCTCCGATTAGTACGAGCGCGTTTTCAGCGCGATCGGTTCGACGGTCAGGGGCTGCATGACGACCGGCTTGTAGACGATGCTGTTGTCGACCGGATTGAACAGCGTGTGCTTGAGCCATTCCTTGTCGTTGCGGCCATTGGGGAATTCCGGCGTATCCGGGGCATCATCGCGGACGTGCGCGCCGCGCGATTCTTTCCGCGCTTCTGCCGAGAGCATGGTCGCCTTGGCCACTTCGATCAGGTTCTCCATTTCCAGAGCTTCGCTGCGCGCCGTGTTCCAGGCCAGCGATTTGTCCTTGATTTCAAGCTGGCGGGCGGCTTTTTCGACTTCGAGAATTTTGTCGACGCCTTCCTTGAGCAGATTGCCAAAGCGGAAAACGCCGGCGTGGTTCTGCATGACGCGCTGCATGGAGAGCCGCGTTTCATGGACGTTGGCCCCGTCCTTGCGGTTGTCCAGCGCCGCGATGCGGGCCTGGGCCTGATCGGCGACATCCTGGGGCAATTCGCGGTGGGCCTTGCCGGATTTGAGGTCTTCAATGGCCGAATCACCCGCCGATTTGCCGAACACCAGAAGGTCGAGCAGCGAATTGGTGCCGAGACGGTTGGCCCCATGCACCGAAGCGCAGGCGCATTCGCCAGCGGCGTAAAAGCCGGGGACGACGGCGTTGAGGTCGCCGTTTTTCGGCGCCACGACGCGGCCGGAGTAATGCGTCGGGATGCCGCCCATCTGGTAATGGCAGGTCGGCACGACCGGCAGCGGCTCCTTGATGCAATCGACGCCGGCGAACTGCAAGCCGATTTCACGGATGCCGGGCAGGCGCTTCATGATGACGGCGGGATCGAGGTGGGTGATGTCGAGCAGGACGTAATCCTTGTTGTGGCCGCAACCGCGCCCCTCGTTGATTTCGGTGGTCATGGCGCGGGAAACCACGTCGCGCGAGGCCAGATCCTTGGCGTTCGGCGCGTAGCGTTCCATGAAGCGTTCCTTGTCGCTGTTCCTTAAAATGCCGCCTTCGCCGCGCACGCCTTCGGTAATCAGCACCCCCGCGCCCGCCACGCCGGTCGGGTGGAATTGCCAGAACTCCATGTCTTCGAGCGGAATCCCGGCGCGCGCCGCCATGCCCAAACCATCGCCGGTATTGATGAAGGCGTTGGTCGAGGAATGGAAAATGCGGCCCGCCCCGCCGGTGGCAAAAATGGTCGCCCGGCTGTGGAAAATCACGATCTGGCCGGTTTCCATCTCCATTGCCGTAACGCCCAGCACATGCCCTTCGCTGTCGCGGATCAGATCGAGCGCCATCCATTCGACGAAGAACTGGGTGTTGGCCTTGACGTTGCGCTGATACATGGCGTGCAGCATGGCGTGGCCGGTTCGGTCGGCGGCGGCGCAGGAGCGGCGCACCGGCTTTTCGCCGAAATTGGACATGTGGCCGCCGAAGGGACGCTGGTAAATCTTGCCGTTGTCGGTGCGGTCAAAGGGCATGCCGTAATGCTCAAGCTCGACCACGCACTCGTTGGCCTTCCTCACCATGAACTCGATCGCGTCCTGGTCGCCGAGCCAGTCGGAACCCTTGACGGTATCGTACATATGCCAGCGCCAGTGGTCTTCCTCGGAGTTGCCGAGCGAAGCGGCGACGCCGCCCTGGGCGGCGACGGTATGGGAACGGGTCGGAAAGACCTTGGACAGCACGGCTGTCTTCAGGCCAGCTTCGGACAACTGGATCGCGGAACGCAGACCGGCGCCGCCAGCGCCGACGATGACCGCGTCAAATTTGAGAACAGGAATAGTCACGCTTACAGCCTCCAGAGAATCGCCGCCGCCCACGCGGTGTAACCCACCAGCACGGTCGCCGTCAGCACGTGCAGGGCCAGGCGCAGACCGACCGGTTTGACATAATCCATCCAGATGTCACGGACGCCGATCCAGGTGTGATAGAACAGGCTGACGAAAAAGAGAAAGGTCATGAACTTGATGAGGCCGTTGGCAAAAACGCCCTGCCAGGCTTCAAAGCTCGCTGGCTTGACCGCCAGCAGGACCGCAACGATCAATACCGAATAGACCGCCATGATGACCGCCGTGGCGCGTTGGACGATCCAGTCCTTGAGGCCGTAGTGCGCCCCGACAACAATACGGTTAATCACAGTAGCACCCCCCACAGAATCAAGGACAACGAAATGCTGACGGCAAGAACGGCAGCCGCCGACCGGCGCGAGGCTTCCTTCCCGATGCCGATATGCAGGTCCAGCAGCAGGAAGCGGATGCCCATGCAGAAATGGTGCAGAAAGGCCCAGATCAGGCCAGCCAGAACAATCTTGACCGGCCACAAGGCGGCGATCGACTTGAAGTTGTCGAAACCCTCCGGCGAGGCGAGACTGTCGCCAAACAGGCAGAGCAAGACAGGGAAAAAGAGAAACAGACCAGCGCCGCTGATGCGATGCAGAATCGAAGCCTTGGCCGCCAACGGGAAGTAGATGTTGATCAAATCCAGATGTTTTGGCCGTTTTTTGCTGGTGATTTCTGTCATGAGCGTCATTCCTCTCGTCAATTTGCGGCGAGCCGCTGGCCCGTCAAGGGGGAAACATTATACATCCGATCCGTTGCTGCCACGGCCTTTTGCAGCCATCCCAAGGATTTGCGCAGAGCCATCTGTTCAGCCGAGTTCGTTACGATAGTGATGGTGGCGCGTGCAATACAAGCCCAGACGCCACTCAACCGCTTTGTTGCCATAGGTGTAGGCCGTCCGCTCGACGCGCAAGAGCGGCTCGCCGACCGCCACGCCCAGCCGCCCGGCGCTTTCGGCATCCGCCGCCACCGCCCGCAGGCGCTCCTCGGCGCGGATCATGCGCACGCCGTAATCGCTTTCAAACAGGCTGTACAGGGAACGCTCGGCACTGCGCAACGCCTCCAGCGTCAAGCCGACGAACAACTCGGCGACCAGATAGATATGATCGAACACCACCGGCTGACCGCCAAAATGCAAGACCCGCTGAACGTAGATCAAGGGTTCATTGACCAGCAGCCCAAGCGCCGCCGCAACCTCAGGCGGCGCCGCCACCGTGGCGCAGGAAAAAGCCTCGCTGACGCCCGCCGTCGCCTTGCCCTCATCGGGCGCCAGCCGCAGAAAGCGATAGAAGGAACGGGGATCATCATGGGTGGCGACAAAAGTTCCCTTGCCCTGACGGCGAACCAGCATGTTTTCCGCCGCCATCTCGTCAATCGCCTTGCGCACCGTGCCCTGGCTGACATTGAAGCGCAGAGCCAACTCTCCCTCGCTGGGAATGGCGTCGCCCGGCCCCCATTCCCCCTCCTCCAGACTACGGATGAGAAAATCCTTGATCTGGCGGTAGAGCGGACTGAAAGTCGGTGAATAAACACGCGCCACAGCGCGGGCAGCCTCTTGAGTCATGGGGTGGAATTTCAGCACATTTCCAGATCGGCGTCCACGAAAAACTATCTTATATAAGACAGTTTTTCCATTGCTTGTATGTCTCTGAGGCGGATTGTTTCGTTGATGTACTCGCTTTCTAGTTCTTCTTTTATCCCAGTCCACCATAGGTATTCGTCCTCGTCTCTGGCGGATGCTATCTCACTGGCGACTATCACTGAGAACCTGTCTGTTTCTAGTGTGTCGGCCAGTTTTATGGCTACGGTTAGCGGCATGTGCTCCCTTCCTTTTTTCATTCTGCTTAGTGCTGGCTGGCTTGTTCCTATGATGCTAGCAAGTGTTGTGAGGCTGCCTGCGGCGTCTGCTGCTGTTTCTATGTAGTTAGCTAAGTCCATTTTTTACTCCTGTTGACGTGAGTGATTTCTCATGGCACGATTGGTTATGAGATTTTTCTCATAATTGAACGTGAGTCCGTTCTCATACATACCGCCTGAGAGGCTTTTTTGCAAGTGGCATCCTGCCAAAAATTTAACTGTCATAAAGGAAAATCATCATGGAATCCCGTATCACTGTCGTCGGTTCTGAACTGAAGTCCTCTTTTTACTCCGGCAAGAACGGTGCCCCACCCCGCGAAGTCAAGCGCCATGTCTGCAAAGTCATTCTCCATATTGATGGTGTCGTTGACGTTGGCACGCTGAATGTTCCTGTTGCTCTTGTCCCTGATACCGATCTTATCCAGCCCGGCGACTACATGATCTCCTACCGCGCCGGTAGAGGTTTCCAAGAGGACAAAATCGTCGGCGTCATGACTGAGTTTCGTCCTGTCAAGCCCGCCAAGGCTGACGCCAAGCCCGAACCCAAATCCGTCTAACCCTGCAAAAGCGAAGCCCGGAACCTTTGGCGAGGTATCCGGGCTTCTGGCCCTATAACTAGGACGAGTAGTCACAAGGCATGGAAGAAATTCTACTACCAGAAACCGCAGAAAA
>JAITMS010000078.1 GCA_031277255.1 Azonexus sp.
CGAACCCACAATCCTTCAGGAAGGCGTAGATGGCCTGGTAAAACGTAGGCGTCCGCGTCGCGTCTTCGCTAGAACCTTTTGGCACAAAAACTACCATGCCCTGTCGGCTCCGGGTCAACAGGACGCGATAGGCATTGGCGATATAAGCCCTACGTGCTTCGTCATTCACAGTTTGCCATTGCGTTCCTTTGAATTGTAGGGGTTGCCATCGATCTCCCGCGCGCCGGTAGTTGGCATCCCAGCACAGGCAGGTCCAATCCAATTCCAAACCCTGAATGTCGAACTCAGTGGCGGCATCTTCAAGCGAGTCCGACGATCGAACGTGGTCGCTTGGGGCTAAGAACCATTTGGCTGGCTCTATTTTGGCTTTCACAAACACACCGTACGGTTTGAGGCGGGCGGCATTGGATGATGCCAACAAGCCCATTCGTTCAGAGCCACGACGTTTGGAGCGCAGCCACTGTCTTGCCCGCTCAAGATCCCGTGTAATGTAGAGAGGAAAATTAGTTAGCGCGCCTTTGATTTCTCGTGCCGCTGCTGTGTCTCCATCGATCACATGGCCCACAAAATCAGACAGACGCTCGGCACGGAAAGATCGTAGCGAAGTGGCTAAATGCAGCGCGGGTGCTGTGACGTATTTTGTGAGTCGGCGTGTATGAGCTAGGGTGTTGGGCATGTGCACTTGCCAATGTGGGAAACCGCGCTCCAGCGCGCATAGCCATTCTTCAATACCAGCCTCACCGGTGTTGATTTCTTGACCCGTACCCACCAGACAGATGATTGCGCACCACTCCTGGTGTCGATCCATTACCGAAAGCAAGAACTCTGGCTCCGACATGGAAAAGTCAAGCTGGCCCTTCTTCTGCCGCATGAATTTCGATGTCTGTTCAGCATTCCAAGCACGCTGGGCTTCGTCGAATACGGCGACCTTCTCCACTGGGGCATCTCGGGAGACGAGCGCGTCGTCGCGGAAGTGGTGGATGTTTTGGATGAAGGCTGCCGCATGACGGTCTTCTTGCACCTTGGACGTGTTGGTGCCGGTTTCACGTGCCCGTGCTACGGCATCCAAGGCTAGCGCCTCGCGCAAAACATCCACCAAAGGGCCATTTCCTGATAGGAAAACCGCATGCTCATCGCTATGGGAGCGCTGGCGTGCTGTGGCGAGATTGAGCCCCGCCAGCGTCTTACCGGAACCTGGAACGCCAGTGATGAAGCAGATAATTTTGTGTTTGTTCCGCTTAGCCGACTCGATCGCACTAGCTACATAGTCGGCCGTAGTCGTAAGGTTTTCTGCCCCAGCTTCAGAGCGAGAAATTTCTTCGACCGCATGTCCCTGATACAGCGCCTGGGCGGCCTCTACGATGGTCGGCGTCGGGCGATAACGCCCAGCTTCCCACGCTGTGGCATCAATCGGAGGGGCATTGCGGATGCGGCACAGATGATGGATGGCCTGCAAGAGACCCGCGGGATTGACGCTCAATGGTCGCGCTAAGTCATCATCATCCCACTGTACATGCAGGTCATTGTTGCCCGGTGCGCCTGTGGCGACCAAGATTGGTACGACCGGCAGACCATGACTGGTCTCGTGAAAATTTTTGAGGTCTAGTCCATAGCCGTAGACTTGGTCCAGACTGGAACGATCAAATTGGCTCGCGCCGATCTTGTATTCGATTACAAATACGATGCCGTTGGTCAGCAGGATCAGATCTGCTCGACGCCCCATACGTGGAATCAGAAATTCCATGAAGGCATGGGCATTGGGTAAGTCTTGCGCCAATGCGCGCAAATGCTGAATCTGGTAATTCCACGCGGTTCGCTGCGCCGGTTCTAGTGCGAAGGGCAAATGTGAAGCCAGGCGTCCAAAGATCTCGGCATCGCTGAGAGTGGCTACACCCTGTGCAGACAAGGAGAGATAGGCGCGATTCATTGGCCATTCCTGGTGGAGCATACGAAGGGTGCCGAGCATCCAAATTCGGCTTCCAAGTCGTGCTGAGCGGGTTTCGCGCGCAACAGTTCGCCGAGGAAGAGGATGCGAGGTTCCCTCCATATGGTATTTCTTGTGGTAGCAACGAAAATATTCACTCTCATTTTATGATTTGAAAGGTTTTTTGTGACTGTTGATGATCGAGTGGGAGTGATTGCCGCCGGTTTTATGTGCCGCCGCCGCCCGCTTCTTCCACCAACCATTGGCGGAAGCGTTCGAGGGCAGGGCGTTCGGCTTTGCGTTCGGGGATGATGAAGTAGTAGGCGCGTTCGCTGGCAAAGCTCTGGTTGCAGGGAATCATCAATTCGCCGCTGTCGAGTTCGCGGCGGATCAAAAAGGGCGGGATCAGGGCGACGCCCATGCTCATGGCGGCGGCTTGGGCGAGCATGGAAAAAAGTTCGAGCCGGGCGCCTGCCATGTCGCCGGGCAGGTCGATCCCCGCTGATTTGAACCAGTGCCGCCAGGCGTAGGGGCGCGTCGTTTGCTGCAAGAGCGGCAGGCTGGCGATTTCTGCCGGCGTCATGTCGGGCCGCGCGCCGGGCAGTGTGGGGCTACAGATGGGTACGGAGTATTCGCGCATCAGAAAATGCGCTTCGGTGCCGGGCCAACCGGCGTCGCCAAAGTAAATGGCGGCGTCAAACCCGGTTTCGTCAAAGAGAAAAGGGCGCGTCCGCGTCGTCATGTTGATGACGATGTCCGGGTTCTGTTCCTGGAAGCCGCTCATGCGGGGCAGTAGCCAGCGCGTGGCGAAGGTTGGCACGACGGCAAGTTCAATGGCGCTGGTGACGCCATGATGGGCCATGACGGCCAGCGTGTCGCGCTCGATGGCGTCGAGCCAGGGCGCGATCTGGCGGCTGTAGCCGACGCCCGCTTCGGTTAGCCGGACGCCGCGCCGGGTGCGGCGAAAGAGGGCGACGCCGAGAAAGTTTTCCAGCGCGGCGATTTGCCGACAGACAGCGCCTTGCGTCAGGGCCAGCTCATCGGCGGCGCGGGTGAAACTTTCGTGGCGGGCGGCGGCGGCAAAAGCCAGAAGCGCCGCCGTGGTCGGGATTTTTTTGCGCATTTCATTTTACGGAGTGAGGATAACGCACAGATTACTTCAAAAAAATCCATTGATCTTGGGTTTTTTAGCTTTCAAAATGCGCTCCATTCACTATCGACTCACACGAGGAGGATCTTGACATGGCATCAAACAAGGCGACGTTCAACCCCGAAGACCCTCTGCTGCTCGATCTCCAACTGAGCGATATCGAGCGCATGGTGCGCGACAGCGCCCGCGCTTATTCTCAGGAAAAGCTGCTGCCGCGCGTGCAGGAGGCTTTCCGCCACGAGCGCACCGAGCGCGCCATTTTCAATGAAATGGGCGCTTTGGGCCTGCTTGGGCCGACCATCCCGGAACAATACGGCGGCGCCGGCATGAACTACGTCAGCTACGGGCTGATCGCCCGCGAAGTGGAGCGGGTCGATTCCGGCTACCGCTCGATGATGAGCGTGCAAAGTTCGCTGGTCATGGTGCCGATCAATGAGTTCGGCACGACGGCGCAGAAGGAAAAATATCTGCCCAAACTGGCCACTGGTGAATGGGTCGGCTGCTTTGGCCTGACCGAGCCGAACCACGGTTCCGACCCCGGCGGCATGGTCACGCGGGCGCGCAAGGTCGATGGCGGCTACAGCCTTTCCGGCAGCAAGATGTGGATCACCAACAGCCCGATTGCCGATGTTTTCGTGGTCTGGGCCAAGGACGACGCGGGCGAGATTCGCGGTTTCGTTCTCGAAAAAGGCTGGAAAGGGCTTAGCGCCCCGGCCATTCACGGCAAAGTCGGCCTGCGCGCTTCGATTACCGGCGAAATCGTCATGGACGAGGTGTTCTGCCCGGAAGAAAACGCCTTCCCCACCGTGCGCGGCTTGAAGGGGCCGTTTACCTGCCTCAATTCGGCCCGCTACGGCATTGCCTGGGGGGCGCTGGGCGCGGCGGAAGCCTGTTACGAGACAGCCCGCCAATACACGCTCGACAGAAAGCAGTTTGGCCGCCCGCTGGCCGCCAATCAGTTGATCCAGAAAAAACTGGCCGACATGTTGACCGAAATCACCCTCGGCCTGCAAACCTGCCTGCGCGTCGGCCGCATGAAGGACGAAGGCATCGCGCCGGTGGAAATCACCTCCATCGTCAAGCGCAATTCCTGCGGCAAGGCCCTCGACATCGCCCGCGCGGCCCGCGACATGCTGGGCGGCAACGGCATTTCGGATGAATTTTGCGTCGCCCGCCATCTCGTCAATCTGGAAGTCGTCAATACCTACGAAGGCACGCACGACGTCCACGCCCTGATTCTCGGTCGGGCCATTACCGGGCTGGCCGCTTTCGCCAACTGAATCATCGTGGCCGGGGCGCTGTCGCACATCCGCGTTCTTGATCTCTCGCGCATTCTGGCCGGGCCGTGGGCCGGGCAGTTGCTGGCCGATCTCGGCGCCGATGTCATCAAGGTCGAACGCCCAGGCGCGGGCGACGACACCCGTCATTGGGGACCGCCCTGGTTGAAGGACGCGGCAGGCGAAACCACCGCCATCGCCGCCTATTACCTCTGCGCCAACCGCAACAAACGTTCCATCACCATCGACATCACCCGGCCAGAGGGCCAGGCGCTGGTCAAGCAACTGGCCGCCGAATCGGATGTCGTCCTGGAAAACTTCAAGGTCGGCGGCCTGAAGCAGTATGGACTCGATTACACAGCCTTGCGGGCGGTCAATCCGCGCCTCATCTATTGCGCCATCACCGGCTTCGGCCAGGATGGCCCCTACGCGCCGCGCGCCGGTTACGACTTTCTGATTCAGGGCCTGGGCGGCCTGATGAGCGTCACCGGCAGACCCGACGCTGCCGAAGGCGGCGGGCCGATGAAAGTCGGCGTCGCCCTGACCGACATCCTGACCGGCCTCTACGCCGCCAACGCCGTACTCGCCGCGCTCGCCTGGCGGGAAAAAAGCGGGGCAGGGCAGTTCATTGATCTGGCGCTGCTCGACGTGCAGATCGCCTGTCTCGCCAATCAGGCGATGAATTACCTCGCCACCGGGCAAAGTCCGCAACGCCTGGGCAACGCGCATCCCAACATCGTCCCGTATCAGGATTTTCCCACCGCCGACGGCTACATGATCCTCGCCATCGGCAACGACGGTCAGTTTGCCCGTTTCTGCGCCGCAGCGGGCGCGCCCGAACTGGCCGCCGACCCGCGCTACGCCACCAACCAGGCGCGGGTGGAAAACCGTGATGTCCTCATCCCGCTGCTCAAAAAACTCACCATCGAGCGCCGCACGGCAGACTGGATCAGCACGCTCGAAGCCAAAGCCGTCCCCTGCGGCCCGATCAACACGCTGGCCGACGTATTCACCGATCCACAAGTGCAATCACGCGGCCTCAAAATAACCATGCCGCACCCCCTGACAGGCAGCATCCCGCAAGTCGCCAACCCGATGCGCCTGTCGGCAACGCCGGTCGACTACCGCCTGCCGCCGCCAATGCTCGGCGAACACACGGAGGAGGTACTGACCACAACGCTCGGCCTGGATGCGGCAACAATCGAAAACTTGCGCGCCGAGGGCGTGATCTGATTTTTCTCGGTTGCTGGCGGAGCGTTTAGTAAATTTAACATAATATAAATTATGCGAAGTACGAAACACCCTCACTTGCGGTCAATCCACCAGCTCGTCCCCGTCCGCTCATGCAAGAACCGAAACAGCCGAACGCCCGCGTGCAGGCCGTAACCGCTACCATGACTGCACGCTGTGTGAAAGACCGCCAGAACGCCCGATGACCAGAATCCCGGGCCTCCAATAGTTGCGTCCGCGCAATGATTTCCATCGGGTCAATGTCAAGCGTGATGGCGAGCTTGACGGCAACGATCAGCGGCAGCGGACGCCGCCCGATCCGAAGGTGCGAAATGAGCGCCGGAGAGACTTCCAGCCGCCGAGCCAGTTTGTAGTCGCTTGGAGCGCCTGAAACCACAAAGGTATTCGATGACCGCTTATCGATCCTGAGGCGATTCTGTGTAAAGCATAGTGGGCTATGCCATGGACAACAATCGGGCTTCTAGAGGTGTTTCGATCTGCATGGGCATGAACCGGCTAGCCGGATACAGGTAGTCCTCACCGGATTCGTCGATGACGCGAATCCAGCCGTCTGGTGCGCCGTCGTCGTCAATGGTTTCGTAGAGTTTCCGATGCTCCAGTGACGCCGGATAACCGTCGTTATCGGTGCAAATCACCCATTTTTTCAGAGACATTTCTTCACCTTCAGTTCAACTTTGCCGACGCCGTGGCACTCGTACCAATGGAGTTCCGCGTGCCGGGCTTCACCCGTGCTGATCAGGCGTATGACGCCAAATCCCTTGCGTTTTCGCCAATTTCGTCCGCCGTAGGTTTTGATGAGGCGAGCCAACTCCCGGATACCTCGCCCTTCGGCAAACGTCTCTGCACCAACAATATCGCCGATCAGCTCAAATTCCATAACCCGGGCATCTTATAACAATAGGGGGTAACCGGACAAAATGACCGGAACGACGTTTATTGATGGTGTAAATTTAAGCCAACGGCATAGGGTGGATTCGGTTCGTCAACTGGCCGATATTCGCTCCATCGGTTTCCGGGAATCCGGCGACATCCTTTTCGATGGTTGTGAAATGGTGTATGGCCGTACCCGGAATCCGGGCCGACGAACGCCGGTTCAACTACTACGTACAGTCAGGGGCAGCAGGCGGGCCGGGGTATGGAAACCACCACTTCGTGGATGCGTTCGACGTAAATGGGGGATGTCGGGTTGGGGCCGGGGCAGGTGTTGGCTGGATTGGCCGTGCAGGCGGTGGCGCGGATCTGGTAGACGCGGGTTGTCGCGCCGCCTTCGGGGTAATCGGCGGCCCAGCATTGTACGGAGACGCTCATGCCGTTGGTTTGTGCGGCGATCGGCAGATCAGATCTGACGCCCGCACCCCAGGCGCCGCCGGTGACGATGGGCGCGGTGGGCGGGGTGCACCAGTTGTTGTTGGCGGCGAACGCCCGGTTCAGTCCCCACTGGATGCCGGTGTAGGCGGCGAGATCGGCGCGGGCGGATTCGACATCCTGAGTGAAAGTCACATTCTGGGTCGAACTCAGCGAGATGATCGCAGCGGCGAGTCCAGCCAGCAGCAGCAGGACGATGATCGCCATGATTGCGCCGAATCCTCGTTGCCGGTATTGGGCGCGGTTTTCACTCAAATGTTTACACTCCCATTCGGGCTGAGCTTCGCCTGCCATGAGCTTGTCGAATAGTCGAAGCCCGTTCTCCGCACCGCCCCCTTCGACATGGCTCAGGACAGGCTTCGACAGGCTCAGGGCGAACGGGCGGGAGGCAAGCAAGACTGCACTGGCGCGGGGTATCGGGCGTCTCATGGGATGTTCTCCACATGCACGCCGTATTGTAGCGAGACGGTTTCGCCCTCTCTGGCCACGGTCAGTTGCATTTCCATGAAGCCGCTCGACTGGGTGACGCCCTGGGTCGGGTCATAGCGGAACTGGCAGCTTTGCACATCCCTGGCGACCAGCGGGCCAAGCGATGGCAAGGCGCATTGCGCCGCCATGTTTTGAGGAAAAGCGCCCGCCGTCGTCACCCGATGGAGCGTCCGCGCGCCGGGGTCGCAGACGTAGGTCACGGTTGTTTCGTTATTGGGCGTCACAGAGAAACGCCCATCCTCGTAACCCGTGGGGAATGGCGCATCGCCAGCCATATTGATGCGCACTGCTTCGCCGCCCGCGGGGAACAGGGCGGCGGCGGCAATCTTTCCGCGGTTGGCGGCGGGGTTGGCGTAAACATCGCTGCCGTTGAGATTGCCGATCACCACCCAGTCGCCAGCGACCGGCGCGGTCGGGCCGAATCCGCTGAGCGGCCTGCTGAGGGAGGTAAAGCTCTGGTAAGTGGCGGTTTCCGGCGGCAGCGCAACCCCGCCGCCCGGGGCGGCGGGGTTTTCCGCCAGACGGTAGCGGCCGCCGTCAATCGTCGGCACCAACTGGAAACAGGTGGCGCTGTTCGCCCGCAGCGAATTCGGCACGGCGCTGCGGATGTCCTGCTTCATGCGGCGTAGCGCCGTATCGGCCATATCGGTCAGTTCGGCGCGGCGTTGCGTGTCGAAATAGCTCCTCAGCGCCGGGGAGACAAAGACAACCAGAGTCGCCGCGATAATGCCGGTGATGAGGATGACGATAACCAACTCAAGCAGGGTGAAGCCGCGTGTTTTTTTCATGGCGGGCACACTCCGGCTGGCGGCGGCTGCCGCAAATCCGCCTTGTAGGAAACCAGCGTCACGTTGTCCCCGCCCCGGCTGACCGTCACCGTGACCTGTAGCATATTGACGCCCGCGACGGGTTGGCAGGCCGTGGCGACGCTCAGGTTGTAGCTCGCCAGCCCCGGTATGGCGTTACCCTGAATGTCGCAAATGCCGGTGGTCTGATAGCCGTTGTAATCGCGCACGTCGTCGAAGACGCCGCCGCCGCTGCTGTCACGGGCTGCCGCCGGGCCGCAGACCAGCGCCCCGTTGGCGGGCGGCGTGCCGAGGACGTGAAAAGGCTTGAGCAGGATTTCTTCCATCATCTCCTCGGCAGTCGCCAGCATCTGCTTGCCGATCACCGGATCGGCGCTGCCGCGCACGCCGGTGCTAAAGGCCATCATCAGGGCGGCGACGCCAATGCTGATGATGATGATGGCGACGATCAGTTCGATGAGCGAAAACCCGCGAGCGAAGCGCCCTGCCCCTCTCCCCTCCCCCCTCTTCCACGAGCCTGTCCTGAGCCTTGTCGAAGGGCGGCGAGGGGGAGAAAAACGGCGCTCCGCACCGTCCTTCGACAAGCTCAGGACGAACGGGGTTGGGGTGCTCAGGACGAACGGGGTTTGATACTCAGAACGAACGGGATTGGGATGCTCAGGGTGAACGGGGTTGGGGTGCTCAGGGTGAACGGGGTTGGGGTGCTCAGGGTGAACGGAACTGATCCCCGATCCCTGATCCCTGATCCCTGCCCCCCGGTCAATTAACATAGCCTGTCGTCCCTTCCACCGTGATCGGGATAGTCGCGCCGCCGAAGCCCTGGATGGTCAGGGTTGTGCTACAGCCGTAGTTGGCGCAGCCGTCGTTCCACCAGCCTTCCGCCGTGAACGCGCCATTGGGCGGGGCGGGGTTGAACTGTACCGTGCTCGGTTCGCGGCTGGCGACGCTATTGGCCTGGCCGCCGGGTAGCGGGAGGTTGGCGTTGCAGCCGCCGTTGCTGACGGTTTCGATGGTCAGCGTCACTGTCGTTGCGGTAAAGGCGACGCAGACTTGCCGCCGGTGGCTGACCGCGGTTTTCTGCGCATAGCGGAGCGCGCTCACCACCTGGTCGCGGAACACGATGTCGTTCTGGTCGCCGCCGCGCAGGTTGGGCAGGGCCACCGCCGCCAGAATGCTGACCACGAGGATGACCGCCACCAATTCCAGCATCGTGAAACCGGCGCTGTGCCGAATCATCTGAACATCTCCCGGATGTGAATCATGCGCTTGTCATTGACGCCGAAGGAAATTTGCGACCACGGGTCGTGATCCCAGCTTACCGGGTCGTTGCAGGTGGCGGTGGGATTGTTGGCGCCAAATGGATTCTGGGCGCGCAGCCAGGGCAGGATGTTGCCATAGCTGGAGGCCCCGCCATGCGAAAGCAGGCAGGAGGTATCAACCGCCGTCAGGCCCGCGTTGGCGACGCCCGGATTGGTCGCAAAGATCAACCCCAGGTTGACGGTCAGGAAGAAACGGTCGTCCACCCGATTCATCACGCCCGCCTGCTTGAAAGGCAACGTGATTTGGCCCTGGCCGCCGCTCAGGGTAGCCTTCGCCTCGGCGGGATTGGCCACCGTCGCTGGCAGTGGCTGATCGTTGTGGCTCAGGTAGAGCATGTTCGTCTCGATTTTGGTGCAGCTATCGTCGCTGTTGAGGAGCCACTGACCACCGTCCCAGTATTCCACTTGCATCGGCACATGGATGACCTTGGCCGTGTCGATGAAGCCGTTGAACAGGCGCAGGCGGCCGGAGCGGATGGGGATCGGGAAATCTTCCTCGCCGCCCGCCGCCGGGTCGGAAGTCACGCCGTCGCCGGGCGGGTTGCCGCCGCTTTTTTCGACAGCCCGCAGGCGGATGTTGGTCGGCGCAGTTAGCTTGTTGTTGAAGCTGAACAGCAAGGCAGGCGGCGTAACGCCGCTGTAACCGCCAAAACCGGCGACGCCCCTGTCCGTTTGCCCAAGAACATAGTCAAACAATGTGTTGAAGTTGACCCTGGCCAGCGTGATCCGGCTGCTGCCGCTACCGCTGACGTTGCTGGTCGTCGGAACGATGTTGTTGGAAATCTGGACGATGCTGCTGAAGGTGCCGATCGGCGCGGCTTCGTGCTCGGCGTCAAAGAGTTCGACATCGCGGGCGACGCCGCCGTTGGCGTTGTAGTTGCGGGTGATGTCGTGCTTGCCGTTGTGCGCTTCGATCCGCACGCTGGTAAACGGCTGGCCGGAATAGGTGAAATTGCCGCAGGCGTTGTTCACCGTCACCTGAAAATGGGCCGGGATGAAGCGGCCAATATTCGTCGATTTGTCCTTGTTGCCGATATTGCAGCCATTCTTGGCGGTTGCCGTGGTCGCCGTGGACAACCAGGAAAAATCATCCGCGGCGCAACCGCCATTGGCTTGGTCGACCGCCGTCCACGTCGTGTCATACACGGCATATTGCTGGAACCAGAACAGCCCCGCCTCATCCCAGGTGAAGGTCTGCCGGGCGGCGGTTGCCGTGCCTGCCGCCGCCGGGCCGAAGTCACTGGCCGTGCCGGACGTCACATGGTCATCGAGGACGCAGGTGGCGGGCAGCGGCAAACTGGCGTTATCGCCGCACACGCCCGTCCCCCGGACTTTCTCATTGTCGATCAGCGGCGTTCCCGTGTAGCCCGCAAGGCTGCCGCCGCCGCTGGCCAGCCCGCCGCTTGCGCCGCGCGCCAAGGCGCGGAGATCAAAGTAACCGCCGGTATCGGCCAGTCCCGCCTTGAAGACCGGCCCGCCGACCGTCGTTGTTTGTGTGGCGTCATTCGATGCCACCGTGAAATAAGCCGGGCGGATGGCGAAATTGTCGGTTGAGCAACTGACGACGGTCGGCGCGTCTGGCGGGTAGCTGATACGCGCCCGCACGTCTCTGGCGGCGACGGCGTCGCCCAGGGGGGCGATGGCGGCGCCCGCCAAGCGCCCGTTGTCGAAGGCAGCGGTTTCGGCGACCGTGGCGATGACGACCGGGGCTGTTTTGCAATCATCCGGGTAGGCGAGGCCATCGAAGGCGACCCATTCGTATTTCACCTTCTCCTTGAAATTGGGGTCGACCTCCGGGCCGTTATCGCCCTGCCGGATGGCGACCAAATCGAGCTTCCAGACATCGTTGCCAGCGACGCCGCCGACCTTGGTGTCGATCAGGCCGGTCACCGCACCCGCTGGCGTGTAGGACTCAAAGGCATTGAACCCGGCGGGCGCAATATCCGGCGTCACCACTTGCAGATACCAACTGCTGTTTGACTGAACGAGGCCATAACTCACAACCTCCTCGGTGACCGTGTTGGTGATCGGGATGATGACGCCATCGGGGAACAGATGATTCGGCTGATCCATCTGCACGACCAGAATGCCGGTTCCGGTCGTTTCCTTGGTGGCCGTGGTGCAGCCCGCGATGTTGGTGATGTCCCAGGTCACGTTCGATGTCACGGTCTGGGTCGACACGACGCCGCTCAGATCGAGCACGTCGCTCATTTGCGTACCGGGGCTGGCGCAGAGGTTGATTTTCAGCGTGCCGCCGTCGAGATCGGCGCTCGGCGCGGTCACGTAGAAAGTGCTGAAGCCGGCGCCGGAGGAATCTCCCGCCGGGGAGTCGCCGGCAATATCCAGCGTCCCCTTGAGCTTGAAGGCGTTGGCGGCGATCACGTTGTCGGTTCGCGGCGCGTTCGGGGTGGCGATCGTCGGGCCGATATTGCTGAGGCTGCCTTTGAGCGTCGCCCCGGCGGCTACGGTCATCGTACCGGCCTTGACCTGGGCGTTGTTGATGAGCGTCAGCCGCCCCGATTCCACAATCGCCTGGCCGGTGTCGGTGGCCGTCGTCTTGTTGCCGGTCATCGTCCAGTCGCCATTGACTTTCACCCACTCAAAGCCGATGCCTTGGTTGGGCGTCGGAACCAGGAAGCTGTTCGTCTGGTTCCCCCCGTTGCCGACACCGACCATGCCCACGCCGAGATTGCTCTCCTCGGTGACCGTGCCTTGCAGTTTCAGGGTGTTGCCCGCGCTCTCGCTGACCACGTCGCCGTTCAACACCGAGCCGCTGTCCAGAATCAGCGTATTGTCGCCGGCGGCAAGATCGTAGGTGTTCTTGCCAAAATGCACAGCGGCGCTTTGGGCGCTGGTGAGCGTACTGGTATTCGTCACGGTAACCTTGTCGGCGCGCACTTCAATGGCGCTGCCGGTGTTGGCCGAGATCGCGCCGGTGTTGACGATCATGCTATTCGATGCGCACGCCGAGTAGAGATCGTACAGATCGGGGTTGATGGGGTGTGCGAAAATGTCGTTGGTGGCGATAATGGCCGGAAAGCCGCCAATCGCCACGCCGGGGGGATCGGAAGGCTTGGAGCCGGTGAAAGGCGGCGTATTGTCAATGAGGATGCCAGCGGCCATCGTGGCGGACATATTCGCGTCGGTCAGGTTGTCTGGCCGGGTGATGCCGGTGGCGGTGATGCTGCCGTTGTTGGTGATCGAGAGACAGGCCGAATTGAGCGCCTGAATGCCGGATGCGTTGATGCCGCCGGTGCTGATCGTGCCGTTGTTGACGACGGTGTTGTTGGCCGAGGGCACGACCAGACCAGTGTTGTTGACGTAGGTATTGCTCGCCGTCTTTGCGATGTCCTGCGTCGCGCCGATGCTGATGCCCACGCTATTGCGGCCAAGGGTGCTGATCGTGCCGTTGTTGGTGATGGTGGTGGCCGAGCCGCCGTGCATCAGGCCAACGGCCCAGGTAAAGCCGCTGGTGCCTGTGGCGATCTGGATCGTCGCGCCCTCGTCGATGGTCACCGTGCTGGCGTAGGAGATATTGATGAGCGACAACACAGCAAAGGTCGATGTGATGAAGCCCTCCGTCAGGTGCACGGTGACGTTCTCGGTCGGGCGGAAGCCGGGGATGCCGTTGAGGCTGCCGGGCGGGCCGGATTTGGCAAAAACCTGCGTCGTCGCGTTCAGCGGGTTCAAGGGGGTGCCGGGTAAAGACGGAACGGGCGTTGTATCGTTGTCGCAGATGATGGTGTCGTTGGAGACTGGCTGATAGGTGCCGATATTGGCGCCGCCGCTCACCTGGGCGTCGGTTCTGATCAGCGGCGATTGATTGCCCTGCCCGTTGTCGTGCGTCGTTTTGTTCCAGCACCGCGCCTCCGCCGCGCTGGCGGCGAAAAAACCGGCAAAGGCCGCCACCAGCAGCAGCCCGCCGCCCGGACGGCGGTTGAAAACAGTTTTGCAGACATCGCCCATGACAATCACCTAGCTGAGAATGGTACACGCTTCGCCGCGCCAAAGGGAAAGATCAAGACGCCCCGGCACGCCGCTCCTCTATGATGCGCAGCCGAAGGTCTACGGTATTGCATATTTATCAAAATTAGCACAAAAACAATGATGATTGCAAGATTTTAATAAAAACAACAACCCCCAAACCACAGCTTTCCTCAGCCTATAACGTACCGGGCGAGAGGGAACTTGAGCGTTGGGGGCCTCCCCTCCCCCTTGCAGGCAAAAGCGGACAATAGCCTCTCCCCCCCCTTCGACAAAGCTCAGGACAGGCTTGTGGGATAGGGGTTGGGGAGAGGGCGCGGACGCCGGGAGGCGTCCTGACGAGGTTGCGTTGCGCTATTCACCTGACAACCAGAGCGGTTTTGATTCAAGTGCATACACCCCCCTATACCGTTCGGGCTGAGCCTGTCGAAGCCCGGTTCAAGCCGCCGTATCCTCTCTCCGCACCGTCCTTCGCCTGTCCTGAGCCTGTCGAAGGGACAAGCTCAGGACGAACGGTGGTGTTCAAGTTCAATATTGAGTGCCGGGTGAACAGCCGTCCCCCAACCTCTTTCCCACGAACCTGTCCTGAGCTTTGCCGAAGGGGGGAGAGGAGAGAAAAACAAACCCTTCCGCCCTCTGCCTTAAATATGAACTTGTCAAAATTTATATTTTTGTTATAATTGCGTCAGATTGATACCACCAAAGCCATCGCTTCTCGCCGAATTTGCTTGTCCGCCCCGCTAACGCGGCTCATCACTTCAGTTGAGGTTCAAACCCGTCATGGCCCGCCCGTCCGAACGCATCCGCCTGGGAGATCTGCTGGTTCAGCAGAACCTGCTCAGTAATGAGCAGGTGCAGGCGGCGCTGGCCGAGCAGAAGCGTAGCGGGCGGCGCTTGGGGCCGATTCTGGTCGATCACGGCTACGTCACCGAAACGGGCATTGCCCAGGCGCTGGCCCGCCAGTTCAATGCCGATTTTGTCGATCTGCGCAATTTCTCGCCGCGCGAGGAACTGCTCAAGCTGCTGCCGGAAGCCCCGGCCCGGCGCTTCCGCGCCATTCCGCTCGACGAAGACAGTAAAGGCGTGGTGCGCGTCGGCTTTGCCGACCCGACCGACCTGCACGCTTTTGACGAAGTCACGCGCATCACCCGACGCAATATTGATCTCGCCGTGGTCACCGAAGGTCAGTTGATGCCGCTGATCGACCGCGTTTACCACCGCACCGAGGAAATCTCCGGCTTTGCCCGCGAACTGACGGCGGAAATGGCGGGCGACCAGATGACCGAATTCGGCGTCGGCCTCAGCCTGACGCCGGGGGCCGAGGACGCGCCAGTCGTCAAGCTGCTGCGCAGCGTGTTCGAGGAAGCCGTGCGCATGCGCGCTTCCGACATCCACATCGAGCCGCAGGAAAACAAGTTGTTCATCCGCTTTCGCATCGACGGCACGCTGCACGTTCAGACCGAGGCCGACGCCAAGGTCGCCAGCGCCGTCGTGCTCCGCCTCAAACTCACTTCCGGCCTCGACATCGCCGAAAAGCGCCTGCCGCAGGATGGCCGCTTTCATATCAGGGTGCGCGGCCTCGAAGTCGACGTGCGGATTTCGACCATGCCCTCGCAATACGGCGAATCGGTGGTCATGCGGCTCCTCGTGCAAAACGGCGCGCTGCTTGAACTCGACCGCCTGCACATGCCGCCGCACGTGCTGGCGCGCTTTCGCCACGCCATCAGCCAGCCTTCCGGCATCGTCCTCGTCACCGGGCCGACCGGCTCCGGCAAGACGACCACGCTCTACGCCGCCTTGAACCAGCTCAACAGCCCGCAGAACAAGATCATCACCGTCGAAGACCCGATCGAATACCGCCTGCCCGGCCTGAACCAGGTGCAGGTGCACGAAAAAATCGACCTCACCTTCACCCGCGTCCTGCGCACCGCGCTGCGCCACGACCCGGACATCATCCTCATCGGCGAAATGCGCGACGAAGAAACCGCCGAAATCGCCATGCGCGCCGCCATGACCGGCCACCTCGTGCTCTCCACCCTGCACACCAACGACGCCCTGTCGACGCCGATCCGCCTGCTCGACATGGGCGTGCCGCCCTACATGGTCGCCCTCTCGGTCAAGATGGTGCTGGCCCAGCGCCTGGTGCGCACCATCTGCACCAACTGCGCCCAGCCCTACACCCCGGAGCCGCACGAAGCCCACTGGCTGCGCTACGAACTGGGCGACAAGGTCGGCCAATACACCTATCACGTCGGCACCGGCTGCGGCCATTGCGCCAACACCGGCTTTCTGGGCCGCCAGGCCGTCTATGAATTTCTCGAAATGACGCGCCCGCTGGTCGAAGCCGCCAACCAGGGCGACCCCAACGCCTTCATCAAACTCGGCCGCGAACAGATGGGCAACGCCACGCTCCGCCGCGACGCCGTCCGCCTGGTCGTCTCCGGCGTCACCACCATCGCCGAAGCGATGCGCGTGGCGAGTCAGATTGATGATGAGGATTGAGATGAGACACGGGGTTTCCGCAAGAGCGTATTGGTGGGATGAATCTCGCCCTACGCTTTTGAGCTTGCCACCCCCGTTCGCCCTGAGCTTGTCGAAGGGCGGTGCGGAGCGTGGGTGTCGAGGTTTGAACCGGGCTTCGACAGGCTCAGCCCGAACGGTGTGGGGAGGCTCAGCCCGAACGGTGAGCGGCAAGTCCGTAGGGCGGGATTTATCCCGCCAATTCAGCGGCTCGCCAATCGGCGGGATAAATCCCGCCCTACAGGGCTGTCATCCGTCTTCTGTCTTCTGCAACCGGAGGCCCCGCCATGCCTGATTTTGTCTGGAAAGGGCGCAACAGCGCCGGGCAGCCGGTGGAAGGGGTGTTGGAGGCCGGTAACGCCAGTCTGGCTGCCGATCAGTTGTTCGGCACCGGCATCACGCCGCTGGCCATTAGCGAAAAACCCGCCGCCAGCGGCATGAACATGGACATCCAGTTGTTCAAGCCGAAGATTCATCACACCGACATCCTCTTGTTCACCCGCCAGATACACACCCTCATCAAGGCGGGCGTGCCCATCCTCCGCGCCCTGGTCGGCCTGCGCGATTCGAGCGCCAACCCGGCCATGCGCGACATGCTGCAATCGGTGCGCGACGGCCTCGACCAGGGGCGTGAACTCTCCGCCTCGCTGGCTCGCCATCCTGAGCACTTCACGCCTTTCTACCTCTCCATGGTGCGCGTTGGCGAAATGGCCGGGCAGCTTGAGCAAATCTTTTTGCGCCTTTTCGAGCACATGGCTTTCGAGCGGTTCATGCGCGAGCAGGTCAAATCGGCGCTGCGTTACCCGGCCTTCGTCATCGTCGCCATCGTCGTCGCCATGGTCATCATGAACGCCTTCGTGATCCCGGCCTTCGCCAAGGTGTTTGCCGGGTTCAACGCCGAACTGCCGCTCATGACGCGCCTTTTGATCGGTATTTCCGACTTCTTCGTCCACTGGTGGGCGGCCATGCTGGTCGGCCTCGTCGCCGCCATCGTCGGCTTCCGCTCCTGGATCGCCACCACGGCGGGGCGTTACACCTGGGATCACATCAAGCTGAGGATTCCCGTCGCTGGCAAGATCGTGCGCAAAGCCACCCTCGCCCGCTTCGCCCGCAGCTTTGCGCTCGCCATGCGCTCCGGCGTGCCGGTGCTGCAATCGCTATCCAACGTCGCCCTGACCGTGGACAACGCCTGGATCGCCCGCCGCATCGACGACATGCGGACCGGCGTCGAACGCGGCGAAACCGTGCTCCGCGCCGCCAACGCCACCGGCGCGTTTACCCCGGTCGTGCTGCAGATGATCGCCGTCGGCGAAGAATCCGGCATGTTGGACGAAATGATGGAAGAAATCGCCGCCATGTACCAAAGCGAGGTCGAATACGAACTCAAATCCCTGTCGCAGCAGATTGAGCCGATATTGATCGTCATTCTCGGCGTCATGGTGCTCATCCTCGCGCTCGGCATCTTCCTGCCGATGTGGGAATTCGGCCACGCCGCTCTGGGCAAGAAGGGGCCATGATGCGCCGCTTGGTCTACCCCCGTTCGAGTCGAGTCCCCTGCCCCGTTCGGGCTGAACTCCCTACCCCGTTCGGGCTGAGCCTGTCCCTTCGACTTCGCTCAGGACAGGCGAAGCCCGGTTCAAGCCGCCACACCCCGCTCTCCGCACCGCCCTTCGACAAGCTCAGGGCGAACGGGAGGAGCAAGCTCAGGGCGAACGGGGGCGGGAAACTTCGTCCTCACCCATCAAGAAAAATGACAAAAACACCCTACAGTTTTCACCCTGAAATGCCGTTCCCATATGTAGACCCGCGCCCCGGAAGCATTGCCGTTCGGGCGCAAGCACAGGAGTTATCGCCACCATGAAAACAGCCCGCGCCGCTCACCGAGGTTTTACGTTGATCGAACTGATCGTGGTGGTTTCCATCATCGGCATTCTCGTCGCCATTGCCTGGCCGCGCTATATCGAAATGCAGCGCGACGCCCGTTCCGCCAAGGCCAAGGGCATTTTCGGCACGATCCAGTCGGCCAGCGTGCTCGCCCACTCGCGTTGCCTGCTCGATCTTTCCGGCGTCGCGCCGAGTCTGACCCAGTACAACTGCGCGACCAATCCGCCGATGGTCGACATGGAAGGCACCATGATCCGCATCGCCAACCGCTACCCCGCCGCTACACAGGACGGCATCGACATCGCCGCCCAACTGACCGCCGCCAGCAATGATCTGATCATCGGCATGGACAACAGCAGCGGCGTCACCACCCGAGTCTTTGACATGGTCGGCGGCACCGTGCCGCTGTGCCGCGTCAGCTATCAGGAAGCAACGCTGAACGGCGGCGTTTTCGTTGCGCCCGTGATCTCAGTCGTCACCGACGGCTGTTGATTTTTTGTTGTTTTTTTTCAAGAAGGAGTATCCCACCATGAAAACGTTGCAAAAAGGTTTCACCCTGATCGAACTGGTCATCGTCATCATCATTCTCGGCATTCTGGCGGCGATTGCCGTGCCGAGGTTTGTCGATATGAGCCGTGAGGCCGCCATTGCCGCGACCCAGAGCGTTGCTGGCTCAATTTCCTCCGGCAGCGCCATCAACCAGGCGCAATGGAAGCTCCGCGACTGCGGCGGCACGCCTACGGGTGACTGTACTGGTGCCAAGCAGATCGACACTGCTAACGGCAACGGTACCAGCGCCGCTTGCGCCGCTACCGCAGCCGCATTAATTCAAGGCGGCGCTATTGATCCGAAGTTTCAGGTCGCAGCATCCACGCTTGACACCACCTCTACTTGCGCGAATGGCGGTGTGTTCTACTGCAACGTAACGTACCCTTCGGATACCAGCCTCTTTGGCGGCGCAGGTCAGCCTCCGATTCCGCAGGCCACCATCCTGTGCACTGGTTCATAAACGGCATCACATGAACCGCCCGACCGCTCCCCGCTTCCACCGCCGCCTTTCTGGCGGCGGCGGGGGGGGGCGTTCCGGGTCATCACGGCTGCCGGTTGTTCCAGCCGCCAACCGTGATTACCCTGATTGAGAAAGGAGTTTCATCATGCGCCCGACCGAGAAAGGCTTTACCCTGATTGAACTGGTCGTCGTCATCATCATTCTCGGCATTCTCGCCGCCGTTGCCGTGCCGCGCTTTGTGGACCTGAGCCACGACGCCCGTCAGGCCGCCGTCACCGCCACCGCCCGCGCCATTTCTTCCGGCGCGACCTTGAACCTCGCCAGCTACAAGCTCCGCGGCGAATACTCCGCCACCAACCCGCAAGGCGGCGAGCCCATCAATTCAACCACCACCGGCTACGGCGGGACTTGTGTTGTCGCCCACAGCATCCGCATCACCCAGGGCATCGACATGAAAAAATACGAGATCGTAAACACACCCCTGGCGGGTAATAGCTGCAAGACCACCGGGATGGTTCAATGCCAGGTGCAAAAAATCGCCTACCCAACCATCGTCGCCGTCGCCACCCTACCGTGCACGGGGGCCTGAAACCTTCTCGACTGTCACCGATGATGATCGCCCCAGCCACCAACGTCCGTAACACCGCTCTCCCTCTCCCCTTGTGGGAGAGGGCCGGGGAGAGGGGTGGCCGCCGCAGGCGGCTTGAAGATGCGTGTGTCGGGAAAACGCGCGTCGCCCCCTCTCCCCCGGCCCCTCCCCCACGAGGGGGGAGGGGAGAAAACCCCTCCCCTGTCACAGGTTTGAAGGAATGGCTATGAAATTCATGGTTTGTGTTTCGCGTCAAGGCATGGGCGGGTTTTCGACCGATGATCTGACCCTTGGCCGTCTCTACGAGGTGGTTTCGCCCAGGGATGATCGTGGCATGATTCGCGTCATTGATGATTCGGGCGAGGATTATCTGTATCCGGCCAGTCTTTTCGCTGCCGTCGAGATCGAGGCCCCTGTCGCAGCCAAGCTGCACGCGCTGCTCGTGGCTTGAATCGAGAAAACGCTCACACTCAACATCGCGCCCAATGAAACTCTCCTCCCGCCCCTCCTCCACCGCCGTGGCGACGGCTATCCGCCTCGCGCCGGACCGGATTGATGTCGCCAGCGTCCGCAACGACAAGGCGGGGCTGCCCAGCGTTGTGCGGATGGAGTCTTTCCCGCGCCACGGCGATCTGGCCAATACCTTGGGCCGCTTGCGTCAGGGCGGCAAACTCAATGGCCCCTGCGCCCTCTTGCTGCCGCCGGACGATTACCAACTGCTGGCGCTGGATGCGCCGACCTTGCCCGATGCCGCGCCGGAAGCCGAGATGCGCGAGGCGATGCGGTGGAAGATCAAGGATATGGTGAGCTTTCCGGTCGCCGCTGCCGGTATCGACGCCCAGATCATTCCGCCCGCCCAGCCGGGACGGCCGGCGCAGGCGCTGGCGGTGGCGGTCGATCACGCGGCGCTGCGGCCCTTGATTGAGGCGTGCCAGAGCGCCAAGGTCGATCTGCGCCAGATCACCACGCCGGAGTTCGCCCAGCACCAGATTGCCGCTTTGTTCGCCCGGCCCGACCGCGCCATCGCGGTGCTTTCCTTCAGCGACTGGAACGGCCTCCTGACCTTGAGTTGCAACGGCATTCTCTACACGGCGCGGCGCTTTGATCTGCGCGCCGCCGATCTGGCTGCCGATCCGTCGCTGTACGACCGTGTGACGCTTGATGTGCAGCGCCTGCTCGATAATTTCGACCGCAATTTCAACAACCTGCCGCTGGAACGCTTGCTGGTGCTGCCGGTGCCGGAGGCCGATGATTTCATCCCCCATCTGCGCGGCAACCTCTACCAGCCGGTGGAGGCGCTACAGATCGGCGGCGGGCTGAATATCGCCGCGACGCCGCTCCTCGCCAACCCGGCGACGCTGGCCGACGCTTTGCCGACGTTGGGCGCGGCGCTCGGTTTGGGGCGCGGGGCGGTCGGCGTCAATCTGTTCGATCCGGCGCTGCGGCACGTCAACGATCCGTGGACGGCGAAGAACCTCGGCCTCGGTCTGGCCGCTTCGCTGCTGCTCTGCGTTGCTGTCGGCGGCTGGGCGCATTGGCGGCAGAGCGCGACGGAAACGGAACTGCAAAGCCAGACCACGGCCTTGCAGGCGGCGCGTGAGGAATCGCAGAAGCTGACGGCAGAGATCACCGGCTACAAGCCGAACCCCGACCTGCAAGGCCAACTGGACGAAACCCAGGAAAGCCTGCAAATGTCCCGCGCGGTGCTGGATTTTCTCAAGACGAGAACTTCGGCGGCGACGAGCGATCCGGGAACCTGGCTGCGCGGTTTTGCCCGCCGCATTCCCGACGGCCTGTGGCTGACCGGCTTTGATGTCGATGTCGATACTGGGGCGCTGAATATCCGGGGCCGCACGCTGGACCCGAAACTGATCGCCGAGTATGTGCGCCGCCTCAATACCGAGCCGTCTTTTCAGGGCCGCGAGTTCGCCGCGCTGGAAGTGAGCGAATCGCCCCCGCCGACCGTCAACGCCGGGTCGCCGCCAGGCGGCGCGGCGCATCAGGAGCCAACGCATTTCCATGAATTCACCCTGACCTCGGCCCCCGGCCCCGGAGTCCGCCCATGAGCCTGAAAGCCATCGCCGACAATTTCGCCAAACGCAGCCTCAAGGAGCGGCGGCTGATGACCATCGCCGTTGTGCTGGTCGTGCTGCTGTTCGGCTATCTGCTCGCCATCGAACCGGCCCTCAAAGGGACGGAGGCCAAAAAGCGCCTGCTGACGACGCAGGCAAGCGAACTGACCACGCTGCAAAGCCAGTTGCCCGGCCTGCGAGCCAGGGCCGCCGACCCCGACGCCGGGTTGAAGCGGGATCTGGCCGACCACAAGGCACAGCTTGCCGCGGTCGAGGCCGAACTGCTGCCCTTCCACGCCTTGCTGGTTTCGCCAACAGAGATGCCGGACATGCTGCGTTCCCTGCTCTCGAAATACCAGCGCCTGACGCTGGAACGCCTGAAAACGCCACCCGCCGCGCCTTTGCTGAATACTGTAGCGAACGCCGCCAAACCCGCCGCGACCGCCAATCAGGGCATCTACCGCCACCCCATCGAAATCACCGTCTCCGGCAGCTACGCCGAGTTGACGGCCTATGCCGACGCCCTGCAACACATGACCCCGCACCCCTTATGGAGCGGAATGACGCTCAAGGTCATCGAATACCCGCGCAGCGAAATGACTTTCATGCTCTATACCCTGAGCCTCGACCATCCTTTGCTGGCGATTTGAGTTGACGACCATGTTGATGCCAACGACTTCCACCCCGAACCGGCCTCTCGCAAGCGAGGGCGCACGGATTGCGCTTTCTCGGCGCATCCGGGCCGCCTACGGCGGCTACCCCTCTCCCCACCCCTCTCCCACAAGGGGAGAGGGGGCGGGTGTCGCATCCCAGCGCCTGCCTGCCCGCCTGACGCTTCTGTCTTTCGCCATCGCGCTTTTGCTGCCGCTCAGCGCGGCGGCGCAGGGTTTGCCCGATCCGACCCGGCCGCCCGGCGTGACTTCCGAGGCGGTCGGCGAGAGCAACAACAGCGGCCTGCAAACCACGGTTCGGCCAGCCAGGGGCAAGCCGTGGGCTTTGATCAACGGGCTGGTCGTGACGCTTGGCGACAAGGTGGGCGATGCCCGCGTCGTCGCCATCAACGCCAACAGCGTGGTGTTGCAGAATCCCGACGGCGAACGCCAGACTTTGACAGCGACGCCGGGCGCTACCAAATCCCCGGTCAAATCAGATAAAACTTCACACGGTGCCAAGCCATGATGAAAATTTCTCCTCTCCCCCTCCTGCTCCCCGCCCTCTTGCTGGGCGCTTGCACCCATCCCAATTTCCGCGAGGATACGACGCGTAACCAGATCGAAAGCGAACTGCGTCAGGCGCGCGCTCAGAAGATCGACGCCGAGGCGACGGAAAAGGCGCTGCTGCCGCCGCTCGCCGTGATCGCGCCGACGCCCGCTCCGGTCGCGGCCCCGAAAGAGCCGCGGTTCGATCTGTCGGTGGTCGATGCGCCCGCGCCGCAGGTGTTCATGGCCATCGTCAGCGGCACCCGCTACAACATGCTGGTGGCGCCGGGCGTCAGCGGCCACATCACGATCAATCTCAACAGCGTGACGGTGCGTGAGGCGCTTGATTCGATCCGCGAGCTTTACGGCTACGAGTACCGCATCTCCGGCAACCGCATCAGCATCCAGCCCAATACGCTGCAAAGCCGCGTTTTCCAGATCAATTACCTGGCCGCCCAGCGCGTCGGCCAGACCGATCTGAGCGTGACTTCCAGCGCCATCGGCAGCAGCGGTTCGCAGGCAGCGGGAAACATGGGCGGCTTCGGCGGCACGGCGATGCCCAATCCGGCTGTGCCCAGCCCGACCGGCGGCGTGACGCCCAATTCCCAGATGACCGGCAACGTGACGACACACGTCCGCACGACGACGAAAAACGATTTCTGGGAAAGCCTCGATGCGGCGCTGAAAACCCTGATCGGCACCGAGGACGGACGCAATGTGGTGATTACGCCGACAGCGGGCGTCGTGCTGGTGCGCGCCATGCCGAGTGAAATCCGCGCCGTTGAAAATTATCTGCGCACCATCCAGGCCATCGCCGACCGTCAGGTGATGCTGGAAGCGAAAATCATTGAAGTGACGCTGAATGACTCCTTCCAGGCCGGGGTGAACTGGGCCAGTTTCAAGAATTACGATAGCGGTAAAAGCCACGGCGCGATCGGCAATTTGCAGCCGGGCGCGGGCCTTGCGCCAACCGGCGGCGTCGGCGGCGCGTTGGGCAACGGCAATGTCACCGTCCTGCCGGGCGTCGCTGGCGGTATTGTGACGGCGGCGAACAGCGCCACCAACGCCGGTTTCTTCGGTCTGGCGCTGCAAACCGCCCACTTCGCGGCGCTCCTCGATTTTCTTGAAACCCAAGGCTCGGTGTCGGTGCTCTCCAGCCCGCGCGTGGCGACGATCAACAACCAGAAGGCCGTGCTCAAGGTCGGCACCGATGAACTGTACGTGACCAACGTGACGACCAATATGGCCAGCAACATCGGCAGCACCACGCTGGCCCCCTCGGTGACGCTGCAACCTTATTTTTCCGGCATCTCGCTCGATGTGACGCCGCAGATCGACGAGGACGACAACATCGTCCTGCACATCCACCCGGCGGTCAGCACGGTCGAGGAAAAAGAGAAGCTGATCGACCTCGGCGCGGCGCTCGGCCAGTTCAAGCTGCCGCTCGCCGCTTCGACGGTCAATGAAAGCGACAGCGTGGTCCGCGCCCGCGACGGCCTGATCGTCGCCATCGGCGGCCTGATGAGCCAGACCAGCATCATCGACCGCTCCGGCCTGCCGGGCACGCTCGGCAGCGACGCCGGGACGCTGGTCGGGCAGCGCGGCCGCAGCGGGCAGAAACGGGAAATCGTGATTCTCATCAAACCGACGCTGATCAAGAATTTTTCCGAAAGCCAGCAGGACATCGAAGCCGCCAGCGAACGCATCGAAGCTATGGGCTATTGAGCCGGGAGCCATGTACCTCGCGCATTTTGGCCTTTCTGAACAACCTTTCGGCATCACGCCGGATACCGGATTCATTTACGGCAGCGCGCACCAGAGCGCGCTCAACACCCTGCTGACGGCCTACCAGAGCGGCGCGGGCTTCATCAAGATCACCGGCGAGGTCGGCACCGGCAAGACGCTCCTGTGCCGCCGCTTTCTCACCATGCTCGACGAGAACACCGTCGCCGCCTACATCCCCAATCCGATGCAGGACCCGCGCGCGCTGCTCGCCGATGTCGCCGAGGAACTGGGCGCGGCATCCGGCGCTCAGGCCGCCTTTACCATCAAGAGCATCAATCGCCGCCTGCTCCAACTGGCCGACGCGGGCAAAACGGCGCTGGTCTGCATCGACGAAGCGCAGACCATGCCGCCGCTGACGCTGGAAGCGGTGCGCCTCCTCTCCAATCTGGAAACGGAAAAAAACAAGCTGGTGCAGATCGTTCTTTTCGGCCAGCCCGAACTCGACGCCAACCTGGCCGCGCCATCGGCCCGCCAGTTGCTGCAACGGGTCGTCTTTCACCACGTCATCGCGCCGCTGCCGCAAGCCGAACTGCACGCCTATCTCGACCACCGCATGCAGGTCGCCGGTTATCGCGGCGCTTCGCTCTTTGAACCCGCCGCCGTCCGCCTGCTGCACCGCTGTTCGGGCGGCACGCCGCGCCTCGTCAACATCCTCGCCCACAAAGCCTTGCTCGCCGCCTACGGCGCCGGTCAACACCAGATCACCCCCACCCTGATCCGCCGCGCCGCCGCCGACACCCAAGGCGCGCGACCCATCCGCTGGTGGTGGAGGCTGGCTTCGTAGAAAGGATTTTGGAAAAATGACGCTGGACACAAGCATGGAGTCAAACCACCGCATTCTTCTCCCCTCCCCCCTCGTGGGAGAGGGGGTTTTCTTTCTCCGCCCCACCCCTTCAAGGGAAGGGCTTTAAGCCGTCCTGCCCATGAGCCTCATCAACAATATGCTGCGCGACCTCGATGCGCGCAATGCCGCCCCTGACGAACGCAAGGGGCTGGCCGATCAGGTTCGCGCCCTGCCCGCCGCGCCGGAGCGGTTTCGCCTCTCGCCGCTTCTGGTTGCGCCCCTTGCCGCCTTGCTTGGCGCGGGCGCAATGTGGTTTTTCCTGCGCGCCGAAACGCCCGCCCCGCCGCCCGCGCCCGCGGCGAGCGTGACGCCCGCGCCTATACCCGCAATCGCGCCGGAGCCAGTCGAGACGGTCATGCCGCCGCCCGCTGGCGTCACCGGGACAACATTGCCGGAAGCGCCCACCGAAACGCCTGCGGAAACCTCGGTTGATTCCGTTCGCCCCCCTGGCGAGTACGGGGCAGGCTCTGAGCTTGTCGAAGAGCGTCCCCATGAAAATCAAGGGCTTCGACAAGCTCAGCCCGAACGGCGGGGAGTTGACCGGCAGTTCCCCACCGGGACACCCGCCGCGCCCTCCTCTCCGGCTACCCCGGCAGCCGAAGCCGCCGCCCCCTTGCGTCTCGACCCCACCCTCGGCGAACCGCAAAGCAAGGCCGCCGCCGCGCCGCCGCGCAAAGCGGCAGCGCCCGCCAAGCCCGCGCCCAAGGTCAAACCGGCAGCGCCTGAAACCGCGCCCGCCGCAACCGTCGCCGTTGAAGCCGCGCCAGAGCAGCCATCCGCCGAGACGCGCATCGCCAAACACATGTCCGCTGGCGTCAGCGAGACGGACCGGGAATACCAGCGCGGCCTCGCCGCCATCAAGCGCGGCAATTCCGATGAAGGCAGCGAGGCGCTGCGCGCCGTTCTGCGCCTTGAACCGATGCACGTCGGCGCGCGTCAGGCGCTGCTGGCGCTCTTGAGCGAACAGCGGCGCTGGAACGATGTCGAAACGCTGGCCCTTGCTGGCGTCGATCTCATGCCGCGCCAGAGCGGCTGGGCCTTGCTCGCCGCCCGCCTGATGTACGAGCGCGGCGACACCGCCACGGCGCTCGCCACCCTCGACCGCCACGCCGCCGCCGCCAAACAGAACGCCGACTACCAGGTCATGCGCGCCCTGCTGCAAACCCGCGCCGGACGCAACACCGATGCGGCGGACAGCTACCGGACGGCGCTCGCCCTCCGCCCGAACGAGGGCCGCTGGTGGTTCGGCCTTGGCCGCGCCCTCGACGCCGACCAACAGGAAGCGGCCGCGCGCGCGGCTTACGAAAACGCCATCAACAGCGGCAACCTGCCGCCAGAACTCCAACAGGCGGCGAAAGCGCGTTTGCAATAGACAGTGTTATTAACCTCTCGTAGGGCGGGTCTCGACCCGCGCCGCCCAACATCAAATATTGATTTTCAACCGGCGGGTCAAGACCCGCCCTACGCGGCTGTCCTCAGCGCCGTAGATACTGTTATCCAAGTCAACCTTGATGCAAAGCTGGGTTGAAGGGTTTTCCGGATTTGAGGACGCCGAAGGCGACATGGATGATTTTACGCATCATGGCACCGATGATGAGCATCGGGGGTTTTCCGGTGGCAGCGAGGCGCTGGCGGAATTGTTGCCCCCACTGCGTTCGGTACAGCGTCACCATGGCTGGCATATAAAGCCCCTTACGCAACATGGCATGGCCGATCTTGGACAAACGTGGCTTGCCATGCACGCTACTCCCCGATTCATGGATGCGTGGATCATGGCCGGAGAAAGCGGCGGCTTGGCGGGCATTGTCAAAACGGCCGGGGTGAATACAAAAAGCCAGCAGCAAGGCGATGGTGCGCTCCCCGATGCCGGGAATGGAATCGAGCAGTTGGCGTTTGCCCCGCAAATCCGGGTCGTTGTCGATCTCGCGTCCGATGTCCTGAAGCAGTGCCGTGATCTGTCCGTCGAGCCATTCGATATGCGCCGCGATAC
>JAITMS010000153.1 GCA_031277255.1 Azonexus sp.
TCAACTGGCTGCCGACGTACTATTTTCGCAGCTTCGGACTTGATCTGGCGGACATCGGCTGGAGGTTCGGCCTGTCCTATGGTTGCGCCGCCGCTCTCGGTTCTTTCGGCGGCGGGCTCCTCTATGCCTGGTTCGGCGCGGGCCGGACGAGCACCGAATACAAGGCGGCGGCCCGATTTGTCGCCTGGCTGCTGTCGCCGGAAATCCAGGTTGAAATCACCCAACGCTACGGCGGCCTGCCGCTCACCAGCGCCGCCCGCGCCGCCGCCCAGAGCAATCTCCTGCGCGACGACGCGCAGACGCTCAATACGGCGCTGCTCTCGATCAAAGGCCAGCCCGCCAAAGCGACGGTGCGCGTTGCCAACATCTGGCCGGTTTCGCTGGTCGCCAACGAAGAACTCGAAGCCGTCTGGACTGGCCAAAAATCGGCCAAGGCCGCGCTCGATACCGCTGTCTCCCGCGGCAACGCCCTGATGGCCGCCCAGCCCGCGCTGAAAAAAGCGCAGCCGTTCTGATGGCGCCGCCGCTGCCGCGCTGGATCGCCCATCGCGGCGGCGGGACGCTGGCGCCGGAAAATACCCTGGCCGGGATTCGTCTGGCCGCCCGCCTCGGTTTTCGCGCCGTCGAATTCGACGTCATGCTGAGCGCCGACGGCGCGCCGGTATTGATCCACGACGAAACGCTGGAACGCACCACCAACGGCCACGGCCCGGTCAGCGCGACGCCGGAAGCCGCGCTGCTGGCGCTCGACGCCGGCGGCGGCGAGCGCATCCCGCGCTTCATCGAGGCCGCCCGGTTGTGCCGCCAACTGGGGCTTTTCGCCAACATCGAAATCAAACCAGCCACCGGGTTGACCGCCGCCACCGCTGAAACCGTCAGCCGCCTTGCCACCGAGTTATGGCAGGACGCGCCGGAACAGGCGCTGATCTCCTCCTTCGACCTTGAAGCCCTGACCATCGCCCACCGCCTGGCCCCCCAACTGCGGCGCGGCGTCCTCTACGAAGCCGTGCCGGACGATTGGCCCGATTTTTTCCGCGCCATTGCAGCAACAACGCTCCATTGCGACGCCACGCTGATCGACGACGCCACCCTCCGCCAAGCTGCCGCCCTTGCCGTGCCGGTCTTCTGCTACACGGTCGATGATCCAGCCGCCGCCGCTGATCTGCGGCGACGCGGCGTGAGCGGGTTTTTTACCGATCGTCTGGATCGTTTTAGCGGCGAAGCCGGTCTTTGACGGCAGCGCGGCGGCTCGCCCGGCGGGCGGAGATCGGGTTTTTGCCTGAATCCTGGAGCCGTTCCCGTTAACGTATTCTTGTTTACTGGCGGCGGCGACGGACCACGGCGGCGATCATGCCCAGACCGAGCAACATCATGGCATAGGTTTCCGGTTCGGGGACGGCCAGTACATTCAGGGTTGAAGTCATCAGGTTACCCTGGTGAAGGTGACCATCCGGCTTGAAAAGGGTGTCGTATTGGTCAAAACCGACGCTCCACTGATAGCCCCATTCTTCGTCCGAATAGGCGGGGTCGCTGTCTAATGCCGATTCAGTGCAGGTTGCCCGTACCAGCATATCGAAGGAGCCTTCGTCTATGAGGGTGAATCCCGACGTGATAAAGGAGTGCGTACTGTTTACCGGAGTGTTGGTATAGTCGAGAGCAGGATTCGTCACGTTGACTATTTCATAGAAAAAAGAACTTTCATCCTGCGTAAATGTTCCGTCCTGGTTCCAGTCGATCCATGCCTTGAGCAAATTCCCATAATGACTGCCCTGGGTTTCCTTGAACAGGTCGAACTTGAAATAAATGGTGTCTCCTACATGGACATCGTTGTTTCCCCAGTTGATGCCATCCGTGCTCCAGCTTATGTCAGAGACGCTTTGCCATTGGGGGTTGCTGTGGGTTGGGGCCGCAAGGGTTTGCTGGGCGAACAGAAGGGAACAGCTTCCCAGCAAGGCAATGGTGAGTGACTTGATATTGGGCATAACCCTCTCCTGAAAAGTCGTTTTATATGCACGTTAGCATGCAACAATCGCGCCAGATATCGAAGTTTAAAAATAATCCAAGTATTATCAATAAGTTGAGCCATCTGTACGTCAGTATATGATCTTAGGCTTGAACAGGAATTGTAAAAAAATCCGACGTTTACCTGTTGTAGTAGACAAAGGATCGTCTTCGATTTGATTTTCCGCAGCCGCTCACAAATTGAGCATGAATTTTAAATTTTATATTTATTTTCAACGAGATAAGATGGGGTCTTGGTGATCTGGTTTCGAGTTGCTGCTTTTTTGACTTACCCCCCGCCCCGCAAGAACCGCTCCTGACAGGCTCGCACCACGTCGTTGAGGTTGCCGTATTCCTGTTGCCGTTGGCGTAGCCAGGCGGCGTCGCCGCCGTCGGTGATGGTGGCGCGCAAGAGGGTCAGCCAGCGGGCGCAGTTGAGGGCCTGGGCGTCGTCTTGCAGGCTGTCGAGCAGGTCGCGGATGCTGTCGCCGAGGGGTTTGACGCAAAGGGCGACGGGATCGGAAATGGAGGCCGCCATGCCGTAGCGGCAAGCCTGGAATTTGTTGAAGCGGGCGACGTAGCCTTGACGCTCGGTGTGGAGCGGCGGGCGGGTGCGCAGCAGCCAGCGGGCGAGGGCCTGGGCGAGCGCGGCCAGCGCGACGGCTTGTTCGACGGCGAGCGGCGTGTCGCAGACGCGGATTTCGACGGTGCCGAATTCCGGCTTGGGCCGCACGTCCCAGTACAGATCCTTGATGCCGGTGACGATGCCGCAGGCGGCGAGAAATTCGAAATGGCGGGTGAAGTCGGCCCAGTCGGCGAGCGGCGGGCACTGGCCGCTCAGGGGAAAGGCCGAGACGGCGTTGAGCCGGGCTGACTGGAACAGGGTGTCCTGACCATCGACAAAGGGCGAAGACGCGGAGAGGGCGATGAAGGTCGGCATGTAGGGGGCGAGCGCCTGGGTCAGCCAGATGGCGTCGTCGGCGCTGGCGCAGCCGATGTGGATGTGCTGCCCGAAGACGGTGAATTGCTTGGCCAGATAGCCGTAGCGTTGATAGAGCGCGTCGAAACGCTCGCCGGGGCTGATGCGGCGGTCCGGCCAGTGGTGAAAGGCGTGGGCGCCGCCGCCGCAGATGCCGACGTTGTGGCGCTCGGATTGAGCGCGCAGGGTGGCGCAGAGGCCGTCCAGATCGGCGGCGATGGCGTCGACCGTGGTTTGCGCCTGGGTGCTGACTTCGATCATGCTTTCGGTGATTTCCAGCTTGATTTCGCCAAAGCGCCCGTCGTATTTGAGCTTGCCGAGCAGATCGGTGGCGGCGCGGGTGAGATCGAAATCGCGGCGCGAGACGAGTTGCAGTTCGAGTTCGACGCCGAGCGAGAGGGCTTGGCTCTGGCGGAAGGCGGGGAGGGCTTGGCTCATGGGTTATCTCAGTTTTCGCGGCATTCGCCAGCGCGGCGCAGGGCCAGCCAGCACAGGGCCGGGCCGATCAATTCCATGATGGCGGCGGCAAAGAGCGGCAAGGTCAGGGCCGACAGCCCGCTTTCCGGGTACAGCCCGGCCAGTTCGTGAGTCATAAAGACGGCGGTGACCGACAGCGGCTGGATGCCGATGCCGATCAGGAGGCGTTTTCGCCAGGGCAGGCTGAGGTTGGTCAGCGTTGGCGCGGCCAGTTTGGCGGCGGCCCGCGCCGCCAGGAGGCCCAGCGCCTGGGCGGCGGTGGCCCAGGTAAATTCGCTCCACGGCAGCGAGGCGCCGACGACGATGAACAAGATGATCGACAGCAGCCAGTGCCCTTCCGGCAGCGCCGCGTAGCGCAGCGACTGGCGCTGGTCATTGACGGCCAGCGCGACGCCCATCATGAACAGGGTCAGGTACACCGGGGCGGCGACCATGTGGGCGACGCCGACGGCGAGGAGGGCGCAGGCAATGAGGACGAAAACCTGAGCCAGCGAGCTTTTCGGCAGCAGGCGGGCGATGCCGAGGGCGAGCCGCGCCGCCAGCATGGCGACCACCAGCGAGCTGCCGCCAACCCAGAGCGGATGAGCGATGACGCTGAGCCAGGCGTGATTTTGCTCGGCATGGACGACGCCGAGGACCAGGGTGAAGGCGACGAAGGAGGCGGCGCAACTGATCGCCGTATGCAAAATGATGCGCTCGGTGACCTGGCCCTGCGCCCGGAATTGCTCGACCGCCAGCAGCACCACGGCGGGGGCGGAAGCCATCGTGATGGCGGCGGTCGCCGCTGACCAGGCGGGCGAGAGGCCAACGCCGTAATGGGCGAAGGCGAAAATAAAGAGGAAGGAGAGCAGGCTGTCGCCCAGCGTTCCCCACAGCAGTTCGCGGCTGCGCCACAGCCAGCCGGGATCGAGCCGTCGGCCGACTTCGAGCATCAAGAGGCCGAGCTCCGCGTCGGCCAGCGGCTGAATCTTGTGCAGCGTGTCGACGCTGATCCAGCCGAGCAGCGAGGGGCCGAAAATACTGCCAGCCAGCACATAGCCGATCAGTTTCGGCCAGCCGACGCGGGCTTGCAGCCATTCGCCGACAAAGAGGCCGAGCAGCAGCAGCAAGGCGAACAGGGCCAGCGGATCGATCCGCTCCGGCAAGGACGGCAGGAAATACAGACTGTCGGACAGCCAGTCCGGCAATCCGCGGGCCGGGTCAGCCAGTGGATAGGTCATTGATTCGCCTGGCGGCGCGGGCGCGCCATCACCAGCGCCGCCCTCTGGCCGCCGTCAGGAACTGGTCGAGAATCGGCGTGCAGTCGAGCAGGGCGGGGTTGCCCGGCGGATGGAACTCCGGGTGCCATTGCAGGCCGAGCACGAAAGGCCGCCCTTCGAGGCGGATCGCCTCGATCACGCCGTCGTCCGCGCTCCTTGCCTCGACCCGCAAACCACGCCCGAGCGCGCGAATGGCCTGATGGTGAATCGAAACGATGTTGCCGCCGGTCTGCCCCGGATAGAGCTTGGCCAGTCCCGAATCATCTTCCCAAACGATGGGGTGGGCGTAGTGGTCGTAATCGGGATGAACGTGGATGGCCGGCGTTTCGTATTGCGAGGCGATGTCCTGATACAGCGTGCCGCCCAGCGCGACATTGATGAGCTGGTGGCCGCGGCAGATGCCGAGCACCGGCTTGCCCGCTTCCATGAACTCGTGCAGCAGTTCCATTTCGTAGTTGTCGCGCAGGCGGTCGCCCGCCCACTCGGCCTTGAGCGGTTCCTCGCCGTAAGTCTGCGGACTGATGTCGGCCCCGCCCTGCAAGACCAGGCCATCGAGATACTGCGGGTAATCCGAGAGCCGGATGCTGCTGCGATGCACGATGCCGTCGCCGCTGACCGAAGGAATCATCAAGACCATCACCTCGCGCGACATGACCCAGTGCGCCACCGACTGCTCCAGATAATGCAGCGACTTCGAGCGGATGTCGGTCGCGCCCGGCACCGGGTGAGCAATGCGGGCCGACAGGCCGATACGCAAGGGGCGTCTGCTCATCAATTTTTCTCCATGAATGTTGGCGGTGACCGCGGCCAATCGCCTTGCCCGGACGCCATATCACCGGCGGCCCGAACCCCGGCGTCAGCAGGATGGCTGGCAGGACGCCAGCCGCTTGAGCATTGTTTGCCGAATATAACAGCCCACCGCCGACTGAGGCCAGCATCAATTTGCCGGGAGGAACCGGGTTGCCGCAGCGGCGCTGCTTGAGACGGCCCAAACCGGCAGCCGGTGTTGCGCATCGCGCCCCCGCAAGTTTTGACCGTGTTACGGCTCAATGGCATAATCTGCCAATCATTCGACAGGAGCCGAATCATGCCCACCCGCAATGTCGTGATCACCGACCGCCAAGCCTCTTTCATTGAACAAATGGTGGATGCTGGCCGCTACCAGAATGCCAGCGAAGTGCTGCGCGAAGGTCTGCGCATGGTGGAACAGCGCGAAGCCGAAAATGCCGCCAGGCTGCAAGCCTTGCGTCAAGCCATCGAGGTCGGTATCGACGATATTGAGGCGGGGCGGTACACCGCGCTCAGAACCGCCGAAGAACTGGATGCGCATTTCAGGGCGTTGGCAGCCAAAGCCTTGGCTGAAGCATGAGTGCCGCGACATGGATCGTGCGCCCAACGCCGGGCGCGGATCAGGATTTCATCGCTATTTTGCAATGGACACGGCGCGCTTTTGGTCCACGTCAGGCGAGCGTCTACGCAACTACCTTGCTTCAGGCGCTACGCGCCTTGCGTGCTGGCCCGGATTTCCCGGTGTGAAAAAGCGTGACGACCTCGGCCCCGGCATTCGTCTTCTGCATGTCGCCCGCAAGGGGCGCAAAGGAAGTCACTTCATCGTTTTCCGCGCCAGCGGCGAGCACACGATAGATGTGCTGCGCATGCTCTACGATGGCATGGATTTGCCCGGCCACGTTTGAGCCAGCGCCGCAGCAGGCAGCTTCCAGCATGAGAAAGCGCGGCGCAAGGCGCTCCGCAAGGCATAATGGCGCTTGCCAATGCAAAGGGAGCGGAACATGCTGATCTGGGGCGCCATCTGGGGCGCGGTGCTTGGCCTGTTGTGGCCATATGGCAGCAGTCTGCTGGCGCTGCCGGGAGCCATACTGGGTCTGGCGGCGGGGTGGACCTTGCGCCAGGCCGTGCGCACCGTGATGAAGGCGGAAATCGAGGCGGCGCGGCTGGCCATGCGCACCGTGGTGCGGAAGGAAATCGAAGCGGCGCGGCTGGCGGGAAGCCAAGCCGGGGACGAGACGCCGCGCCGGGAAATGGCGCCGCCGCCGGACAGTCCGCCCGCCGACAGGTTCGGGCCGCCGCTGGAAATGACCTGGCGGAACGGCGCGATGGCCGCCGTCGCGCCGGAGGCGCCTGAATCGTCCCGTGCCGCCCAGGCCGGACACGAACCGCCGGTCCTGGCCGATCTGCTCATCCCTCTGGAACCAGAGCCTGTTGCCCCGCCGGAGCGCGAGCCGCCGCGTCGCGTCACAGCGCCGGAGCCGTCCCCGGTCTATGCCAGCGCCGCCGGTGGTTCGCTCGAACAGTCGCTGGTCGGCGTCGAGCAGGCGATGGTTGCCGTCCGCGACTGGTTCATTCGCGGCAATCCCATCGTTCGCGCCGGCCTCGTGATTCTTTTTATTGGCCTCTCCTTCCTCGCCCGTTACGCGGCGCAGATGGGGCTGTTGCCGGTTGAATTGCGGCTGGCGGCGGTCGGCGCGGTGGGCGTGGCGCTGCTCGTCATCGGCTTTCGCCAGCGTGAGAGACGGCCGGATTTCGGGCTGGTCTTGCAGGGCGGCGGCGTGGCGGTGATGTATCTGACGGTCTTTGCCGCCTTCCGCTTCTATGCGCTGTTGCCGTCCTTGGCGGCTTTCGGTTTGATGGTGGTGGTCTGCGCCCTCAGTTGCGCCCTGGCGCTCTTGCAAAACTCGCGGGCGCTGGCGTTTGCCGCCTTTGCCGGTGGCTTTGCCACGCCCTTGCTGCTGTCGACGGGCGGCGGCAATCATGTGGCGCTGTTTGGCTATTACACGCTGCTCAATCTGGCGATTCTGTTCATCGCCACGCGGCGGGTCTGGCGCGAGTTGAATCTCCTGGGCTTCGCCGTTACTTTCGGCATGGCGGGCGCCTGGGGCTGGGCGCGTTACAGCGTCGAGCATTACGCCAGCGCCCAGGCGTTTCTGGCGGTTTTTATCGCCATTTTTATCGCCACGGCCATTTTATACGCCCGCTTGACGCCGCTGCGCACCGGCTGGGGCGTCAGCAGGGCGGTCGATAGTACGCTGGTGTTCGGCACGCCCTTGCTCGGCTTTGGCTTGCAAATCGGGCTGGCGCAGCCGTTTCTTTATGGCGAGGCGTTTTCGGCCCTGGCTTTTGGCGCGGTCTATCTGGCGCTGGCGACGGTCTTGCTGCGCCGCGCCGACGCGGCTTACCGCCTGCTGGTCGAGTGTTTTCTCGCCCTCGGCGTCGGTTTTGCCACGCTGGCCGTGCCGCTGGCCCTCGATGCGCAGTGGACCAGCGCCGTCTGGGCCTTGGAAGGCATGGCCGCATTCTGGGTCGGCAAGCGTCAGGAACGCTGGATGGCGCGGGCTTTCGGTTTGCTGTTGCAGGCTTTGGCCCTGACCAGCTATCTGCCGCTGCTGGGCCAGCCGCCGATCAGCCCGTGGCCGCTGGCGCATCCGGCGTGCATGGGCGCGCTGCTGCTGGCGCTGCCCGCCGTGGCGATTGCCTGGTGGGCGCGGCAGCCGCTGGCGCACAGCGGCTCATCCTGGGCGCGGCAGTATGCGGCGGTCGAAAGCCGGATCGCGGAGCCTTTTCTGTTCTACGGGCTGGTCATGTGGCTGCTGGCGTGGGCGGCGGAAATTTTCCGCCGGACGCCTGCTTTGATCGCCGGGCAATGGCCAGAGCCGGTCTGGAGCCTGCCGGTCGCGCCCTGGCTGATGGTCGGCGTCACCCTCTTTTCCGCCGCCGCGCTCTTCATGTGGGGGCGGCGCGTCAACTGGCCCGCCGCCACCTGGCCCGCCCGCCTCAGCCTGCCGCTGCTCGCTTTGGCGCTGCTGGCGCAATGGGGCAACGGTCAATCGGTGATCGACTGGCCTGCTGCGCTCGCCTGGCCGCTGGCGCTGGCGGCGCATTTCTGGCTGATGCGGCAGAGTGAACAAGCGGCGGGAGCGACGCCGGGGCCGGTTTTCGTCCACTGGGCGGGCTGGCAGCACAGCGCCACCGTCTGGCTGGCGGCGGTGCTGCTCGGCGACGCGCTGAACGGCGGCATCGACCGTGGCGGCTTGTGGGGCACAGCCTGGGCCAGCGTCATCGGCGTCGTCGCCCTGACGGCGGTGTTGTTCGCCCTGACGCGCTGGGCGGGCCGCGCCAATCAGCCGGAGGTGAGCAGCGGTCTGGCCTGGCCGCTCAACTGGCATGGCGAAGCCTATTACTGGCGCGCTGCTCTGCCTCTGGCGCTGCTCCTGTGGCTGGGCGCTTTCGGCCTCAGTTGTTACTCCTCCGGCAACACGACGCCGCTGCCTTACATCCCGCTCTTGAATCCGACCGATCTGGCGGTGTTGCTGGCGCTGGGGACGCTGCTGCTGTGGCGCGGCATGGCGCTGGCGGCGGAACCGCCGCCGCCGGGCGCGGCGTTCTTGCGGCAGCCGGTTTTCTGGGCGGCGATGGGGCTGCTGGCGCTGGTGGCGATCAGCACCCTCTGGCTGCGCGTCGCCCACAATGTTTTCGCCGTGCCGTGGAACGCTTATCTGCTTTACCACAGCTTTCTGGTGCAGACCGGCTACGCCATTCTGTGGACGCTGCTGGCGCTGGCGCTGATGGTCGCCGCCCACCGGCGCGGGCTGCGCCCGGTCTGGCTCTCCGGCGCGGCCTTGCTGGCGCTGGTCATCGTCAAGCTGATCCTGGTCGATTTGTCCAATAGCGGCGGCGGCGAACGCATCGTCGCCTTCATTGGCGTTGGCGCATTGATGCTGGCGGTCGGTTATTTCGCGCCATTGCCGCCGAAAGGGCGGCCTGTAGAAGAAAGGGCGTCGCCATGAGTAATGATCGAACCCCTGACTGGCAGGGCATGGAAGCCGCCGCCGTCGCGCAGATGACCGCCGCCGTGCGCCGCGTGCGCGCCGAATACCCGGATGAACGGGTCTATGGCGCGATGTTCCACGCCTTTTATGGCGACGGCGAAGTGATTTACTGGCCGTGCGTCACGGTCGGCACGGAGGAGCTGCTGGCGCGGGCGCTGGCCGAGGCAGAG
>JAITMS010000011.1 GCA_031277255.1 Azonexus sp.
ACCAGCAACTGTTCGGGCTGTATCCAACAAACAGGCCAACGTCCGCGCAATACGCTCTCCCACGGGGTACATCTCTGCCCTCCAGAGGGAATACAGGCTACGGACATCTTCCCGAAAACATCTTCCAAACTACATGAAAAAGAAGATACAAGAGGGGAGAACAGCGCGCAGGTATGTTGTAATTTGAACGAAAACAGCTTTAACCGGATACTCCGCCACCATCATGAATGACCACAGCCAGCGTCCCGTCAAGGAACTCGAACGCCAGGCTCACGTCATTCATGCGGGCGAGCGGGCGATCGAGACGGAGCGGCCACTGGCGACCCTGCTCGGCTCCTGCGTCGCGGTCTGTCTGTCCGATCTGGCCTTGCGGATCGGCGGCATCAATCATTTCATGCTGCCAAGCATCAGCCACGGCTCGAACGGTCTGGTCGATACCCTGCTGGCGGGCGACTACGCAATGGAATCGCTGGTCAACGCGCTGCTTGCGCGCGGCGCCAGGAAGTCAAGGCTGCACGCCAAAGCCTTCGGCGGCGGCAGTATCGTCAATGTCAGCGGTGACAGGGCGCAAAACATCGGCCAGCAGAATGTCGAATTCACCCGCGGCTGGTTGCAGCGCGAGGGCATTCCGCTGCTTGCCTCCGACTTTCTCGGCCCGTGGTCGCGCAAGGTGCTGTTTCTGCCCGGCAGCGGCGAAGTCTGGTGCCGCCGCGCGCCAACCAGCATGACGACGGCTGCCGACCTCGCCCGCGAGGAGGCCAATTACGCGGCGAAACTGGCGGCCAAACAGAATTCCGCCGCCAAGCGAATCGAGTTGTTCTGATGACCGAGCTCGCCATCACCCATCAGGAATTTACCCTGTTCCGCGATCTGATTTACCAGATCACCGGCATCAGCCTGTCCGACGCCAAGAAAGTGCTGGTCGTCGGTCGGCTGTCGCGGCGCTTGCAGTTTTACGGACTCGGCAGCTTCCTCCAGTATTACCGTCTGGTGACCGGCGGCGAGCATCCGAACGAGCGGCAGGTCATGGTCGATCTGTTGACCACCAACGAAACCTATTTCTTTCGTGAACCCAAGCATTTTGAGTTTCTGCGCGACAAGATTCTCAAAAAGCGCAACAGCGGCAGCGTTTTCCGCGCCTGGAGCGCCGCCTGTTCGAGCGGCGAGGAGGTCTATACCCTGGCCATGACGCTGGCCGACAATCTGCCCAATACGCCGTGGGAGGTGCTTGGTTCGGACATCAGCACGCGCGTGCTGGAAAAAGCCGCCGCTGGTCACTACACGCTGGCGCGCACCGATGGCATCCCGCCCGGCTTTATGAGCAAATATTGCCTGAAAGGCGTGCGCTCGCAGGCCGGCACCTTTCTCGTCAACCCGGAACTCCGCCGCAATACCCGCTTCTGCCAGATCAACCTGATGAATCCGGTGGAAACCGGCATCGGCCAGTTCGAGGTGATTTTTTTGCGCAATGTGATGATCTACTTCGATCCGCCGACCAAGACCAAGGTGGTGCACAACCTCTTGCCCCGGCTCAAAACGGGCGGCCATCTGTTCATCGGCCATTCGGAAACGCTCAACGGCCTTACCGATCGCCTGGAGCCGGTGGTGCCGACCGTTTATCGCAAACCGTAATCCGATGTCAGGGATCAGGAATCGAGAATCACGCTGTTTTCCGCGGGCTTTACCCGCGCATCAATCACTGATCCCTGATTCCCGATCCCTGATGCCTGAAACCTTTGCAGCAGGCCGGGATGTCCGTATCATGGATCGCTATGGCTAAAAAAATCAAAGTTCTGCTCGTCGACGATTCGGCGCTGGTGCGCCAGGTCATTTCCAAGGCGCTGGCGGCTGACCCCGGCATTGAAGTGATCGGCGTCGCCTCCGACCCGCTCTTTGCGCTACAGAAAATGCAGTCGCTGTGGCCGGACGTGCTGGTCATCGACATCGAAATGCCGCGCATGGACGGCATCACCTTTCTCAAAAAGATCATGGCCGAGCATCCGACGCCAACCGTCGTCTGCTCCTCGCTCGCCGGGGAAGGGACGGGCGCGGCCTTCGAGGCGCTGGCGGCCGGGGCTGTCTCGATCATCACCAAGCCGACCGTCGGCCTCAAGGATTTTCTCGAAGACGCCGCCAACGACATCGTGCACGCCGTGCGCAGCGCCGCCCGCGCCAACCTGCGGGCGGTTCGCGCCAGCACGGCGGTGGCGGCGAATCCGCCCAAACTGACCGCCGACGCCATGCTCGCCCCGGCCAGCAACCGGGCGCTGGCGCGCACCACCGACCAGGTGATCGCCATCGGCACCTCAACCGGCGGCACCCAGGCGCTGGAAGCCGTGCTGACCCAACTGCCAGCGACGGCGCTAGGCATCGTCATCGTCCAGCACATGCCGGAAAAATTCACCGGCATGTTCGCCCAGCGCCTCAACAACCTGTGCCAGATCGAGGTGCGCGAAGCCAAAAACGGCGACCGGGTGACGCCGGGCCGGGCGCTGATCGCCCCCGGCGGCCGCCACATGATGCTGCAAAGGAGCGGCGCTCAATACGTCGTCAACGTCGCCGACGGGCCGCTGGTCAATCGCCACAAGCCTTCGGTCGATGTCCTGTTCCGCTCGGTCGCCAAGTTTGCCGGGGCCAACGCGCTCGGCATCATCATGACCGGCATGGGCGACGACGGCGCGCGCGGCATGAAAGAAATGCACGAGGCCGGCGCCCGCACCATCGCCCAGGACGAATCAAGCTGCGTCGTCTTCGGGATGCCGAAAGAAGCCATCAAACTCGGCGGCGTCGATCAAACCCTGCCGCTGGAACAAATCCCGGCGGCCATCATCCACTACGGCAAGGGACATCATTGACTGAGGACAGAGGACAGAAGACTGAGGGGTGTTCAGTCGTCAGTCATCAGTCAAATTTCCGCTGGCGGGAGCCAGCGCAAACCAACAGACAACAGAAAACAGACTACCCCTCTGTCTTCAGTCTTCTGTCCTCTGCAAAGGAGACCATATGAATGCTCAGGCTGCGCTGGAAAACATCGTTGCCGACGCGCTGCGCGGTGACATCGTTTTTCCTACCCATGCCGACATCGCGCTGCGGATGCAGCGTCTGCTCGATGATCCCGACTGCACTGACGCGCAGTTGGGCCGTCTGGTCGCCGCCGACCCGATGCTCGCCGCCCACGTCGTCGCCATTGCCAATTCGGTCACCTACAACCCGACCGGCAAAAAAACCAGCGACGTGCGCAGCGCCATCATGCGCCTTGGCTTCAATACCTTGAAAAGCCTCGCCGCCGCCATCATCGTCCGCCAGATGGCCAGCCTGCCTGCCCGCCCGGAATATCGCGCCCTCGCCGCCCGGCTCTGGCAGCACTCGGCCCACGTCGCCGCCCTGTCGCGCGTCATCGCCGCCCGCGTCACCCGTCTCGACCCGGAAATCGCCTTTTTCGCCGGTATCGTGCACGAAATCGGCGGCTTTTACCTGATTGCCCGCGCCGACGCTTTCCCCGGCCTGCTCGACAGCAGTCTCGAACATTGGCTGGGCGAGCACGAGGCAACCATCGGACGCTGCGTGCTGGCGGCGCTGGACGTGCCGGAACCCGTGCAGGAGGCCATCGACACCCTGTGGCAAGGCTATCTCGCGCTGCCCGCGCAAAACCTGGGCGACACCCTGCTGCTGGCCGACCAGTTGACGCCGGTCGAATCGCCCTTGGCCGAACTCTCCGGCATGGGCACACGCGGACTGCTGGCCGACATCAACCAGCAGGTCGGCGACGAGGAACTGCGCACCATCCTCGCCGATTCCGCCCACGAAGTCGCCGCCCTGAGCGCCGCCCTGCACGCGTAGGGCGGTTTTGATTCAAGTGCGCACACCCTATACCGTTCGGGCTGAGCCTGTCCCTTCGACTTTGCTCAGGACAGGCGAAGCCCGGTTCAAGCCTCCGTTCCTCTCTCCGCACCGTCCTTCGACAAGCTCAGGACGAACGGGAGTGTAAGGACTTGAACAAAAAATGCTCTATGTCTCCCTCTCCCACGAGGGGAGAGGGGAGCAAAACGCGGCGGCGCGGCGAAAGAGGTCACTTCTTGCGCGGCGGCGGCACGTCGGTGCAGGAGCCGTGGGCGACTTCTGCCGCGAGGCCGATGGATTCGCCGAGGGTCGGGTGCGGGTGGATGGTTTTGCCGATGTCGACTGCGTCGCAGCCCATTTCAATCGCCAGGCAGATTTCGCCGATCATGTCGCCCGCTGCCGGGCCGACGATACTGCCGCCGATGAGGCGCTGCGTTTCGGCATCGAACAGCAGCTTGGTGAAGCCGTAATCAGCGCCATTGGCGATGGCGCGGCCAGAGGCGGCCCAGGGGAATCTGGCGATCTCGACCGGGCGGCCTTCCTGTTTCGCCTGCGCTTCAGTAACGCCAGCCCAGGCGACTTCGGGGTGTGTGTAGGCGACGCCGGGGATGACTTGCGCGTCAAAGGCGCTTTTTTGCCCGGCGGCGGCTTCGGCGGCGACGTGCGCTTCGTGCACGGCCTTGTGCGCCAGCATCGGGTTGCCGACGATGTCGCCGATGGCGAAGATGTGCGGCGCGCTGGTGCGCATCTGCGCGTCGACCGGGATGAAACCGCGTTCATCGACGCTGACGCCCGCTTTGTCGGCGGCGATTTTTTTACCGTTCGGGCGGCGTCCGGCGGCTTCGAGGATGAAGTCGTAGCGGCTGGCTGCGGCGGGGGCGTTGTCGCCCGCGAACGTTACCCAGAGGCCGTCGTCTCTGGCTTCGACGGCGGTGACGCGGGTTTTCAGCATGATGCGGCCAAAACGGCGGCTATTCTGTTTTTCCCAGACTTTGACGGCATCCCGATCCGGGCCTTGCATGAGGCCGTCCAGCATCTCGACAATGTCGACGGCGGCCCCCAGCGTCGAATAGACGGTGGCCATTTCGAGGCCGATGATGCCGCCGCCGATGACCAGCATGGTTTGCGGCAGCGCGTTTTTGCCAAAAGTCGGCAAAGCCAGCGCCCCGGTCGCATCGACGATGCGCGGATCATCCGGCAGAAAGGGCAGATGCACGGCGGCGGAACCGGCGGCGATGACGCACTGTTTGAAGCGGATCAGCCGCTTCTCGCCGGTTTTATCCTGCCCCGCGCCGTCGGTGACTTCAACGTCGAGATGATGCGGGTCGAGGAAGCCGCCATAGCCGCGAACAACATCGACTTTCCGCCCTTTGGCCATCCCGGCGAGGCCGCCGGTGAGCTTGCCGACGACCTTGTTTTTGTGGGCGCGCAAGCGGTCGATGTCGATTTGCGGCGCGGCGAAGGCGATGCCCAGTTCGGCGGCGTGTTGCGCTTCCTCGATGATTCCGGCGGCGTGCAGCAGGGCCTTGGACGGGATGCAGCCGACATTGAGACAGACGCCGCCGAGCGTGGCATAACGCTCGACGATGACGGTTTTGAGGCCCAGATCGGCGGCGCGGAAAGCAGCGGAATAACCGCCGGGGCCACCGCCAAGCACGACGAGATCGTATTCGGCATCCGCCGGGCCTGCGTCGAAGCCCCTCTCCCCTTGTGGGAGAGGGGTTGGGGAGAGGGGTTGAGCAGTATCGAGGCTCCCCCCCCTCTCCCTCTTTCCCTCTCCCTCGAGGGGAGAGGGACGATCACCTGGCGGCGGCGGAACGGCAGCAGCTTCCGCTATGTCTGCCTCAACCTTGAGCAGCAACACGCCTTCGCTCACCTTCGCGCCAGGCGCTATCAACACTTCCCTGACCACGCCAGCGACGGGCGAGGGCACATCCATCGTCGCCTTGTCCGATTCGAGGGTGCAGATGGCGTCGTCGACCTGGATGGTGACGCCGGGTTTGACGAACAACTCGATCACCGGCACGTCGGCAAAATCGCCGATGTCGGGAACCTTGACTTCAACGAGACTCATGCCGCCCTCCCTTACAGCGCGACGCGGCGGAAATCCGCCAGCAGTTGCGCGATGTAAACATTGAAGCGGGTCGCCAGCGCGCCGTCGATGACGCGGTGATCCGCCGTCAGCGACAGCGGCAGGATCAGGCGCGGGGCAAACTGCTGACCGTCCCAGACCGGCTTCATGGCCGCTTTGTTGACGCCGAGAATGGCGACTTCCGGGGCATTGACGATGGGCGCGAAACCCGTGCCGCCGATGCCGCCAAGGCTGGAAATGGTGAAGCAGGCGCCCTGCATGTCGGCGGGCTTCAATTTGCCGTCACGCGCCTGTCTGGCCAGTTCGCCGGATTCCTGGGCGATTTCCAGGACCGATTTGCGGTCGGCCTGCTTGATGACCGGCACGACCAGGCCGTTGGGCGTATCGGCGGCGAAGCCGATGTTGACATACTTTTTGCGCACCAGATTGTCGCCGTCGAGCGAGGCGTTGAAGACCGGGAATGTTTGCAGCGCCTTGACACAGGCTTTGACGAGAAAGGCCAGCAGGGTCAATTTGCCGCCGCCGCCTTTTTCGTTCTCCTTGTTCAGGAGGACGCGAAAGGCTTCGAGATCGGTGATGTCGGCGTCTTCGTGATAGGTCACCGCCGGAATCATCACCCAGTTGCGGGCGAGGTTCTGGCCGGAAATTTTCTGGATGCGCGACAGCGGCTGGATTTCAATCTCGCCGAATTTTCTGAAATCGACCTGCGGCCAGGGCAGGAGGTCAAGCGCCCCGCCGCCAGCCGCCGCCGGGGCGCTCGCTGCGCCTTGCATCACGCCCTTGACGTAGCGGCTGAGGTCTTCCTTGAGGATGCGGCTCTTCGGCCCGGTGGCGGGGACTTTGGCCAGATCGACGCCCAGTTCGCGGGCAAACGCGCGGACGGAGGGCGAGGCGTGGGTACGGACGCCTGCTGGCGCGGGAGTTCCCGAAGTTGCGCCCGTTCCCTCTCCCCCAGCCCCTCTCCCGCTCGCGGGAGAGGGGAGTGAAAGCGGCTGCGGCGGCAAAAGTTCCTCGCCCGCTGGCGGGAGAGCGCCTGCCCCCGGCTCGAACGGAGGGGATGGGGAAGGGGCGGGCGGAGCGGCGGCCGCCGCAGCCGCTTCCACCCGGATCAACAACGCGCCTTCGCTGACTTTGGCGCCCAATTCGACCAGCACCTCCTTGACTGTGCCGCTGACCGGAGACGGCACGTCCATCGTCGCCTTGTCCGATTCCAGCGTGACGATGGCGTCGTCGGCCTTAATCACGTCGCCGGGTTTGACGAACAGTTCGATCACCGGCACGGCGGAAAAATCGCCGATGTCGGGAACCTTGATTTCAATGATCTGACTCATGGCCGCTCCTTGGAGCATTTTTGCTTCATTTGTTGACGTCGCTTACCTCTCGTCCGTTCGCCCTGAGCCTGTCGAAGGGCGGTGCGGAGAACGGGCCCTTCGACAAAGCTCAGGACAGGCTTCGACAAGCTCAGCCCGAACGGGAGTGTAAGCATTTGAGTAAAAACCGTTCTAAACGCTCATCGGATTCGGCTTGGCCGGATCGAGGTTGTATTTGACCAGCGCCGCCAGCGCCTTTTCGCGGGCGATCCGGCCTTCGTCGGCAAGCGCCTTGAGCGCCGCCAGCGTCACCCAGTAGCGGTCGACCTCAAAGTGGTGGCGCAGCTTTTCGCGCGTGTCGGAACGGCCAAAGCCGTCAGCGCCCAGCGTGATGTAAGTGGACTTGACGAAGGGGCGAATCTGCTCGGCGTAGAGCTTGACATAGTCGGTCGCCGCGACGACCGGACCGTCGCTGTCGGCGAGTTTTTCCTCGACGTGCGAGCGGCGCGGCTCGGCGAGCGGATGCAGCAGGTTCCAGCGGGCGGCGTCCTGTCCGTCGCGGGCCAGTTCGTTGAAGCTCGGACAACTCCAGAGATCGGCCTCGACGCCCCAATCGGCTTTGAGCAGATCGGCGGCGGCGATGACTTCGCGGAAGATCGCGCCAGAACCGAGCAGGCGCACGCGCGGCCCGACCCCGGCGCTGGCCGCGCTCCGGCGGAAGGCGTACATGCCTTTGAGAATGTCGGCCTCGGCCCCGGCGGGCATCTCGGGATGCTCGTAATTCTCGTTCATCACCGTCAGGTAGTAGAAAACATCTTCCTGCTCGACGTGCATCCGGCGCAAACCGTCGGCGACGATGACGGCGACTTCGTACTGGAAGGTCGGGTCGTAGGAAACGCAGTTGGGGACGAGGTTGGCTAGAATCTGGCTGTGCCCGTCCTCGTGCTGCAAACCTTCGCCGTTCAAGGTCGTGCGGCCCGCCGTGCCGCCGATCAGAAAGCCGCGCGACCGCTGGTCAGCGGCGGCCCAGACGAGATCCAGGGTGCGCTGCAAGCCGAACATCGAATAGCAGATGTAAAACGGAATGGTCTGCACGCCATGCACCGAGTAAGCCGTGGCGGCGGCGATCCAGTCGCTCATCGCGCCCGCTTCGTTGATGCCTTCCTGCAACACCTGGCCGTTTTTCGATTCCTTGTAGAACATCAACTGATCGTGGTCTTCCGGCACGTAGTTCTGGCCCTGCTGGTTCCAGATGCCGACGGCGCGGAACATGCCTTCCATGCCAAAGGTGCGCGACTCGTCAGGGACGATGGGTACGACGTGCCGACCGACCGCTTTGTCCTTCAACAGCATGTTGATGAGGCGGACGATGGCCATCGTGGTCGACAGTTCGCGCCCTTCACCGGAAGCCTTCAGCAGCGCGTCGAACTTATCCAGCCCCGGCACGTCGAGCGGCGCGGCCTGGCGGCGGCGGGCGGGCAGAAAGCCGCCCAGATCCATGCGCCGCTGGCGCAGGTAGCGGTATTCCTCGGAATCTTCCGGGAATTTAAGGTAGGGCAGTTGGTCGATTTCTTCGTCCGGCACCGGCAGATTGAAGCGGTCGCGGAAACGGCGAATCTGCTCGTGATCGAGTTTTTTCTGCTGGTGCGAGATATTCATCGCCTCGCCCGCCTGGCCCATGCCGAAACCCTTGATGGTCTTGGCCAGGATCAGCGTCGGCTGGCCCGGATGCTGAACCGCCGCCTGATAGGCGGCAAAGATTTTGAAAATGTCGTGACCGCCGCGATTCAGTTGCCAGATCTCGTCATCCGTCCAGTCGGCGACCAGCGCCTTCAGTTCCGGCGTGTTGAAAAAATATTCGCGGACGTAAGCACCGTTCTTGGCCTTGAAGGTCTGATATTCGCCATCGACGCAATCCATCATGCGCTTTTTGAGGATGCCCTTTTTGTCGCGGGCAAACAGCGCGTCCCAGTGCGTGCCCCAGACCAGCTTGATGACATTCCAGCCAGCGCCGCGAAATTCGCTTTCGAGTTCCTGAATGATCTTGCCATTGCCGCGCACCGGGCCGTCGAGCCGCTGCAGATTGCAGTTGATGACGAAAATCAGGTTATCGAGCTGCTCACGCCCGGCCATGCCGATGGCGCCCAGCGACTCGACCTCGTCCGTTTCGCCGTCGCCAAGAAAAGCCCAGACCTTGCGCGCCGCCGCCCGCCCGGCGTCGATCAGGCCGCGCGAAGCGAGATATTTCATAAAACGCGCCTGATAAATGGCCTGAATCGGCCCCAGCCCCATCGAAACCGTCGGAAACTGCCAGAAATCCGGCATCAGCCACGGATGCGGGTAAGAAGAAATGCCCTTGCCGCCGGTTTCCTGGCGGAAGTGATCCAGTTGCTCCTCGCTCAGGCGGCCAAGCATGAAGGCGCGGGCGTAAATGCCGGGGATGGCGTGGCCCTGAAAGAACACCAGATCGCCATCATGCGCCGCCGACGGGGCGTGCCAGAAATGCGAAAAACCCACGTCATACAAGGCCGCCGCCGAGGCAAAAGAAGCGATGTGACCGCCGACATTGGTTTCCTTGTTGGCGCGCACCACCATCGCCATCGCGTTCCAGCGGATGTAGGAATGCAGCCTGATTTCCAGATCCGGCTGGCCCGGATATTTCGGCTGCTGGTCGGCGGGAATGGTGTTGATGTACTCGGTATTGGCCGAATAGGGAATGTCGATGCCCGCCTCCCGCGCCTGGCCGATCAGTTGCTCGATCAGAAAGTGCGCACGCTCCGCCCCTTCCTGGGCAATGACGCCATCGAGGGCATCCAGCCATTCCTGTGTCTCCTGCGGATCGTGATCGGCGAGCGGCGGGTTGGGTTGATCGGCCATGATTTGTCTCCTGTTTTCGTTCTGATTACCCATGCGGCAAGCAACTTTAACGCTTTACGGCGGCTGGCGGGCGAATGATTTGCCCTTGATTATTTTTCATATTGTAAAATCAAAATTCGTATTGCGCAATAACGGCGCCGGGGTTTTTGCGTCTGACGGCGATGCGCCAGGCGGCTATTTTTGTCACCGGCTGCCGTGGCGGATACCGGCTGGCCGTATCATCTGCTCATGTCGCCTGTCATGCCCCGCACCGCCTCCCCGTGGCCGCTGATCGCCCGCTTTCAGGCGCGTGAAGCACGGCTGAGCGCGTGGGCAGAAGGGCATCGCGGGCGCGCCTTCCTTTACGAATTTCTGCGCTTTGGCGTCAAGCAGGCCTGGGCTTGCCTGTTCGGCGGCGTCTTGGTCGCGTTGCTCCTCGCCACCCATTATTTCTATCCGCGGGATGCGCTGCTCTCGCGCTATGATTTTCTGTTCATCGCCGCCTTGCTCATTCAGGCGATCATGCTCGCCTCCCGTCTGGAAACGCTGGAAGAAGCCAAGGTGATTCTGGTCTATCACGTCATCGGTACGGCGATGGAAATTTTCAAGACCCACGCCGGTTCCTGGGTCTATCCAGAAGCGGCGTTTTTCCGCATCGGCGGCGTGCCGCTATTTTCCGGCTTCATGTATGCCGCCATCGGCAGTTACATCGCGCGTTGCTGGCGGCTGTTCGCTTTCCGCTTTGTCCGCCATTCGCCGCTGTGGTTGCTCGGGCTGCTTTCCGCCGCGATCTACGTCAACTTCTTTCTGCATCACTACATCGTTGATTTCCGTCTGCTGCTGTTCGCCGCCTGCGCCGTTCTGCTTGGCAGAACCTGGGTGCATTACCGCATCCACCGCGCGTACCGGCGGATGCCGCTCTTGCTCGGCCTGTTTCTCGTCAGCCTGTTCATCTGGTTCGCGGAAAACATCGGCACCTGGACGCAGACCTGGGCCTACCCGCATCAAGCGGCGGGCTGGAACATGGTCAAGTTCGGCAAGCTGGGCGCATGGTTCCTGCTGCTCATCGTCAGTTACACACTGGTGGCCTGGATCAACAAACCGGAAGCCGTGGCGGAAAAGACAGCGGCATCATAAGTTCGGCTTGTTTTACTCAAAACACTGAGTAAAATTACTCAATATGATGAGTAAAACAACATTCATGCGCCCGCAGGCTGCCACGCTGGCGGCGCGGCTGAATGAACCGCGCCGCTTCATTCAGGTGGTCGCCGGGCCGCGTCAGGTGGGCAAATCGACCTTGGTGCAGCAGGTGACGCAAACGCTGGCGGGGCCGGTGCGTTATGCCAGCGCCGACGAACCGACCCTGCGCGGCGCGGACTGGATCGCCCAACAGTGGGAGGCGGCGCGTTTGTCCATCACCGACCGGCGCGGCGCGGTGCTGGCGCTCGATGAAATCCAGAAAATCCCGGCCTGGTCGGAAACCGTCAAGCGCCTGTGGGACGAAGACAGCCGCGCCCAGCGCCCGCTCCAGGCCGTGTTGCTGGGTTCGGCGCCGCTCCTGATGGCGCAGGGCTTGACTGAAAGCCTGGCGGGACGCTTTGAAACCATCACCTTGCCGCACTGGTCGTTTGCCGAAATGCGCGCGGCCTTTGGCTGGTCGCTGGATCAATTCATCTTCTACGGCGGCTATCCCGGCGCCGCGTCACTGATCGGCGAGCCGCAACGCTGGGCGCGCTACATCATCGACAGTCTGATCGAAACCTCGATTGCCCGCGACGTGCTGCTGCTCACCCGCGTGGACAAACCGGCGCTGTTGCGGCGGCTGTTCGAGTTGAGCTGCCGTTATTCCGGGCAAATTCTTTCTTACACCAAAATGCTGGGGCAACTGCAAGACGCGGGCAACAGCACCACGCTGGCGCATTATCTGGAACTGCTCGCCAGCGCGGGCATGGTCTGCGGCCTGCCTAAATACGCGGGCGACGTGGCGCGCAGCCGAGGCTCCAGCCCCAAGCTGCAAGTATTCAATACCGCCCTGATGACGGCGGCCAGCGGTTATAGCCTCGCCGCAGCGCGCGCCGACCGCGAATTCTGGGGGCGGCTGGTCGAATCCGCCGTCGGCGCGCATCTGGCCAATGCCGCCATGCTGGGCGTCTGCGCTGTGCATTACTGGCGCGAGCGCAATCACGAAGTCGATTTCATCGCCAAAGCCAGAGGCCAGCTGACCGCCATTGAAGTCAAAAGCGGTCGCGCGCCGTTGGCGCACGCGGGTACGGCGGCCTTCACGCAGGCCTTCAAGCCGTGGCGCAGCCTGCTGGTCGGCGGCGACGGCATCGCCATCGAAGATTTTCTGAGCGAACCCGTTGCCCATTGGGTCGGCGGGTTGTGAACAAATCCCCCGTCCCCAGCCTGCCGTCCGTATACCGAAGACCGGGCAGGGCAACGGTTTGCGCCGCATCAAAACAGTACCCGGCCCGATTCCTCCTATAATTGTCAATTTCGCATCATTGACAGGAGCAACCATGGCCGCAGTCATGCCAGCACTCGCCGCCAGCCGTCATCTGTTGTCCGGCAACGAGGCCGTCGCCCGCGCCGTTTGGGAAGCGGGTGTCAAGGTGGCCGCCGCCTATCCGGGCACGCCGTCGACCGAGATGATGGAGGTGATTTCGACCTACCCGGACATTTACGCCGAGTGGTCGGTCAACGAGAAGGTGTCGCTGGAAGTCGCCATCGGCGCGGCTTATGCCGGTTCGCGGGCGTTTTGCTGCATGAAGCACGTCGGCATGAACATCGCCGCCGACGCGCTGATGACCCTGACCCTGACCGGCGTGGTCGGCGGTCTCGTCATCGCCATTGCCGACGATGTCGGGCTGTCGTCTTCGCAGAATGAGCAGGATTCCCGCTACTGGGGGCGTTTTGCCCATGTGCCGGTGTTCGAGCCAGCGGATTCGCAGGAAGCCTACGCCATGACCAGGGCGGGCTTCGAGTTGTCGGAGCGGTTTCAGGTTCCCGTGATTGTGCGCATGACGACGCGCATCAATCACGTCAAGGGGCTGGTCACGGTCGGCGAGCGGCTGGCGCGGGTTGGCGCGGGGTTCGAGAAGAACGCGGGGCGTTATGTCATGGTGCCGGGCAACGCCGTCAAGCGCATTCCCCTGATGTTCCAGCGCGATATTGAACTACGCGCGGCCAGCGAAGCCTCGCCGCTCAACGTCATCGAGGACGGCAGCGACCGCCGGCTCGGCTTCATTGCCTCCGGCCCGGCTTACATGCACGTCCGGGAAGCTTTCCCTGACGCGCCGGTGTTGAAGCTCGGCTTTTCGCATCCGCTGCCGGTCGACAAATGTCGCGCGCTGGCCGGGCGGGTCGAGCAAGTCGTCGTCGTCGAGGAAGTCGAGCCGCTGGTCGAAAATGAATTGAAGGCGGCGGGCCTGACGGTCATCGGCAAGGCCATTCTGCCGCTTCAGGGCGAGTTGTCGCCCAATGTCCTGAAACCCGCCATCGCCCGGCTGCTTGGCGAACCGGAGCCGCCCGCCGCGCCGTTTGCGCCGCTGACGGTCTTCCCAAGGCCGCCGACCATGTGCGTCGCCTGCCCGCATCTCGGCGTCTATTACACGCTGTCGCAGGTGCGTAATCTCAACATTTCCGGCGACATCGGCTGCTACACGCTGGGCGCGGGCCACCCGTGGAACGCGCTTGACACCTGCGTTTCGATGGGCGCCTCGATGGGCGTCGCGCTCGGCATGGACAAAGGGCGCGGCGAAGCCGACAAGGACAAGCGCATCGTCGCCGTGATCGGCGATTCGACCTTTCTCCACATGGGCATGCAGGGGCTGCTCGACATGGTGTACAACAAGGGCAACGTCACCGTCCTGCTTCTGGATAACCGCGCCGTCGGCATGACCGGCGGCCAGGACAATCCCGGCAATGGCCGCGACCTCTACGGCGAGGCCGCGCCGCGCATCGACTTCGCCAAACTGGTGGCGGCCCTGGGCGTCAAGGAGGAGCGCATCCACGTTGTCGATCCCTACCAGTTGCCGGTGCTGTTCAAGACCATCCGCGAAGAAATCAAAGTGCCGGAAGTGTCGGTCATCATCACCAACCAGCCCTGCGTGCTGATCAAGGACTACCACAAGCTCAAGCCCTACGCCGTCATCGACGACCAATGCACCGGCTGCGGCAACTGCCTCGATGTCGGCTGCCCGGCCATCCACGTCAGCCGCCGCGGCAAGGAAGTCAAACCAAGCGGCCGGGAAGTCGATCTCGCCTTCGTCCGCATCGAAACCGCGGTCTGTACCGGCTGCGGCCTCTGCCTCCAGCCCTGCGCGCCGAAAGCCATCGTCCATCACCAACCGGCCGCGCCGATCCATTTTGTCAGGGAAGAAGGCCAGGCATGAGCGCCATCACCAACATTCTCGTCGTCGGCATCGGCGGTCAGGGCGTGATGACCGCCAGCGAAATTCTCGCCGAAGCCGCCATCGCCATCGGCCACGACGCCAAAAAAACCGAAGTCGCCGGCATGGCCCAGCGCGGCGGCGTCGTCTCCTCGCATCTGCGCTTCGGCCCCCACGTCCTGTCGCCGCAGATCACGCCGGGAGAAGCCGATCTGCTGCTCGGCTTCGAATCCGCCGAAGCGATGCGCTGGCAGCACATGCTGAAACCGGGCGGCATGACGCTGATGAATACCGCCCGCCTGGTGCCGCCGGTGGTCGAACTCGGCCTCTTTGACTATCCCGCCGATCCGCTCGGCGACATCCGCCGCACTGGCAACCCCGTCGTCGCCTTCAACGCCACCCGCATCGCGCTCGAACTGGGCGACATCCGCCTCGGCAACACCGTCATGCTCGGCGCCATCGCCGACCACCTGCCCTTTCCCGCCGAGGTGCTGGAAGCAGGCGTCTTGAGGCGCTTCGAGAAAAAAGGGGAGCAACTGGTCGACCTGAACCGCCGGGCGTTTGCGGCGGGGCGGGCGGGGGTCAGAGGACAGATGACAGAGGACTGAGGACGGTCAATTTCCGCCGCTTTGCGGCGCAAAATTTTTCAGGTTCCGTCCTGGCTCTGCCCTTTCAGTCGCGCCAGTGTTTCGCGGTATTTCCCGGCCTGGGCCGCGCAGGCGTGTTCCGGGTAGCGTTTGACGATGGCGGCGAAGATTCGGTCGGCCATGTCGTCCCGGCGCAGGTCCTCGCACAGGATAGAGGCGCTGAGAAAATAGACATCGGGTATCAGCGGGTGTCCGGGATGATTTTTGTCGAAGGCGCGCATGATGTCGAGCGCCAGTTTCGGGTCATGCTGGCGGCGTGCCTCTTTGGC
>JAITMS010000101.1 GCA_031277255.1 Azonexus sp.
CCATGGCCCAAGGAAGCTTGCCGAGTACGACGCCCGTGGGCAGATCAAACCGCCCGATTTGAAGGTGGCCGCGTAAGTCCGCCGCGACCGCCCGATGTGGGGAAATGGCTTCCGGGCTACGCCCTGCACCTATTTCCCCACATCGGTCAAAGCGGACAATTCATGTGCTACAAAACCGGACAAATCTATTTGTTGCCAACAACCGGGGTCAGTCGGCGCGGTCGAGGCCGAAGGTTCGGTGCAGGACGCGGACGGCCAGTTCGAGGTATTTTTCGTCGATGACGACGGAGATTTTGATTTCCGAGGTCGAGATCATCTGGATGTTGATGCCTTCGTCGGCCAGCGCCTTGAACATCCGGGAGGCGACGCCGGGATGCGAGCGCATGCCGACGCCAACGATGGAAACCTTGCCGATGCTGTTGTCGCCGATGACCGCGCGGGCGGCCAGTTCGCTTTTGACCTTGTCGAGAATGCCTTTGGCTCTGGCGAAATCGCTGTTGTTGACGGTGAAGGAAAAATCGGTCGTGCCGTCGACGCCGACGTTCTGGATAATCATGTCGACGTCGATGTTGTCGGCGGCGATGGCGCCGAGAATGTGGTAGGCGATGCCCGGCTTGTCGGGGACGCCGAGCAGGGTCAGTTTGGCTTCGTCGCGGTTGAAGGCGATGCCGGAAATGATCGGTTGTTCCATGTTTTTGTCTTCCTCGACAGTAATCAGCGTGCCTTCCCCTTCGTCCTCGAAGCTCGATAGCACGCGCAGTTTGACTTTGTATTTGCCAGCGAACTCGACCGAGCGGATTTGCAGCACTTTCGAGCCGAGGCTGGCCATTTCCAGCATTTCTTCAAAGGTGATGACATCAAGCTTCTTGGCCTGTGGCACGACGCGCGGGTCGGTGGTGTAGACGCCGTCGACATCGGTGTAGATCTGGCACTCGTCGGCTTTCAGCGCCGCCGCCAGGGCGACGGCGGAGGTGTCGGAACCGCCGCGGCCCAGCGTGGTGACGTTGCCTTCGGCGTCGACGCCCTGAAAACCGGCGACGACGACGACCTTACCGGCATCGAGATCGCGGCGCATACTGGCCTCGTCAATTGAGAGGATGCGGGCCTTGGTGAAGGTGTTGTCGGTCAGCACCTTGACCTGCCCGCCGGTGTAGCTCTTGGCCGGAACGCCGATGTCTTTCAAGGCCATCGACAAGAGGCCGATGGTGACTTGCTCGCCGGTCGAGCAGACCTGATCGAGTTCGCGCGGGTCGGGGCTGGCCGAAATTTCCTTGGCCAGCGCAATCAGCTTGTTGGTTTCGCCGCTCATGGCCGAGAGCACCACCACGACCTGATGGCCCTGGGCGCGGAAGCGGGCGACGCGCTGGGCGACATTCTTGATGCGCTCGGTGTTGGCCACCGAGGTGCCGCCGTATTTTTGAACAATCAACGCCATTAATTATCCAGTCAAACGTTGGAAACAGGAAAAATCCAGAAGAAACTCAGGAAAAACGCAGGGAAAAAACGCCGCGGATTCTACCGCAGAACAGGCTATTTCCGAACACCGCGCGCCGTTTTCAGAGATCGGCCAGCGCCCGCAAGTGCGCGCCGACGCTGCGCGCTAGCGAGGTCATCACGTAACCGCCTTCGAGCAGCGAGACGATGCGCTTGTCGCACATCCGGGCGGCCAGTTCCTTGAGGTGCCGGGTGCACCAGGCGTAGTCCTTTTCGACCAGGCTGAGGCCGCCCATGTCGTCTTCGTAGTGGCCGTCGAAACCGGCAGAGATGAAGATCATCTGCGGCTTGAAGGCTTCGAGGCGCGGCGTCCACACCTGGAGCGCGGCGTCGCGGAGTTCTTCGCCGCCGCTGCCCGCCGCCAGCGGCACGTTGCACATGTTGGCCGCCGGGTTTTCCGTGCCGGAATAGGGGTAGAAAGGGTGCTGAAAGATGCTGCACATGAGGATTTGCTCATCGCCCGCGCAGCAATCTTCGGTGCCGTTGCCGTGATGGACATCGAAATCAATGATGGCGACCCGCTCCAGACCATGCGCCTTGAGCGCGTGGCGGGCGGCGATGGCGACATTGTTGAAGAAGCAAAAACCCATGGCGTTGGTTTTTTCGGCATGGTGGCCGGGCGGGCGGACGGCGCAAAAGGCGTTTTCACATTTGTCGCCCATCACCAGATCAACCGCCAGGCAACCGGCCCCGGCAGCGCGCAGGGCCGCCTGCCAGGTGTGCGGATTCATCGCCGTATCGGGGTCAAGGTGGGTGATGCCCTGCTCCGGCGAGGCGCGCTTGAGGCGCTCCAGATGCGAGGCCGGGTGCACGCGCATGAGTTGTTCAAAAGTCGCCAGCGGCGCTTCATGGTAGGTGAAGTAAGCGTCAATGCCTTGGGCAATCAGGTGATCGCTGATGGCGGTGAGACGTTGCGGGCACTCCGGATGATACGAACCCATATCGTGCAACTGGCAGTCGCGGTGGGTAATGAAAGCCGTGGTGGTCACTGTGATCTTTCCTTCTCCAAACCGGCGCGCCGGGCGGCGCTGGTCAAGCGGACATTATCCTCCGATACCGCACTCTGCTTCAAGCGGGCCAACGCTCGAAGACGCGACCCATGCCTTGGCGCTTCCCGCGCTCTCGCCGGGTCTGGCCTCGCTCGCTGCGACAAGCGGTAAAATCCTCTGCTCCTGTCATTTTCAGAAAAACCCATGCCGACGACGCTCCTCGCCGCCCAGCCGCGCCCCCTGGCCCCCGTTCTCACCCGCGCCGATGACATCATCCTCGGCAAATCAAAGGAAATCCGCCTGGCCGTTGCTTGCCTTCTGGCGGGCGGGCATCTGTTGATCGAGGATTTGCCGGGTCTGGGCAAAACGACGCTGGCAGAGACGCTGGCGCGCCTGCTCGGCCTCAGGTTCGCGCGCATCCAGTTCACCAGCGATCTGCTGCCCGCCGACATTACCGGGGTAGCGATTTTTGATCGGGAGCAGAGCGGATTCCGCTTTCTGCCCGGCCCCATATTCACGCAACTCCTGCTCGCCGACGAAATCAACCGGGCTACGCCGAAAACGCAAAGCGCCCTCCTCGAAGCGATGGAAGAAGGCCAAGTGACGGCGGAAGGCGAAACACGCCCGCTGCCACGGCCTTTTTTCGTCATTGCGACGCAAAACCCGATACACCAGATCGGCACTTTTCCGCTGCCGGAATCACAACTCGACCGTTTTTTGATGCGCCTCGAACTCGGCTATCCCGATCAGGCCGCCGAACGCCGCCTGCTGGTTTCCGGCGGCCAGCGCCAGCATCTCGATCAACTGACCCCGCTCCTCGAAGCCAGCGCCCTGCCCCGCCTGCAGCAGGAAGTCGCCGCCGTCCATGTCGCCGGGCCATTGATCGACTACGTTCAGGCGCTCATCGCAGCGACCCGTCAGGCGACGGCTTTCCAGCACGGCCTCTCGCCGCGCGCCGGTCTTGGCCTCCTGGCCGCCGCCCGCGCCTGGGCCTGGCTCGCCGGGCACGACATGGCGCTACCCGACGACGTGCAAGCCGTACTCCCCGCCGTCGCCCGCCACCGCCTGCGCTCACTGCAAGGCAGCGGCCACGCTTCGGCGGAAGACATCGCCGGGTTGATTCGCAGCGTTGCCATTCCCTGAGGATACCCACCATGAACGAACAAACCCAAACCACTATCAATACCCTCCTTGCCGCATTGGAACAGCGTGAACAAATTGCGCGCAAAGACCTGAGAAGACAGATTCAGGATTACGGCGCCGATCGTTTCAGCGCCGGCAGGGTAGGAAAGATTTATATTTTCTGGGAGGCATCCAATAAAATTTCTTTCATGCTGGATACCAATGGCAGTTCACTGGAGTATGGAAAAATGGAAGAACATTTCGCCCAGAATTTCAACTTCATCACCACAAAAGTTTATGAAAACGACATTGCCCCCGCACTGGAGACATGGCTACGCCAAAAGGTCTGCGACGAAGAATGGGGCGGCCTCTATGACGCCAAGGCAGGCATCAATACCGGCGATGGTATAAGCCCAAAAACCATCATTGCCCAGGACGAAAAACGGCTGCGATACAGAACGCAATTGATCCGCGATTTCATTATCAAGAAAGAATATGAAACCGAGAATCTGGAAGCCATTGAATTTTCTTTCAAAAATATTTTCCGCATTGCCGCCACGGATCTCTACGATGAGCTTGGGATAGAAACCCTGACGACATTTTATGACTGGATGCTCAATTGTGCTCGCCACTGGAAAACATCCGAAGATAAAGGAACGGATTGGGTAATGCTCGCCGATGCCTTGATTCTCGCGGCGTATGCCTTGACCAATCCGAAAAGCAAACCGCAGATCACGGAAGACATGTTTCATCTGGCCTGCCGCATTTGCATGGGCATGATGGATCACGCCGACGAATACCGGAAGAATGATGCCTGCAACGCCCTGCAAACCGTGGCCGAACGCGGCAGCAAGGAAGCCAGGAATATCCTGAAATTCGGCTCTGGCTTGATTGCTTCCGAAATCACGCAATACAAGGATGATCTGGTGACATGCAACGCCAATGACGTGACCAAAATCATCGACTTCAAACTGAAAGAAGAATCCGTAGACGCCTACCACGCCATGCTCGACTATATTATCCGTTTGATAAAGTCTGGCTTTCCCTTCGACTATGCAATCAAATTCAACTCGAGAGAGAAAAACTATATCCAAAAACTGCCAAAAACCAAAGCACAACTATTCTGGAACAACTGCGCCCGCTATCCTGCCTTATGGCCGAAAATGAAAGAATACGTGACGATAGTCATTGGCGATGTCCGTTATTACAGCGACGAAGCCGCCGTGCCGTGTGGCGGTTATGCGACTTTCGCCCTGGTCATGGCCAGTGCCGATAATCATGACATCATGCAAACCTTCATGGCGCAAAATGACATCGAGCATTCTCTCGCCCCTGATATCTTTGTCCTGGCCTATCTGGAAAAATACGGAATCAACCCACAAAATGCCGAGGCACTGGTTTGTTCCATCATCGGCATGAGCGAACCGCATGTCGATGAGAGCTACGAATACCGGAAAAAAATCACTGGACTCGACCAGCCGGAAACCCTGGCGGCCATCGCTGACGCCATGGTCAAGCTTGAATTTGACGATTATGAGGCGCGCATCGTCGCTGCCTTCCTGTTCGGCAAGGCCAACAAGCCGGAAACGCTCATCAAGAACGCCGACGCACATGCTAGGAGCAGCTTGGAACGAATCCTGGCAATGACGAAGAAAAAATGAAACACGCCTCGGCCCGGCAAGCCCCATGACCCTCCTCGCCACGCTCCGCCAACGCCTGTTCCGCTGGCAAAGCGATGGCACGGCCTCGACTCGGCTTGGTCAGCGGCGGGTGTTCATTCTGCCGACGCGGGCCGGTCTGCTGTTTGCCGGGGCGCTGGCGGTGATGTTGATTGGCGCCATCAATTACACGCTGGCGCTGGGTCATGCCCTGGTTTTTCTCCTTGTCGGTATCGGCGTCAATGGCATGGTCCATACCTTCCGCAATCTGCATGGCCTCGTCATCACGCCGGGGCGATGCGAGCCGGTGTTTGCCGGGGAAACGGCACACTTCCCGCTGCGGCTCGGCAATGAACGCGATGACCCGCGTCTGGCGCTGGAGCTGGAGGCGCTTTCTCCACCCTCTCCCCCAACCCCTCTCCCATCAAGGAGGAGTGTATTGGAGAGGATTGTTTCTCTCACGTCAAAGAAAGTGGGCGTATTGGCCGCCAAACCGACCCGCGTCGACATCCAGGGCGGTTCAACCGCGCTCGCCAGCCTGCCGTTGCCCGCCCAGCAGCGCGGCTGGCTGGTTTTGCCGCGGGTGCGGCTGTGGACGCGCTATCCGCTTGGCTTTTTTCGCGCCTGGAGTTATTTGCAGCCGGAAATGCGCTGCCTCGTCTATCCGGCGCCGCTCGATTCGCCGCTGCCGCCCGCCTCGCCGACGCTCCTTGGCGGCGAATGCGGCAGCGAGGGCGGCGACGAGGATTTTGCCGGTTTCCGCCCGCGTCAGGCGGCCGATTCACCCCGCCACGTCGCCTGGAAGGCAAGCGCCCGCGCCCCTTTTCAGCCCTTGCAGGTCAAGCAGTTTGCTGGCGGCGCGGAAGTCGAGTTGCGGCTCGATTGGGTTTTGACCGATCCGGCCCTGCCCTTTGAAACCCGCTTGTCAATCCTGACCGGCTGGGTGCTGGCGGCGGACGCTCTGGGTGCGCGCTATGCCCTGCGGCTGCCGGGCGACGACATCGCCGCCGGAGCGGGCGAGCGGCACCGCTGCCGCTGCCTCGAAGCCCTGGCCTTGGCCGTTCCATGAGCACGCCCGCCAGCGAAGCCCTCGATCATCAGGCGACGCCCTGGCTGCTGCTGGCGGCGCTGGCTGCCGTGCTGCCGCATTTCGCCCATCTGCCGCTGTGGTTGAGCGCCTTCGTCGTCCTGCTGTTTACCTGGTCGGGCTGGCTGTGGCAGCGCGACCTGCGGCTGCCCCGCCGCTGGCTGCTGACGCTGGTCGTCATCGGCGGCTGCGCGGCGGTGCTGTATGAATTCCGCACCCTGTTCGGACGCGATGCCGGAGTCGCCGTGCTGGTCATGCTGATGAGCCTGAAACTGCTCGAACTGAAAAGTCGGCGCGATGCGCTGGTGGTCGTCATCCTCTGCTATTTTTTGCTGCTCACCCATTATTTTTATTCGCAAAGCATCGCCACCGGTTTGTGGCTGCTGGCCGCCCTGTGGCTGGTGACGGCGACCCTGATCCGCATCCACGGCGGCGCGGCGGCGACGGTGCGCGGCACGCTGCGCCACGCCGCTGTCCTCTCGGTGCAGGCGCTGCCCCTGATGCTGGCGCTGTTCCTCTTGTTCCCGCGCATCCCCGGCCCGCTCTGGGGCTTGCCGCGCGACGCCCACGCCGGACTCACGGGTTTGTCGGAAACGATGACACCGGGCAGTATCGCCAATCTCGCCCAGAGCGGCGAAATCGCTTTCCGCGTCTTTTTTGACGGCGAATCGCCGCCGCCAGGCCGCCTCTACTGGCGCGGCCCGGTGCTGGAAAATTTTGACGGTCAAACCTGGCATCCCCGCCCGCAGGTCTTTTCCGGCCGGGGGCCGCGCCCCCAACTGCGCTTCGAGAGCCAGCCCGTCAGCTACCAGATGACGCTGGAAGGCCATAACCAACGCTGGCTGCTCGCCCTCGACGCCCCCAGCGTCCTGCCGGACGACGTCATCCTCAGCAGCACGCTGACCGCCAACAGCCGCCAGCCGATCATTGACCGCCAACGCTACCGTTTCAGTTCGGTGCTCGATTACCGTTTCAATATCGAGGAAAGAGCGCCTGTGCTGCAACGCAACCTCACCCTGCCGCCCGCCAGCAATCCGCGCGCCGTCGAACTCGCCCACCGCTGGCAGAGCGAGGGCAATGGGCCGGAAGCTCTGGTGAACAAGGCGCTTGGCCTCTTTGCCAGCGAATTTTTCTACACCCTGCAACCGCCCTTGCTTGGCGAAAACAGTATCGACGACTTTCTCTTCACCACCCGGCGGGGCTTTTGCGAACACTATGCCGCCGCCTTCGTCACCCTGATGCGGGCGGCGGGCGTCCCGGCCCGCGTCGTCACCGGCTATCAGGGCGGCGAAAAAAATCCGGTCGATGGCTACATCGTCGTCCGCCAGTCGGATGCCCACGCCTGGGCCGAAGTCTGGCTGGCCGAGCGCGGCTGGGTTCGTGTCGACCCAACCGCCGCCGTCTCGCCGACCCGCATTGAAACCGGCATCGCCACCGCGCTCCCGGAAGGCGAACCGCTGCCGGTGCTGCTGCGCGCGCAAACCGACTGGCTGCGCCCGCTGCGCTACCGCTGGGAAGCCCTCAACAACGCCTGGAACCAGCAGGTGCTCGGCTTTGACCGCGAGCGGCAACGCGATCTCATGGCCCGCTTTGGCCTGCCCGACGCCGACTGGCGCAATCTCGCCGCTGCCCTTGGCGTCGCCACCGCGATCCTGTTCGCCATCAGCCTCATCTGGGCGATGCGCCAGCAGCGGCGTCTCGATCCCGCCGCCCGGCTATGGCAAAGAGCTTTGCGCCGTCTCACCCGCAAACGGATACACTGCGCCTCCTGGGAAACTCCGCTCGCCCTCGCCGCCCGTGTCGCCGAGGAGCGCCCCGAATTGGCCGCGCCGGTGAGCCGGGTTGTCGCCAGCTACCTGCTCGCCCGCTACGGTCGCGGCGGCGATCTCAAACCCCTGCGCGCAGCCGTCGCGCGTTTGCCTTGATGGAGCATTCTTGAAACTTTTTTTTGCCGCCCTGCTCTCTGCCGCCTCGTTGGGCCAGGCCATCGCCGCCGAACCGCCGCCCGCCTTCGCCGACGACCCGGCAGTCAGCGAATTTGCCCTTGATCTCGAACAACGTCAGGGTTTCAATGCCGCCGAAGTGCTCGGCCAGTTTGCCCAGATCCAGCCCAATCAGCGGGTTCTGCAACTCATCCTGCCGCCGGAAACGCCCCAGCAACGCTCGTGGGAACGCTATCGGTCCCGTTTCGTCAATGAACGGCGGATCAAGGGCGGCCTGCGTTTCTGGCAGGCGCACCCGGCGACGCTGGCCCGCGCCCGCGCCTTTTACGGCGTGCCGGAGGAAATCATCGTCGCCATCATCGGCGTCGAAACCGAATATGGCCAGAACACCGGCGGCTTTGGCGTGCTTGAGGCGCTCGCCACGCTGGCTTTTGCTTACCCGCCACGGGCCGATTTCTTTCGCGGCGAACTTGAACAATTTTTGCTGCTGGCCCGTGAAAACAACTTCGATCCGCTCACCATCAAAGGCTCTTACGCCGGGGCCATCGGCATCCCGCAATTCATGCCCGGCAGCCAGCGCCGCTACGGCGTCGATTTCGACGGCGATCAACGGGTCGATCTCTCCGCCAGCGTCGACGACGCCATCGGCAGCGTCGCCCATTTTCTCCAGCAGCACGGCTGGCAAAGCGGGCAGCCGGTCGCCCTCGCCGCCGCCGTACCCGAAGAAGCTGTCCCGGCCCTGCTCGCGGCGGGCATCCGCCCCAGTGTGCTGGTCAGCGAATTGCAGGAACAGGGCATCATCACCAGCGCCGAACCGGCAGCCAAAGTGGCCTTGGTCGATCTCGCCTCACCCGGCAAGGCGGCCGAATACTGGCTGGGTTTTGACAATTTCTACGTCCTTACCCGCTACAACCGTTCGAGCTTTTACGCCATGGCGGTGTTTCAACTGGCCGAGACGCTTCGTCAGCGCCGGAGCAGCGCCGCCGCCGAGTAACCAGGCGGGCCGCATCATGAGGCCAGCGCGGGATAATCGGTGTACCCCCTGGCTCCCGGCGTATAAAAGGTATTCATATCGAGCGCATTGACCGGCGCGCCAGCCCGCCAGCGGGCGACCAGATCGGGATTGGCGATGAAGGGGCGGCCGACCGCGATGAGATCGCATTTGCCGGTGGCGAGATCCTGTTCGGCACGGGCAGCGTCATAACCGCCGGAGAGAATGAGCGCCCCCTTGAAGGCAGCGCGGATGCCCTCCTTGATCGCATCCGGCACCGGCGGCGCGCCCATCGCCGAGTGATCGACCAGATGGATATAGAGTAAGCCGCGCCCGTCGAGTTGTTGCGCCAGCCAAAGGTAATCCGCCGCCATCGCGTCATACGGCAAGATGTCGTTGAAGACGCCATAAGGCGACAGCCGGATACCGACCTTGTCCTTGCCGATGGCGGCAATGGCGGCGTCGACGACTTCCAGTACGAAGCGGGCGCGGTTTTCGATGGAGCCGCCGTAGGCGTCGGTACGCTGGTTGGCATTGGGGCGGAGGAACTGTTCCAGCAGATAACCGTTGGCGGCGTGCATTTCCACGCCATCACAACCGGCGCTGATGGCGTTCCGGGCGGCCTCGGCAAATTCCGCGCGGGTGGCGTCGAGATCGGCCTGTGTCATCGCGGCTGGCGGGGCGTTCTGTTGCATGCCCTCGGCATCCGTATAAATATCGCCGACAGCGGCGATGGCCGAAGGCGCCAGCACCCGCGCCCCCGGCGGCTGGTTGAGTGGATGGGCAATCCGTCCGGCATGCATCAATTGCATGAAAATCTTTGCGCCGCCAGCGTGCGCCGCTTGCGTCACCGGCTTCCAGCCAGCGATCTGCTCCGGCGAAAAAATACCGGGGACGCGCGGATAACCCAGGCCGCTGGGCGACGGCGCGACGCCTTCGGTGATAATCAGACCGGCGCTGGCGCGCTGGCCGTAGTATTCCGCCATCAGCGCGTTGGCGATGTTGCCGGTGGCGCGGTTGCGTGTCATCGGCGCCATCGCCAGATGGTTTTGCAGGGTCAGGGGGCCGAGCCTGGCGGGGGAAAAGAGTCGGGACATGGTATTTCTTCCTGTGTTGGCGTGGGTGTTTTCGGGTAACTGGCGACAAGCCGATGGAGCATACTCCACGCGCCACGGGCCTGACAACAAAGCGCAGGCTGCCGCTAGAGCAGCGAATCGCTGCTGATATTGCCGCGTTTGATGATCTTGCGCAGGCTGTCGAGCGCCTCCAACTGGATCTGCCGCACCCGTTCGCGGGTCAGGTCGAGATCGCTGGCAATCTGGTCGAGGGTCGCCACTTCAACGCCGTTGAGGCCATAGCGGCGCTCGGTCACGAGGCGTTGGCGTTCGCCCAATTGCTTCAGCCAACGGTCGATCAGGCCGCCGACTTCGCTTGATTGCAAGCGGCTTTCCGGGTCGCTGCCGCCCTCATCGGCAATGAATTCGGCGATGGTGTGGTCGGGGTCGATTTCAAGCGGCGCGTCGAGCGAAGCGATGTGCTCATTGAGGAGGAGGATGCGCCGCACGTCCTCAATCGGGCGATCGAGCAAAGCGGCCACGCGCTTGACCGTGACATCGCGGTTTTCCGCCGATTCGAGGTGACGGATGGCGCGCAGCACAATGTTGATTTCCTTGACCACATGCACCGGCAATCGGATAGTCCGCGACTGGTTCATAATGCCGCGCTCGATGCTCTGGCGAATCCACCAGGTAGCATAGGTGGAAAAACGGAAACCGCGCTCAGGATCGAACTTTTCCAGGGCATGAATGAGGCCGAGATTGCCTTCTTCGATCAGGTCAAGAAAGGGGATGCCGCGATTGAGGTAGTGTTTGGCAATATTGACGACCAGCCGGAGATTGTGCTCGATCATCATCTGCCGCGCCGCAAAGTCGCCGCGCCGCACCCGGCGGGCGGCGGCCAGTTCTTCTTCCGGCGTCAGCAGGGGCTTGGCGCCGATTTCGTTGAGATAAAGCTGGGTGACGTCTTCGAGTAGTTCGTATTCCGGGGCCGGGGTTTCGGCGTCGGCCCCGGATAACGGCGGCAGATCCGGCTCGCCGGTAAAATCTGTTTCATCAAAACTGTCGCTCGAGCGGGTCATCTTTTGGGCAGATAGAGCGCCGGATCGACCGGATTGCCCTGCTTCCTGATCTCGAAGTGTAATTTGACCGAATCGGCGCTGGTGCCAGTGTTGCCCATTTCGGCGATTTTCTGGCCGCGGCTGACCTGCTGGCCTTCCTTGACGAGAATTTTGCGATTGTGGCCATAGGCCGAAAGGAAGGTAGCGTTGTGCTTGACGATCACCAGTTCGCCATAGCCGGGCAGGCTGTTACCGGCATAGACGACCTTGCCGTCACCGGCGGCGACAACCGGGTCGCCCGCCTTGCCGGCAATATCGACCCCCTTGTTACCGGCTTCGCCAAACGCCGCGACCACTTTGCCCGCCGTCGGCCAGAGCCACGGCACGTCATCGGGGCCGCTCGGCGCCGTCGCGGCGCTTGGCGTCACCGCTGCCGGTTTGTCCGCCACCGGCGGCGCAGCCTCCGCCGAACGGCTCAGGCGGGCATAGGCTTCGTCCGAATACGGCTCCTTGCCGACCCGCGGTTCGCGCTGCACGCCATCATTCGGCGTCGCCACGCCGGGCGGCGCGTCCAGCGGGCGGGATTCGACGCCGCCGCCGACGCCAATCGGCGAAGCCACCGCCGCGCCATCACCGCTCCCGGCGGGCGCGGGCGGCAGCACCCGCAGCACCTGCCCTTCCTTGATCGAAT
>JAITMS010000021.1 GCA_031277255.1 Azonexus sp.
TTTGATGAACACCGTGATTTCGAACACCACGATCTTATCAATTCGAGGCTCTCAGCCCACTTCCAACTAATCCCCAGCCCCTTCCAATCATGTCAAATGCTTAAGGTAGTGCCATTGCAACCAGCTCCCGTCTCACGCCAAAGTCGATGCCTACACCGCCGCCGTGACGCCGGGCGGCGTCATCAAGGCGGGCGCGCCGATCAAGGTGACATCGACCATTCGCGTCATCGCCGGGACGCAGGAGCCGATCAGCGAGGTCAAAGAGGTATTGATCGCCTATGCGCCAAACGGCAAGGAATTCAAGCGTGGCGAGAAGAAAATCAACGACGCCACCGGCAGCGGCGAATACACCAACAATTTCACGCTGACCCTGCCCAAAGGCGTGCCGCAAGGCGTGTACAAGCTGGAAACACAGGTCTTCGTCAACGGCAAGCTGGCCGCCAGAAAAGAAAACAGCATTCAACTGGCCTGGCTCAGCGACCAGCCGGGGCTGGCCATGCTGGTCCCCTCAATGGGTGGCGGCCCCGATAGCCGCTGAACGGGGTGGAGAACTGAATTGACAACAATCAACGAGGGGTAAGACATGGAAAATCAAGAGAAAACCTATCGCCTGCAAGGCTTTTCCTATCTGATACGGGCAACCGAGGCCGTGACAAACTGGCGCGCCATCATCATGGTCTGCCTGTCCGGTGTGGCGACGTTTCTGGTGGTCATGCTGGCGGGTTGGCTGGCGACAAAAGCCGTTTTTCTCGGCGGTTTGACGGCCATTCTGGCTTGCATCGTCGGCCTGATCGGTTATTCCGCGGTCGGCATTCTGCTCATGCGCCAGGCGCAGGAACAACCGATTGGACTGGTTGACGCCATCTTGCAGGCCACCTTGACCGTACACCGCCTGTTGGGCGTCGCTCTGCTGCTGCTCCTGATTTTTATCGGCGTCGCGCTGGTGGCGCTGCTGCTGCTGTTCGTCTGCAAAATTCCGGGGATCGGCCCGCTGCTCTACAGCCTGATCTTCCCTGTCCTCGCCATCGTCATCGGCATCACCATCACCGCCATGTTCTATGTCGGTTTTCCGCTGGCGGCCCCGGCGGTCTGGGAGGGCAACTCGGTTCTCAAAACCGTCGCCCGCCTGATCGGCGTCGTCCGCCAACGCCTGCTGACGGTGGTCATCAGCTTCGTCCTGCTCGCCCTCATCGTCTGGCTGCTGTCCTCGGTCATTTTCTTCATTCTGGTTTCCGGCTACCTGGTCGCCACCGGGCTGTCCGCCAAGGTTGGCATTACAGCCTTTGCCGGCAACGTGCCCGCTGTCTTTGCCGGCGCCGGGATGGGGGCATACACCACAGCCGCCGCGTTTGCGACAGGGCTGCTGTTTATCATCGGCTCCATCGTTCCGGCGCTCACTTTCATCAATGGCAGTTGCCTCGTCTATCTGCAAGCCGTTGACGGCATGGAATTCGGCCAGACCGAGCAAAAGCTGCAAGAGCGCGTCGCGGAAGCCAAGCGCCGGGCACAGGAAGCGCGTGACCGCGCCCAGGAAAAACTGAACGAAGCCAAGGCGGCCAGGACTTCGGCGCAGACGGCTGAACCACAGGCCGCCGCCCCGGCAAGCCCGCCTGCGGCAGAAACGCCGCGCCGCTGCGTCCATTGCGCTGCGCCGCTGGCGGCGGACGATCTGTTCTGCGGCGAATGCGGAACCCAAAATCCGCTTTGACTGGCGCTCCGCCCGGTGCGCCGCGTCCGCCGCGCGCCGGGCGGTATAATCCGCGGCGGAAAGTCGGCCAGGCAATCGCCGCGTGCCTTAAAACACGGGGAGGAAAGTCCGGGCTTCACAGGGCAGGATGCCAGCTAACGGCTGGGCGCCATAAGCCGCAAGGCGAAAGCGACGGACAGTGCAACAGAAAATAAACCGCCGATGGCCTCGCAAGAGGATCAGGCAAGGGTGAAACGGTGCGGTAAGAGCGCACCGCGTCCACGGCAACGGCGGACGGCACGGCAAACCCCATCCGAAGCAAGACCAAACAGGAAGCCACGGCGCGGCCCGCGCCGCTTCCGGGTAGGTCGCTTGAGCCTGTCGGCGACGGCGGGCCTAGAGGAATGATTGCCGAACCTCGTGAGAGGGGAACAGAACCCGGCTTATCGGCCGGCTTTCCAATTTGTTTTGGGTTCGCTCGATTCTGACGAATATCGTAACCAGAAGATTTTTTCTGTCCCTTGCCACGGCTGTCGCACTCTGGTTTGCATCCACCCAGGCGGCGGGAATTTATAACAGGAGCCATTTGTGAGGAAAGCCAGCAAAACCAGCAGCGCCATCGCGCCTCAACCGCAAAAAGACCTGTTCGCCACGCTTTCCAGTCTGATCGAGGAGACTCGCCATACCTTGGCGCGTCAGGTCAGCAGCAGCACGGTGTTTTTGTTCTGGCGGATCGGGCAGCGGATCAACAGCGACATCCTGAACAACCAGCGCGCGGAGTATGGCCAGAAGATTGTGTCGTCACTGGCAGCGCAATTGAGCGCCAGCTACGGGCGTAGCTTTGAGGCGCGCAACTTGCGCCGGATGATGCAATTCGCCGAGCAGTTCCCGGATTTTGAGATTGTGGCGCCACTGGCGCCACAATTGAGTTGGTCACACATCATCGCGGTGTTACCGCTGAAAACCCCGGAGGCTCGGCGGTTCTACCTGAGCGAAGCGGCAACCCGCCAACTTGGCAGACGCGACTTGCGCCAACTCATCGCTCGCAAAGCATTCGAGCGCAGGGAGATCGCCAACGCACAACTCACGCAAGGCTCGGCTATACCACTCGATACGTTCAAAGATCCCTATCTGCTCGACGTGCTGGGTTTGCATGATGGCTATCTGGAAGCCGACCTTGAGGCAGCCATTTTGCGCGAATTGGAAAATTTCATTCTGGAACTGGGCGGCGGCTTTACCTTCGTCGAGCGCCAGAAGCGCATGATTATTGATGGCGAGGATTTTTATCTCGACCTGCTGTTTTTTCACCGCAGGTTGAAGCGGCTGGTCGCCGTCGAATTGAAAATCGGCAAGTTCGAGGCGCGGCACAAAGGGCAGATGGCGCTTTACCTTGGCTGGCTCAACCGCTACGAACGGCAGGAAGGCGAAAATGCGCCCATCGGCTTGATTCTCTGTGCGGAAAAGAGCCGCGAGCAAATCGAATTGCTGCAAATGGAGCAGGACAGCATCATGGTGGCCGAATACTGGACAGTATTCCCCGAACGCTTGGTGTTCGAGCGCAAAATTCATACGCTGCTGATGAGCGCGCGCGAGCAATTGGCCCGGCGCAAGGATTTGTTGCCGGGCAACCCGAGTAGGCAAAGGGCATGAGTACGCCCCGGATTCCCCGCAGGGTTAACATTTGGACAAGAAATATCACAGACCGTTTGCCGGAAAAGGCTGACCATAGCGGGGTTTTGCCAGGCCGCGCGGGCGTTGCCGACGAGATGTCGGCAAAACACATTGGAGAATCCCCATGAAACGCATCAAGTTTTCACTTCTGGCCGTACTGCTGCTGCCGACCGTCTTGTGGCTGGCTGCCGATAGCTTGATACCTGAGCCGTTCAGCTATTTTTCGTTTCGCACCGTGTTCATGCAGTACAGCGGGGTGATCAGCATCGCTCTGATGAGCGTGGCGATGTTGCTGGCGCTGCGTCCGAAATGGCTGGAGCCGCGTCTCGACGGGCTGGACAAGATGTACCGTCTGCACAAGTGGCTGGGCATCGCGGCGCTGGTGGTCGCCGTCATTCACTGGTGGTGGGCGCAGGGCACCAAGTGGATGGTCGGTTGGGGCTGGCTGGTCAAACCGGCGAAAGCGGGCGGCGGACAAACGCTTGGCGTCGTTGAAGCCTGGCTGCGCAGTCAGCGGGGTTTTGCCGAAGGGGTTGGCGAATGGGCGTTTTACGCCGCCGTCGTGTTCATTGCGCTGGCGCTGGTCAAGCGTTTTCCCTATCACTGGTTCGCCAAAACCCACCAATGGATCGCGCTGGCCTATCTGGCGCTGGCCTATCACGCCGCCGTGCTCATCAAGATGGATTACTGGACGCAACCGATCGGCTGGCTGCTGGCGCTCTTGCTGCTGGGCGGCTGCGCCGCCGCGCTGCTGGCCCTGACGGGCCGGATCGGGGCGGGGCGCAAGGCGCAAGGGACGATTGTGGCGCTGACCGATTACCCGGCGCTGCGCGTTCTGGAGACGACCATCGCGCTGGAAGAAGGCTGGCCCGGCCATGCCGCCGGGCAGTTCGCCTTTGTCACTTCCGACCGCAGCGAAGGCGCGCATCCTTACACCATCGCCTCGGCCTGGAATGCCGCCGAGCGGCGGCTGGTCTTCATCACCAAGGCGCTGGGCGACCATACCAGCCGCCTGCGGGAAAAATTGCGGATCGGCCTGCCAATCACCGTGGAAGGCCCGTATGGCTGTTTCGATTTTGCCGATGCGGCGCCCCGGCAGATCTGGATCGGCGCGGGCATCGGCATCACGCCCTTCATCGCCCGCCTGAAGCAGCGCGCGGCGACGCCGGATAACAAGCTGATCGACCTCTTTCACCCAACCGCCGACTTCGATCAGGCCGCCATCGACCGCCTGACGGCGGATGCCGCGGCGGCGGGCGTCCGTCTGCATCTCCTGGTCGATGGCAAGGACGGGCGCTTGAATGGCGAGGGCATCCGCGCCGCCGTGCCGGAATGGCAGTCGGCCAGCCTCTGGTTCTGCGGCCCGCCGGGCTTCGGCCAGGCGCTACGCGCCGATTTCGTCGCCCACGGCCTGCCGCCGGAGCGTTTTCATCAAGAACTGTTCCAGATGCGTTGATGGCGCAGTCTATCCACTGGCAGGAAGGCGGCCGCGCCCTCGCCGCCCGCTGGCGTTCCGAGGCCGGTCTGCCGCCGCCGCTGGCGGTCGAGATTGGCGGCGACAGTCTGGGCGCGGACGAGATTTGGCGGACGCTGCTCAACACGGATAGCCATCTGCTCTGGCGCGGCGACTGGGTTCATGCGCGGCATCTGATGCAGGCGCTGACCCGCCGCGCCGACCGGCATTTCGCGCCGCCGCGCGGCCAGCCGGAAACTTCGCCAGGCGAGACGTTTGCCCGCCATCGCCAGCGTCAGGGCGAACGGGCGGCGCTGCTTGGGCGGCTGCTGATTCCGGTCAACGCCAACTACAAACTGCCGCTGCGCCGCGCCCAGGATGTCGGCGCGGCCTGCCGCGAGGCTTGGGGCGAGCCGGACGGCATGGCCTCGGTCGTCGCCCTGCGCGAACTGCTGGCCGTCATCAGCGCCCGCGAGTGGCGCAAGAAAGGCGTTGCCGTAACCGCCGCAGGCGGGCGCATCCACCCGCATTACGGCGTCTTTTCGCCGGTGCGCGGCGAGTACGTCGAACTGGTCGCCGCCGCGCCGCTACCCGCCGACTGCGCGCTGGCGTTCGACATCGGCACGGGTTCCGGCGTTCTCGCCGCCGTGCTGGCGCGGCGCGGCGTGGCCCGCGTCATTGCGACCGACAACGCGCCACGGGCGCTGGCCTGCGCCCGCGACAACATCGCCCGGCTCGGTTTGAGCGGGCAAGTCGACGTCATCGCCGCCGACCTTTTTCCTGCCGGACTGGCGCCGCTGATCCTCTGCAATCCGCCCTGGCTTCCGGCAGAACCCAGCGCCCCCATTGAATACGCCATCTACGACCCCGACTCACGCCTGCTGCGCGGCTTTCTCGCCGGTCTGGCGGCGCATCTGACGCCGGGCGGCGAAGGCTGGCTGATTCTCTCCGACCTCGCCGAACACCTGGGGCTACGCCGCCGCGAGCAACTGCTCGACTGGATCGCCGCCGCCGGTCTGCGCGTCCTCGACCGTCTCGACACCCGGCCACGACACAGCAAGGCCAGCGACCCGAACGACCCGCTGCACGCCGCCCGCGCCGCCGAAATCACCGCGCTGTGGCGGCTTGGCGCGGCTGTGGCAAGCGGCGATCCGTAAAACGACTGTCGTCCTGTCAGCGGTTTTTGGTTAGAGCGGTTTTGCTTCAAGTGCATATACACCCCAATACCGTTCGCCCTGAGCTTCGCCTGCCATGAGCTTGTCGAATGGTCGAAGGGCGGTTCAAGCCACCGTATCCTCTCTCCGCACCGTCCTTCGACAGGCTCAGCCCGAACGGGGTGTAAAAACTTGAACAGAAAATGCTCTAAACTTGTCGCTTCTCCGATCTTTGCCAAACCCTCGCCTCATGCTGGAACAACGCCGCCATCAACGCATCCGCTTCTCCTCGCCGCCCCGCGTCAGCATTGGTTATGGCGGCGCGGTCGATATTGGCGGCATTGAGAACCTGTCGCTTTCCGGCCTCATGGTGCGCACCGCGCTGGAGTTGAAAATCGGCCACACGGCGGGCTGCGAATTTTCGCTGTTCGGCTCGCCGATCATCGACGTGCCCTTGACCGTGGTCAGCCGCATCGGCAACGTTTATGGCGGCCGCTTCCAGACCGGGCCGATCAATCAGGTCGTCATCGAGGACGCCATCGAGGCCGCTCTGGCTTCTGGTTACGCCTCGATCCTGACCGTCAATGAAGTCAATGGCCGCAAGCTGGTGCGCATCGCGGGCGGCCTCAACAATTCGCTGAAAAACGACGTGATGCACGTGCTGACGCGCGTCAGCGTCGATGAAATGGATCTTGGCGCCGTCACCGCCGTCGACGCCAACGGCCTGACCCTCTGCCGCGTCGCCACCGGCCAGTACGGCGTGGCCATCGGCGCGCAGTCGCCGTGCTTTGCCGAGGCCTGGCGGCGGGCGAAAATCCCCTCGGCCCAGTAGATCAACCGCGCCGCGACGCCATGTCCTGCAACCACACGGCAAAGGGTTCACAAGGGGCGACGGCGTTGCCGACGGCATAGCCGATACCGAGTTGCTTGAGTTGCTTGATGCCTTGGTCGGCGTCCATGCTGTAGGCGATCGAAATCATGCCCTGGTCGTTGGCGATTTCCTGAATCGCCCGCAGTAGCGCCGTTGAGGCGCGGCTACCGCTGAGGTTGTGGGTCAGTCTGCGGCTCAATTTGATGAAATCGGGGTTGATGTTGCGCAAGTGCATAAAAGAAGACAGACCGCCGCCGAAATCGCAAAGTCCGATCTGGCAGCCCAGGCGGCGAACCTCTTGCGCGAACTGGAACAACGGGCTGGCCAGGCGCACCGCAACCTCCTCAGGAAACATCAGGGCCAAACCGCTGCCGTCGATGCCACGGGCCTGCAAGCGGCGTTTGATGCTGTCGATCGCCATGTGGTCGGAGAGGGCGCTGCCCGACAGCGGCGTCAGACAAAAGAGCGGCTGGTCGTGTTGCCGGGCTACGGTCAGGGCGTTGATGGCGGCCTCGACCAAGTGCATGTCGATAATCGGCGTCAGGTGATGGCGTTCGGCGGCTTCGAGCAGCGCCGGTAGAGCGACCGGCGGCTGGCCGGGCGCTTGCAGGCTGGCCGACAGCTCGACCCGCTGATCGTCCGGCAATCCGGGCTGCAAAGCCCGGAGCGGCATGGCTTCGATCTGCACATGACCAGCCACCAGCGCGTCGGCGATGCGGTTGATCCAGCCATTATATTCGTGACGCCGATCCGGGGTAGCGAGCGCCGGCTGCTCGCAGACCTGGTTGCCGCCGCTCTCTTTGGCCCGCTGACAGGCGGCGTCGCAGGCGGCGATAAGACCGTTGATGTGGCGCGCCTGATGATTGACGGGCGTCAGGCCGATGCTGGCGCTAATGGTGAACACCTTGCCTTGCCAGATGAAGCGAAAAGCGCCGACCAGACCGCAAAGATCGGTGGCAAGCTGGCGGGCGTGGGCGCTTTTGCAGTAATTCAGGATGATGCCGAACTCGTCGCCGTAGAAGCGAGCCAGGGCATCCTCCTCGCGCAAGCGCCCCTGAAACAGCAGGGCGATCTGGCGCAACAGTTCGTCGCCAGCGAGGTGGCCGCAGGCGTTGTTGACCAGCCCGAAGCGATCAAGCCGGATGAACAGCAGAGCGCCCTCGTTGTCCTCGACCTGCGCCGTTGCCAGCGCGTTCTCCAGGCGGTGCTCAAACTCGTCCCGGTTCAGGAGGCCGGTCAGCGCGTCGTGCCGGGCCTGCCAGGAGAGTTGGGCGGTCGCCTCTTCGACGCGCTTCAAGAGGGTCAACTGCGTTTCCTTGAAATACTCGGCCATTTTGTTGAAATTGTGTTCGAGCCGCCCGAATTCGCTGCCAGAGACAAGCTCGACCCGGGTTTCCAGCCGCCCGGCGGCGAGCGCCTCAGCCGCTGTGGCGAGGTTATTGATCGGGCGCACGATGTGGTCGGCGACGGCAATGGCGAGCGCGATGGCAAGCGCCGCCAGGATGATGACACCGAGCGCGAGAATCAAGACGCCGCGCGTGAGCAATTGCTGTTGGCGCGCGGTAAATTGGCTGCGGGCGATCTCGACGAAGACGGCGCCGCCGATGGCTTCCTCTGCCGCCACGGCTTTGCTGGCCGGAGAGGGCGTCTCCGCCTCGCGCGGCAAGCGTCGGATCGGCGCGCCGAAAGCGACCCAGTCTTCGCTTTCGGCGACGACGCCCGGCGCTCCCGGCAGCATCCGCAAATGTTCGCTGCTCAGCGAAACCCGGCCACTGGTAGCGAGAATCTGGGCCTTCTGGCCGACAAAAACAACCGACTTCAGGTCGGAATCCCGGAGCGTCGCCTGCGTCAGCGTGTCGAGGTCTTTGATTTGATCGGCAGCGACGGCGTATTCGCTGATCGACGCCAGTTGGCGAGCAATGGTCAGCCCCTTGGTGTGCAGTTGGCTGTCGAGCGTGCCAATGCCGCTCAAGGTCAGGTAAATGGTCAGGATGACAGCGATCAGTGTGCCCGGCAAAAGCGCGAGCAACACCAGACGCTGGCGGATCGTAAGCCGCCTCATGGTTGGGATCTCCAAGCGGTCAGCATCATAATGTAGCGGCGCGCGATAAATTTCGCGGGTTTGATGCGATAAATTGATGTCGCGCGATTTTCACACGGTGCAAAAGAATTGTAAAAACAAGTCCGCTATGTGCGTGGCAGCGCCGCTTCGGCGCGGGGTGATAGCCATAGTACTTCGGTACGTTGGCGGGGGCTGCCTGCGGCGTAGTGGCTGCGCTCGACACGCTGCCAGTCTTTGAGCGTCGTGTCGTAGAGGTCGGACGGGTAGCCTGCCAGCACGACCATGCCCTTGACGGTTTTGAGTTGCTCCAGCAACGCGACGTGATCGGCCTCGGTCAGTTCGCAGCGGTAGCCGGATTTGGAGCGGGTGCTCGGTATATACGGCGGGTCGACGAAGAACAGGGTGTCGGGGCAGTCCTGGGCGCGGATGATGTCTGTGGCCTGGCGGCATTCGATGATGACGCCTGCGAGTCGGCGGGAGATCGCCGCCAGGCTGCGCGGGTAGGACATCCACTCGTGGGCCTTGCTGTGGCCGCCGGTGCGGTGGCGGGCGTCGGCGAAGGTGGTCTTTTTCGGGTTGAACAGGGCCTCGTGGTGGAAGGATTGGTAGGCGCGAGTGATGGCGCGCTGGGCGCGGATGATGGGGTCGGCGCTGGCTTTGAACGCCAGCTCGAATTCGCGGCGTGAATACGGCGTGCGGCGTAGTCGCCGGAACAGTTCGCGGCATAGCGCCGGGTCTTGAACGACACGGAAGATGCCGACGATTTCCTCGTCGAGATCGTTGTAGACCTCAATCTTGCTGCGCGGCTTCCGTAGCAGGATGCTGGCCGCGCCGCCGAATGGCTCGACGTAGACGCGATGGGGCGGCAGGTGGGAGAGTACCCAGGGGGCGATGGCCCATTTGCCGCCGAAGTAGCGCAGCAGGGCGCGGGTGGGGCCGGGTAATGCGTCAAAGCGCCGGGCGCGATGGTTGTGTCGAATAGTCTCCATGATGAGGGTTTCCGCGTGGTAGCCTAAGCCCGCTGTGTACACAGCACGGTGCCTTGGCTGAACGCAGGATGGTCTGCGGGAGGTGGCTGCTGCGGGTGTTATCGCACCCGTGGCGGTCGCACCGTCTTTGGGGGTGGCGGGTCGAGACCCGCCCTACAGTCATCATGCCCGCCGCACCGGCATGATTCCGGCGACGACCCAGCGTTCGCCGTCGGCGTCGTCGATCTGGCAGGCGAGGCGGTAGCTGTTGCCGGAGATGCCGCCGGCGAGGCGCTGGAGGACGCGGCGACCGATGATTTCCGGGCTGCCGGGGAGCATGGCGGTGGTGTCGTGGGTCTCGCCGCGCACCACATCGCAGGTGATGACGGGGGCGCTGACGGCGGTAGCGAGATGCGAGAAATCGAAGGTGACGGTGACGATTTCGGCGGGGTCTTTGGCGGAGATCATAAACACTCCCGGTTGCTGATGAGGTAGTTGCGCCGCAGGGCGACGATCAACAGGCGGCGGCGCGGGGCGACGATCAGGTAGCGGGGATCGGGCGTCAGCGTCGCCGGGACGCTGCCGCTGGCCGTGGCTTTGCCGCTGGCGCTGGCTTCGCCCGTTGCCGCCAGATTGACGGCAACGGAGAGGGCGGCATTGCCGCTGGCTGCCGCGATACCGGCAGCGGTGGCGCTGTCGGCAATGTCGGTGGTGGCTGCTGCCGTGCCAGAGGCTTCTGCTTCGCCAGCGGCGGCCAGATTGACGGTGACGGCGGCGCTGGCGCTGCCAGAAGCAATGGCCCCGCCGGAAGCCGCCAGATCACCCGCTGCGCCGCCGGTGAGTTGGGCTGTGCCGCTGGCTTCGGCCAGACCGGCGGCGGTGAGATCGACCGTGGCCGCAGCCGTGGCGCTGCCGCTGGCTTGTGCCTGCCCGTCAGCGGCAATGGCGAGCGAGGCCGCCGCGTCCGCCGTGCCGAAAGCTGTCGCCGCGCCAGTGGCGGCTGCCGCCACGGTGACGCCGAGGCTGGCTGTGCCGTCGGCGGCTGCCGCGCCGCTGGCGGCGGCGTCGAGCAGACCGCCCGCGTCCGGCGCGGCCAGTAGCCACGGCAGGGCAACGGGGGCGAGGCCGACCGGGGCCAGCCCGATGCTCACACCGGCCACCCCGCGTGGTAGTCGTAGGCGTAGAGTGCTGCCCAGTCGGTGAGCGCCATCACGGCGTCGCGGTGCTTGCCGTCAGTGCCGGAGATGGCGGCCTCCAGATCGGAGAGTTGCTCGGCGTTGCCGTCAACCTTGACGATCAGGGCGTCGAGGCTGATGCCCCGTGCCTTGGCTTCTTTTTCCAGCAACTTGGCCTCGGTTTTGTCCTTGTTCTTCTTGTAGGCCGCGGCTTCGGCCAGTTTTATCGCCCAACTGGCCATTTCAGCAGGCGCGATGTCCGCCGTCGCCGCGTCGCGCTTCTGCTTGGCCAGTTTGAGGATGTCGATGCAGACCGCCGCCTTCGCTTCGTCGAGCGTGTAGGCGTCGATGATGGCCTGTACCGTGGCGTCGTCACTTGAGTAGATCACGCCGTCGGTGATCCAGACCAAGCAGCCAGCGGCTTCGATCTTTTTGAGCAGGGCGTCATCAATGCGTTTATCAGTCTGAATCATGGAGCGACTCCCAAGCCGATACAGGGGTGGTTCTGAAAGCCGCTGTTATAGGCGCCGGGCATGATGGCCGCGCCCGCCGTTACAGGTGCGTCCAGCCAACCGGCGGCGATGTTCTCGGTAAAACCCTGGTAGGGTTGAGCGCCAGAGCGTGTTGAGCCGAGCAGGAAGGGGCGGTTACGTTCAAGATCGAAAGTGACGGTATTGACGCTGACCATCGCGCCGATGAAGTAGACGCCCGGCATGACGGCCAGTTGGCCGCCGGTGAAAGAAAACGCCTGTGAGGTCGCGGCGGCAACCGGCGTCACCCGCCCGGATGTCGCCAGCGCCCGGCCCGGACGGCCATCGGCGCGAACGCTGTAGAGGCCGCAGGCGAATGCTTCATTGGCCGCATTGCCGACGCCGCTGACAATAAAACTGCCGCAGACCGCACCCTCGTCAAACAACACCGGCCAGTAGTGCATCCGATTAGGCGCCGTCCAGCCGTTTGCGCCCTGAGCGAAAGTGGTCGACAAGGCGTTGAAGATGGCCCGCTCGGCAGGCGTGGCGTGGGGGAACTGGCGATTGAACAGAGGCGATGAACGCAAGGTCTGCCACGGCGCGGCGAGGTGAACGAACTTGTCCCCGGCGGGCAGGTCGAGCGGCGCGGGGGCGGCGTCAGCGTAACCGCTACCATCAAACGTCCACAGCGGCATCAGCCTGACCAGGGTATCGGCGTCGGCGAGGTAGCCGAGGCCGCCTTCCAGCGGCGCGCCGGCGTCGTCGACGATGCTGTAAGGAAAGAGGTGATCTGCCCCTGCTGGATTGACGGCAGAGAAGCGCGGGAAGCCCGTGACGGCGGCCAGCGTCAGGTTGCCCGTGCCAGTAGTGGCGGTGGTTTCGCGGATGCCGTTGGCAAGCATGGCGCGGCCCTCAGTTGTCGATCTGGAAGGTCAAAGCTCCCGGCGCGAAATGCAGCGTGAAACCGGTGGTGGCGACGTTGATCGGCGTCGTCAGGTCGATGCTGATCCAGGCGTTGCCGCCGGTCGCGGCGTCCATGAACCAGACTGATTTGATTTCACCCCAGGCGGCGGTTGAGGTCGGCCAGGCGATGTCGGTGAGGTTCTCGACCGTGCCGTCGGTGCCGGAGGAGACGGTGGTGTCGCCCTGGGTGCTGCTGAAACTGGTGACGGCGGGGGTGACGGCGGCGCGGGCGTAGGCGGGGTCGGTGGGTTCGGTCGGGCCGCCAGCGTCGCTGCGGGTAGCGGTGGACAGCGCCATGTAATAGGTCGCCGGGGCGTTGATGGTCTGGCCGCGGAGCAGCGCGTCGACCAGTTTGTTTTCGGCAAAATCGTTGATGACAGCCATGTCATTTTCCTTTCAGGTGGTCAAGTCCGGGAAACGGTGATGTCCACGGCCTGCCCGGAGAACAGGCCGCTGCGCTCGGCATCGAGGACGAGGCGAATGGGGTTGAAGGGGCCGCCGTCGGCGGTTTCGTCGGCGGTGAGGTAGGTCTGGCTGGCGCCGGTGAGGCCGCTGTAGGTGCGGACGAGCGTGCTGCCGTTGTAGATGCGCAGGCGATAGGTGACGCCGGGTTCGGGGCCGATGTTGCCTTGATCGCTGTCGATCAGTTGATCGGCTTGCAGCAGGCGGTCGCGGTGCGCCCAGGTGACGGTGATCTCGCCGGTGACACTGGCTGGGTAGGCTTGGCCGTTGATACGCACGCGCCCCGGCGGGTAGGGGCGGGCCTGACGGGCGGCGACGGCGAGGCTGTCGATAGCGGCCAGCGCCGGGTCGAGGCGGGCCTGACTGGTGCTGGGGATGAGGCGGGTCTGTACCGTTGTGCCTGCGGTGTAGGCGGTAGTGATTTCCGGCGACGCGTCGAGGAACCAGACGCGCGTGGCGGCGGCGTGAGCGGCGGGAACGGTGTCGACGCAGCCGCGGGCGACTGTGCCGGTACGGGTGGCGGCGTTCCAGGCGACCAGGCGCATGATTTCGTTGTCAATCAGCACCGCCTGTCCTGAGCCTGTCGAAGGGCCGGGTTCGGCAAAGTCAAGGTCGCTGCCGGGGTCGACGATAAAACTCGTCGCCGTCGGCGTCAGGGCCGCTGACAAGAGGCCGGTCGGGATGAAGTCGGCGGTAAATTCAGCGGCGAAGGCGGCGCTGCCGACGCGCGTTTCGGCTTCAAAATTAAAGCTGGCTGGCGTTGGCCGGGCGGCCAGCGCCGTCAGGTAGCCAGCGGTGGGGTCGATCAAGGCCAGATTCGCCGCGTCCATCACAGTGGCCAGATCGCGCCAGGTCGCCTCAAGCACGCGACGCTGGCTGATCGCAACCGGCGTTCTGTCCGGCGGCTGCCAGCCCGGCGGCTGCGGGGCGGACATGGCGGCGGCGGGCAGGCCGAAGATGTCCTGGACAGCGGTGATGGTGATCGCGCCGTCAGTCAGCGTGCCGTCCTCGACTCGGCCAGCGCGCAGCACGAGGTTGTCGATACCGCGCCGGGTTGAACGGATGCGGAACACGTCGCCCGGCTGGATTTTGTAAGCGCGGCGGTCGAGCCGCAGCTTGAAGCGTTTGATGGTCGAAGCCCGCACCGCCAGATCGCGGGCGGCGACGCGGCCCGCCAGTTCGGCAGTCGGCAGGCCGGGGTAGTCGACGGTCTGGGAAATGAGCCGCCCGGCACTGGCCACCCCGGCGAGATTCCGCTCGCGCCAGTTCCTGTCCTCGTTTTTTACGGGATCGCGCCACTTGACGATGATTTCGTTGACCGCGCCGTCGGATGCGCCGTTGTCGTCGTCGTCAATGGCGATCAGGCCGGAGTCTTCGTCAAACAGCGGCAGGGTAGCCGGGTCGTAGTCGTCGCGGATCAGCTTGAGGTGGAGCAGGCCGTCGAAGCGGCTCTGGACGAGATTGGCGCCGATGTGGTCGAGGATGATCTGAATAAAACCGTTGATCGAATCCTGCCGCGTCCAGCGCAGACAGAGGCCGAAGCCTTCGGCGTAGAGCGTATTGGCCGCCGCCGTGAAGCTGGCGTCCGAGAGCCGGGCGCGGTCGTTGCCGCCGCCCCAGGCGCGGTTGGTCAAACACTCGTAGATGATGTGGGCCGGGTTCATGGCGTGGATTGACTGCGGGCCGGTCGTGGCGCTGCCGAGCACGATCTTGGCGCGAGCGGGGAGCCAGGCCGGGCCGTCCCAGCCAGCCTGACTACGCCGGAGGCGTTGTCGCCACGGCTTGAGGTATGGCGTCATGGCTGAGACGAGGCCGTTGAAAAACAAGGTGACGACACCGCGAAAGCCGGGGACATCGCCGCCGAGCATGGCGGCAAGGGCGGCGGGGGCGGTCTGGCTTGGGCCGCCCATCATCACGTCGAGCGGGCCTTGGATGCCGCCTTCTTTTTTCTTGCCGCCGAAGAGGTTGGGCTGATTGATGTTGATGACGCTGTTGCCGGTGGCGCTGCCGCTCCACACCGTCTTGCCGCCCGCTTCGATAGCGACGATTTCATCGACCGGGCCACGGCACAGGCCCATGTGGATGCCCATGAAGTATTCGTAGCCGATGGTGACTTTTTTGCCGGAACCCATTTTTAATGTCCTTCCCGATGGGTTTCGCCTGCGGCTCTACCCATCCTACGGCTGTCCTCTGATCTGGCGTGTTCGATCAAGGCCAGCGCCAGGGCGTCGCCGGTGACGGCGAGCACCGCCTCGTCGATGCCGCCCGCCTTGACGATGGCGGGCCAGTCGAGGCCGTGGCGCTGGCAGAGCGCCCGCGCGCCGCGATGACAGAAACCGGGGCGGACGCCGAAGCCGGGGACGCTGTGGAGATGATCGAAGGTGATGAACACGGCTATTTCCCGGAACTCGTTTTGATCGCCCGCATCCGCAGGTTGCCGTAGCTCAAGACACACCAGTCGGGAATCCAGACATCGCCGAAGACGACGCACTGGGGCGTTCCCTCGTCGGGCGTCGGCAGTTCAAAATCCTCCAGCGCCGCCGCTTTCGGCTTGGCCGGTTTCGGGGCCAGCGCGTAGCTGATGAGGGCGGCGACCAGCATGATGACGAGATTGACCCACATGGTTTACCTCAGTAGGGGTTGCGCCCGTCGAACGGCGAGACGCCAGCCAGATGCGGGATGCCGCCGTAGTTGGGCAGGTTGTCAAACGAAATACAGGCCGCCGTCGTCTGCGGGCAGCCGCGATAGGCGCGGGCAGTAGCCCCGACCGGGATGCCGGACGCCCCGCCGAGCAGCCACAGGGTCGAGCCGACATGGCGCTCAATGCCGCGCCGTTCGGTTACGCTGCCGACGAACCATTCGAGGTAGCCCGCCGTAAACCAGCCATCCGGGTAACCGGCAAACGCGCCGCTCTCGACGCTGGCCCCGTCCACGCTCTGCACCGTCGCCTCGACCCGCCACAGGGCGGCGCTGACGCCGCAGGCCGCCGAGTAGAGGGCGTGCGGGCAAGAGCGATCCCAGGTGAGTCTGAGGCCGGTGGCGTCCATCGCTTCCGAGAGCGGGGCGCAGACGATGCTGGCGCGGTCGGGCTGCGGCCATCTGACGGAGCGGACATTGCCCGACCAGATGACGATGTAGTCGGCTTCCGTCCAGTGCAGGGCGAAGACAGTCAGCGTAACCGCCGTGCTGGGCGGCGCGGCGCGGTAAAGCTGCGCGACCTCAAGATCGGCGGGGACGGTGAGAGTCAGCTTGTCGGGCGAAGTCTGCCCGGTCTGACGGATGCCGTCGTCGGCAATGCCGCCGGGGACGGACTCGTACACCAGCGTGTTGTGCGTGATGTCGCGGTCGCCGCTGCTGTAGCGCCAGGAGTCGACGCCTCTGGCGAAGTGGTAGAGGCGGAGCGGTTGGCCGGAGGCGAGGGAGGTCTCAAGGGCGTCAAAACTCATCGTCTCTCACTCCCCGGAAGATCAGCTCGCACTCGGCGACACCGGCGCTGTCGGTCTGGTGGCGAATCTCGACGCTGTCCGAGTCGAGGCGGCAGAGGCAGAGGTAGCTGATGCGGGCGACGTTGGCCGTCGACAACTCGACGCCGGGGGCGGCGTCGAGCGAGAGGCGCTCGGTGTTGGCGTTGACCTCCATCGCGCCGGTGATGCGGCGATGCAGGGCCGTGCCGTCGGCAAGTTCGATACGGATGTCGCGCCGCCCGGGGCGGTTTTGAGCAAAGCGGGTGTAACCCACGTAGGCGATGTCGATATTGACGCCGCTGGCGGGCATCGGCGCGGCGAGGCTGAGATCGGCGGCGTGGGTCGGCAGCCAGAGGGCCTGCTGGCGACCGGCCAGCCAGGTCAGCAGGCGGCGGTAAGCAGCCTGTTCGGCGCGATTGGCCCCCAGCCAGCGGTGTTGCAGCAGCGGCAGCGCCAGGCCGCCGATGTCGGTCACTAGCGGCAGGGCTGCGCCGTTGTCGAGCTCAGAAAGCAGCCGGTAAAACTGCCGCGTCAGATCGGCGCTCTCGTTGGGCCGGGCGGCCAAGAGCGGGCGGTTGCGGTAAGTGAGCGCCGGGGCGACGCCCGGCCAGTCGCTCGGTTCACTCAAGCGAAAGGCGGCATCGAAGGAATCAAGGCGATCAGTGCGGCGGTTGAGGCTCGGCGCTTGCCGCAACTGGGCCGTCCGGGCCGGGTAGAGCCGCGCCCCGCGCGGCCAGTCGCGCTCGGTTACACGAGAGAGGGAGAGGCCACCGGCGGCGACGGCGGCGACTTCGACCACCTCAATATCAAACACCGCCCCGGCTTCGGCCCCGCGCAAGAGGGCGAGGCCGCCGTCACGAAAGTCGAAGTCCGCCGTCTGGCAGGGGATGCTCAGCGACCCGGCAGGCAGGTCGAGCGGCAGTTGCTGGATGTCCGGCCAGACCGGCAGCACCCAGACGCGCGCCGACCAGCCGTAGAGCAGGAGGTCGAGATACTGCCGCTCGCGGCCCGTGGCGTGAAAGGCGGCGTCAAACTCGCGACGCGGCGCTTGGCGGATGGCCCGGCGCTGTTCGGCCAGGGTCTCGCTCTGCATGATGTCGGTGGCCCAGATCAGGCGCTCGGTAATGCCCTCGCTCCAGTCCGGGACGAATGGCCAGGCGACGATGCGAGTGGCCGTGATCTGGCTGCCGGAGGATTCGCCAGAGTCAAATTCCCAGACGAGGCCGGTATCGAGATTCGGCGTTCCGTCGGGGGTAACCGAAAGCTCATACTCGCGTTCCTGCAAGGCCGCGTAGAGCAGCGGCGGCTCCGGCTGGCCGGTGAGGGAGACGCCCTCGGCAATACCGTCGATGGCCGTCAGGGTGCGCGGCTCGAAATGGGCGTTCCACACCCACAACGGCATGATCTGGGCGCTGGCGATGTTGCCGAGGTCGAGGCGTGATGGGGTGATGTGGATGCGGTAGTAGTAATCGTCAAGATAAGCGCCGCCATGCAGCCCGACCAGCGGGCGCGGCGCGGTCGAGACGGGCAGATTGGAGACGATCGCCGCGCCGCCTGGCAACGGTAGCGCCAGCCGGACATCCGGCACGCTGGCGACAAAGGCGTGGCCATCGAGGTCGGCGGCAAAACGCGGCGCGTCTATGGGGCCAAGGGCAGCGGCGAGGAGGAGTCCAGTCAAAACGGCCATGTTCACGGCCCGTCATAACGGAGCGCCCAGCCGAGCGTACCGGTATGGGCAGTCGCGCCGAATGAACCGCCGCCATTGCGCGCGGCGAGGTTGCGCCGGTACCAGGGGAAAACCATCCAGCAGTCGCTGCCGAGAGTCAAAATCTGGCCCGGCTCATAGTTATCGACGCGAATGTGCCGCGCTGTTTTGAGTTCGGCGACACAGGCGATTTTGTTTTCTGGCAAAAGAATCCAGGCACGCAGCGGCAACAGGATTGCCTCGCTGTTCCAGGTGTTCGGCTGGGTGTATAAGAGGGTGCGCCAGCCGATGCCCTGGCCTAAGACCCAGTTGCCGCCGAAGGCGCTAGTAATACCGTGGTCAACATAAGAGTTGCCGTTGTTGAAGTCGGATGTATTGGGGCTAGAAAATAAAGACGGGTTGGTGGCGGAGCCAACCGCGCCGGTTGGCTCAATGCTTATGCCGTTGTCGATATTCGATACGATGGCCAGCAACGACGCGCCGAGCCAGACGCCGCTGCCGGGCAGGCTGATGGCGGATTGGCCGAAGGCCAGCCATTGATAAATATCAACTGAATGGTTAACGACCAGGAAAACCTCGTCCGGCGAGGCGGAGACGAATAATCTATACAGAACGGGCCAGACAAAGTCATAAACTGGCGCTGGCCCGATTCGACCGACATGACAGTTGCCGGAAGCGCCAGTGTCAGATCCGGTCGTGACGCGGGCGCTGGCGGTTAGGCGCAGCGTGTCAAAGGTCAAGCGGATGATGACAGCGCCTTTTGAAAGCTCGGCATTGCCGCTATCCCAGGACCAGCCGTGGTTGCCGGTCAGGGTATCGACCAGCGCCTGGCGCAGACCAGCGAAGTCGGTGACGGAACCTGAGTAATAGGCCATCAGTTATCCAGTCGCATAGCGTAATAGGCGTTATGGGCGGTGCGCCACACATCCTGAAAAACCACGTAGTTGACGCCGCCGAGGGTCAACGTGTTCTCAACGGCATTGTCGAAACCAGTGATGTAAAAAATGCCGTCAAGCGCGCCCCAGACGTTGGCGGCGTTGTCATGCAACTCCACCGGCGGCAGCAGGTACAGACCGGCGGTGTCGCGCATGTTCACTGCGGCGCCAGCGATAAAAGCATCGCTCCACGGGTAACAATGCGGCTGCATCCAGCCATCATTGGTGCGCAACCGCATGTTGGCGCGGTTGCCCCAGATATAACTCATGTGCGCTGTGTCAGAAAAGCGCGTCGCCGCCGCGCCGTTCAACGCGCCGCCGCAGACCACTGGATAGGGGTACTGGCTGGGCCGGGCGTAGGGCAGCATTTTGCCGACATAGGCGTGCTCATAAACCGGCGTGCCGACCTTCATGGCGAGCGCGATGCGCTGCGGGTTCAAGGTCAACCAGTAGTCGATGCGCTGGTTATGGGCCGGGACGCCGGAGAGTACGGCCCCCGGCTGGGTGTCGAAGCTGTTGGCCGGGACATAACCCGTGAACACGCCCGCCAGCAGGTTGTAATAGTCGGCGTTGGCGTTCTGGTAGGTTCTGAATCCGATAAAAATCTCCTCGGTGCCAGTGTAGCCCGGCCCCTTGAGGATCAGTTGCTGGTCGGCGGCAGACGTGTCGTAGCGCAGCGCCTGCCAGCCGTTGGCGGTGGCGAAACTGTGGATGGCGGCCAGCATGGCGTAATGGGCGAGACCAGAACTGTTGTCGACGAAGCTGATCTGGTGGGGCATCAGGAGACTCCAAGGACTTGCCGAAACCGCGCCGGATCGCGGGAGAGCATGACGACGAAGTTCTCCACCCCCTGCCGCGATTTGAAAGCGGCGCTGGCGATGCGCTCCGGGTCGTCGTAGACGTGGAGGTTCACGGCGTTGTTGAGCGTGGCCGACAGCGCCTTGGCCGGCTCCGGCAGGCTGCCGGAGGCGGGCATGGAGAGTTGCGCCGGGCCGGGCGGCATGACGAAGCCGCCTTCGGCGTAGCCGGAGAGGGCGCGCATCCCGACGGCGTTGAAGTGGTCGAGGAAGTCGCGCGCGCCGGGCTGGCGGACGGAGGCGGCGCGGATCATGTATTCACCGTTGCTACCCCATAGAAGAATGCTGTCACTGGTGCCTGTGCCTGGGCCAGCGATAGGCCCGCCGCTGGCAAAGCCAGCGCCCGCCATGCTGCCGAAGATGCTGCCCCAATCCAGACCGCCGCCGGACATGAAGCCGCTGGCCGCGCCGGATGTGCCTCCGGTGACTTTGGCTGCCGCCAGCGCGGCGGCGCTGCTGCTGAGCATGGTGGCGGCGGCGATCAGCGTGCCGCCGGAAGCTGCCAGTTCACCCGCCGAACCGGACAGGGCGGTGGCCCCGTCAGTCAGGCCAGCCCCTTCGCCGCCGCCCATGCCGAGCAGCGACATCGCGCCCTGGGCGGCCCCTTCGGCCAGGCGCTGGGCAGCGATCTGGGCGAGGCCATTGACCACGCTCTGCACCAGCGAGGTCACCGCCTCGCGCAGGGTCATCGTGCCGTTGGCGAGACCCGTAATGGCTTCATTAAGGCCGCTGGTGAGGCCGTTTTTAAGCGCCACTTGCAATTCGTTGCTGGTGTTTTGCAGGGTTATCAGTTGCGTCTGTAGCTCCTGCAACTGGATTGCCGCCAGCCGCCCCTGCTCGCCGCCAGCGGCGGCTAGTTGTTGCAGGATGGGGATTTGCGCCTGCAAAGCCGTGGCCGTCTGGCGGTGCAGATCAATCAGGCGCTGGCGGCCTTCGATCTCGGTCAAGAGGCCGGCGCTCACCTGGGCGTCGATGCTCTGCTCGTCGCGGCTGTTCTGGGCGTTGATGTTGCCGATGGCGGCGCTGACTTCGTCGAGCTGGCGGCGGGCCTCGGTAATGCCTTGCAGGCGGACGATCAGGTCAATTTGCGCTTGCGCCGTCAAGCTGCCGCCCGCGAGTTCCTTTTGCAGCGCGGCGCGGAGTTCGGCGTATTTCTCCTCAAACTCGCGGCGGGCGGCCTCCGCTGTGTTGCCTTCGAGTTTCAGGAGTTCGATTTCAACGCCATCCATCCCGGCCTTGATGTCCTCAGCCCGCTTCTTGGCCTCGGCAAAATCGTTGTAGGCCCGCGCCGCCGCGTCCACGGCCAGCGCCTGCTCAAAGAGCGCCGCCTTCTGCTGGCCGCTGAGACTGGCCCCCTCTTTGGAGGTTTTAAGCCAGATGTCGAGGGCGGATGATGCCTTGGTGGTCGAGTCCTCCACCCCAGCCTGAGCGTTGGCGAGGCGCTGCTGGCTCTCGGCCAGCGACTTCGCCAGTTCGATCTGCTTCTGGCCGAAGGGGTCTTGTTTTGAGCCGCCGCCGGTCTTCTTCGCCGCCTGCTGCAAGCGGTCGCGCTCAATGTAGATAGCGCGCAGCGCGTCCAGCGCCGCTTTTTCTTCGGGGATGCTTTCGCGCAGCCCCGTGCTGGGGGCGACATCGCGGTCAAAGCGACCCGCTGCCGATGGATCACGGATATTGGCAATGTCGCGGGCGATTTTATTAAACTCTTCTTCGGCTTTGCCGATGGCGACCGTGTCGGCTTTGACCTCTAATTCAATGACCACCGGGCTTTTCTGGGCGAGCGTATCCAGCCGCCCGACGACATCGTCGACTTTTTTCGCGTATGCTTCCGCCGAGGCGATCATCTCAAGGTAGCGGCGGCGTTGTTCCGCCGACAGATCAACCGACGCCTGCACGGCCTTGGTCATCGCCTCGAAATTGGGAGTGAGGCCGTTATAGACCTTGTTGAACTCGGCCCGTAAAAAGTCTGCCGTGCCGCGCCCGGCATCGCTGACGTTGGCGAAGTCACGATAAATCTCGGCGGCGAACCGACCGCTCTGGTTCTTGAATTGGCGGTTGGTCTCAACGACCTGATCGGCGATGGCCGATAGCGCGGTCGCTTGTTGGGCCTCGCTCAACTTGCCAAATTCTTCCCGCGCCTGCTCCGCCGTCTTGTTCATATCGGCCAGCGCCGATTCCGCCGCCTTGGTGTTATCGCGGAAGATCAGCCAGGTGGCGGCCAGGCTGCCGACGGTGAGCGCCAAGCCCATCGGGCCGGTCAATACACCCAGCAGGCTGCGGCCAACGCCAGCCATGCCAGCGGAGGCGGCGGCGGCTCTGGCCTGGGCGGCGGCAAGGCGCTCCGTCGCCGCCGTTGCCGCTGCCATATTACCCGTCAGCGCAGCCATCGCCCGCGCCTCGACGGCGGCGGCTTCGGCGGCGGCCAGTTCGGCGGCGGCGAGACGCTGGGCGGCAATGGTATTTCTGACCTGGGCAGCCTGGGCAATGACCAAGCCGCCAACCCAGCGCAGCAGCGCAGCGCCAGCGCCAGCCAGCGCGGCGCCTGCCAGTACTTCGATGTTTTCGGCCAGGGTGACGACGGCGGCAGAGAGCACGCGGGTTGAAACAGCGCCCTCATTGGCTTCGCCCAGGTAAGCCTGCAAGGCTGCCCGCAAGCGGGTAAAGGCGTCCGCCACCGTGGTTGGCATTTCCGCCGCCGCCTGTTTGTTTTGCTCAACCGAGCGGCGCAGCCCTTCGGTCAAGTCAGTCAGCGACAGGTCGCCAGCAGCGCCCAGTTTGCGGATTTCTTCCGCCGTTTTGCCGCTGGCTTCGGCGATGCTGTCGACAATACTCGGCACGGCGGCGAGCAGGGTCTGCCAGCCTTCGGCATCGACCTTGCCGGTTTGCAAAGCCTTGGAGAAAGCGTTGATGGCCGAAGACGCTCGCTCGCTGGAAGCGGCGTTGGTCACCATCAAAAAAGAAAGGCTGTCACTGACATCGACCGCCTGGGCTGTGTTGTAACCCAGCGAGCGGAGCGCATCCGCCGTGCGGATGTACATCTCCTGCGCTTCGACCAGGGGCCGGTAGGTGTTCTGCGCGGTTTCCAGGAGCCGCGCCTGCACCATCTGGTATTCCTCGGTCGAGGCTGTCGCCATCTTGATGCGCGAGGCCATCTGGCCATATTCATCGGCCAGTTTGATGAGGTCATTGACGCCAGTGACGCCGACCCCGGCAATCGCCAGATTGCGCAACTCGGCCAGTTGGCGGCTGATCGAAACCAGACCACGGCGGGAGGCGGATACCGAGCCGTCAAGCCGGTCGAAACCGCTTGTCAATTGCCCTAGACTGTCATAGGCTTGTCTGAGGTCGGCGCGAATACGGAGCGCCAGTTCGAGGTTGCCAGCCATGCAATATCATCCTTCCCCGGCGCAGAGTTTGCCCCGCCCCGTCTTCACTGCCATCATCGTCGTTGGCATTGCCGTCTTCTTTCTTCTGCTCTGGTTCTCGCTGAATAACCCGATCGGCGCGCTGCTTTTATTCGCCGCCGTTTTCGTCCTGAGCGGCGTGGTCAGCCTGTTCCGCCTGGGCAATTCAAGCTCCTAATCCTTCACCAGCTTTTTCACCGCCTCGCCCGCCGCCTTGCCGCCGTTGAAGCCCAGATTGGCGGCGACGATGGCCGCTGCCTGCCGTTCATTTTCATGGCGGCAGGCTTCGCGGTAATAGAGGCTGATCTGATCCATCGTGTAGCCCATCAAGTCGGACTGGCGGTGGCCGTGGCGGATGAGGGTGGCGAAGATGCGGCCCCAGCGGACGCCCTGGCGGCCAGCGCCGGGTAGGCGACGAGCCGCCGGACGAAAAAATCCGCGTTCACCGTCCAGAAAGTAAGCAGCAGCGCCTCGCCTTCCCCGCCTTGCAAGCCCTCGATCCAGTCGCGCGGCTTGCCGGTGGCGGCTTCGAGCAGTTCATAGAGGGCATCGCCAATATCGCTCAAGGCGTCGATCAGGCAACCGACATCTTCGGAAAACGATGTCTTGAGGGCGTCTGAAACCCATTTGAGGGCCATTGCGTGTTTGATCTGGTCGCCGAAAGTCAGCTTCTTTACCGTGATTTTTTCGCCGCCAATGGTGATCTCGCCGTCCGGGGCGAGGACGGCGAGGACGGCGAGGTCGGAGGACTGCTCCCCCTCTCCCCCAACCCCTCCCCCACCGGGGGGGAGGGGAGGCGGGGCTGTTTTCTCGGCCATCACTCGTCTCCCAAGAGATCGACGCGCATGAAGGCGCCGAAGAGGGGGTCGTTCTGCAATTCGGCGACGAAGAGGCCGCTGCCGGAGAGTTCCAGCGTCGCTTCTTCTTCGTTGATCCAGCCGAAGTCGCCATTCATGGCCAGACTGATGCGCGGGACGATGACGCGGACGTTCTGCCCCGCCGAGTTCAGCCCGTTGAAGATGATGCCGCGCTCGACGTTCTTGGCGGTAAAGGCGGCGATGTTGAGGTAGTCCTCGTACTCGTAGTCGATCTTGAGCGGTTCGACGTGCGCGGTCGGGTGGGCGGTGAGCAAGAGGCGGGCGTGCTGGGCCGATTCGATGGTGTAGTGCGTGCCTTCGACGTAGGTGATCGGCGTCGATGGCGTGCTGTCTTCGATGACGACGCTGCTGATCTTTGGGTGGCGAGTGGTGAAGTAGTCGCCTGCGACCAGGGGCGGCAGCGGTTCTTCCGTCACTGTCCCGGCGGCTTGCTCGGCAACCTGGCCAAAGAGCGCGGCGGCCAGGGTGCGGCCATTGAACTGGGCGAGCGAGAGGGCGACCGTCATGGATTTGCCGGTTTCCAGTTCGGCGAGGTCAAGGCGCTGGCCGGAGCAGGATTCGCGGATCATGGTCGTCTCGCGGCTGACCGTGGTGGTGAGCGTGCGCGTGCCGCAGCCGATGCGGTAGAGGTCGACGAGAAAGCCGCTCTCGGCCTTGCCATTGACGGGATCGTAGCGGCCCATCATCACCGGCCCCTGGCCGGAGTAAACAAAGGGGGTGTCGTTGATGGCCATTATTTGGCTCCTTTCTTGGCAGAAGACTGAGGACTGATGACAGAGGACTGAGAGGTAGTCTGTTGTCCGTCTGGCTGATTACTGCCACCGGATTCCCCTTCTGTCTTCTGAACAGCGACGCCTTTGGCGATCAGCCATTGGGCCTTGTCAGCGCGCAGCGTGAGGCGCGCGCCGACGGGGTAGTTACGGCCCGCATGGCGGTGCGGGCGCTGCAAGATGATTTCGGTTGTATCAGGCATGGTTTGCTCCTTCATGTTGCGGCGGCTCTGCCGCCGGTAATTGACTGTCCTCTGTCCTCAGTCTTCTGTCCTCAGTCACGGGCATGATTCCCTCGCAAAAGTGATGCTGGCGTTCCAGGCCAGCGGGAGATAGAAGTAACCGGCGTTGTCGCTACCGGCGGCGGGCGCTTCGGAGAGTTTCAAGCCCTTGGCGGGTTTGAAACGGGTTTGCAGCAGGCTGTCGACGACTTGGCTGGCGATCTCGCCCGCCTCGGCGCGGGCTGGGTTGCCGGTGGCGTTTTGCGCCGCGTTGCGGGTAGCGATGACGGTGAACCACGTCTGCTCAACGGCGGCGTGCGAGGCCAGGCTGGCGTCGGTGACCTGGTAGCGGCTGTAGACGACGAAGACCACGGGCACCAGTTGCACGCCATCGGCCAGGCGTGAGAGGTCATAAGCCTGGCTGACGCGGATGTGATCGGGCAGGGTTTCTTTCAAGCGCGCTTCGATGGCCGGGCCGAGAAAGAGGAAGTTTTCCGGGGTCATTTTCTGAGGACAGAGGACTGAAGACAGATGACAGAGGGGTGGCCTGTGGCCTGTTGTCTGTTAATTTGCGCTGGCTGGAAGCCAGCGGTAATTGGCTGATTGCTGCTCACTGAATACCTCTCTGTCTTCTGTCCTCTCATATTGACTGTCATCTGAATACCCCGTTTGGCCGACGGCCAAAGACCTTGTGGCCGGGACTGACAACGACCGCCTCGCCGTTGGGTTCAACGACGCCGGGTAGACCCAGCGAGGCGGTGCCGTCGGCGAGCGCCTTCAGGAGCCGGATGGCGTCCTCATAGCGGCGGCGCACTTCTTCCGGCGCGGCGTTGTCATAGAGCCGGTAGCGGGCGATGTCGCAGGCGACGCGGCGGATGACCGGCGCAATCGGATCGAGCGGCAGGCGGTAACGGTTGGAGAGGTAGATGTCGATTTCCGCTGTGGCATCGGCCAGCGCCTGATGGGCAACATCGCTGCTGGCCCGGTCGGTGAGTTGAACCACCTCGGCTTCGCCGAAGCGTTCCATCATGTCGTTGGCGGTGGCGTACATTTCAGAGGACAGAGGACAGAGGACAGAGGGGTGGTCAGGAATCAGTGGGCGTGTCGACGATGGCGACGACGGCCAGCATGGGTTCGGCCAGGAGTTGGGCGATCTGGGTTTCGGTAAGCATGGATGCCGCGACTTCAACGCCATCGCCCGATGGCCACCAGCGGCCAGCGCGGCGAAAGCCCTTGGCGGGCAGGGCGCGGACGTGGTAGCGGGTTGGCGTGATTTCGGGGAGGGGTTTACCCTCTCCCGGAACCCTCTCCCCCGACCCCTCTCCCGCGAGCGGGAGAGGGGAGGCAAATGCGGTGGCGGTGGCGGCTTGTTCTGCCGCCGGGGTCGTGCTCTTTTTCGTTGCCATGTCGCTTACTCCAGCCACGGCGAGACGTGCAGTTGCACCGCGCCTTTCCAGATGTTGGTGCTGCCTTCGATGAACTCGGCGTTGAGCAACTGCCGGGCGGCGGTTTCGTTCGCGGGGCCGCAGATGAGGTGGGTGGCCATGACGCCGAGCGGGCTGCCATCGGGGCGGAACTGCCCGGCCAGCATTTTCCGCGCCGTATCGAAATTGGCGGCAGTAAGCGCATCCTTGACGCCGACGGCGAGTTGGTGAAAACCGAAGGCGGCGTTGTAACGGGCGTCAGCGCCGTAGAGGTAGGTGTTGTTGTCGAACACCGAGGGGTCGTCAGCGCGGGTGCGGGCGACGAACTCCGGCGACTTGCGGTTCTGGAAGATCAGGGGCTTCATCCAGGCGCGGGAGAGGTCCATGACGAACCACGGCGCGGTGCTGGCGTTGCCGAGCAGGTTGCTCCACGAGACTTCCTGCTTGTCGCGGCTCCAGCCATTGTGGTCGGGGTCGAAGAAGGGCTGGCCGTCAAAGCCGGTAACGGTGAAGCCGTCCTTCAACAGCCCCCAGACCAGATCGTCCGGGTGGCGGGCGACGATCTCGCCCTGCATGGAAAAACGGTTGCCGTAGAGGCCGAGCTTGTCATCCTCGATGTCGTTGCGGTTGACGGCAATGGTGTGCTCCCAGTGCTTGTTCCTGATGTAGGCGTCGGTCAGTTCGAGGTTGTTGTAGACGCGCTGGCCAACCCATTCGCGCATCCCCGGCAGGTCTTTCATCCAGCCGTAGTTCTCGGCATCCGACGTGCTGGGGATGGTCATTGAAATGAGGCCGTGCGACGACGGCAGGCTCTCGAAACCGCGCGTGAAGGCGGCGTTGAAGCCTTGCGTCAGAAGGCGCAGGGTGTCGGTGGTGATGTTCATGGTTGCTCCTGGTTAAAAACTAAAGGTCGTGGAGAACGCCCAGACGCCATCCGCTTCTACGGCGACCACGATGAGCGGCGGCCCGGCCTCGTCGTCGGCGGTGACGGTGCGTGAATCCTTGACGTAACAGGGACCGCCGACGCTGGCTGCCGTTACCGGCTCCGCCGTGTCGTTATCCCAGCGGAAGATGCCGCGCCGCACGGGAACAACGACCGGATCGCTGCCGGACGGCCCCGCCGTCACGCCTTGCTCGGCCCGGCCAATGGCGATGGCGGTCGCCGACGGCGTGTGCGTAGCCAGCCCGGCTTCCAGCAAGACCAGTTCGCCCTGGATGATGGTGACTGAGGGGGTGACGGTAAAGGCGAGGACATCGCCCGCCCGTTGAGGGGTATTTCGCGCCATCTCAAGCCTCCTTCTTCACTTTGTTGAATTGTTCGGCGGAGAGGCCCAGGGACTTGCAGATGGCCTGCTCGTCAGCCGATGGGCCGCTGGCCGCCGGGCCGCCCTTGCCGCCCGACTGCATCCCGGAGAGCGCCGCGATGTCGGGGGCTTTTTCGAGAAAGGTCTTGAGGGCCGCCAGCGGCTGCGTGCGCGCCCACTCGGCCAGCGCGCCGGGGATTTTGGCGGTGTTGGCGGCAATCAAGGCTTCCCGCTCGCTTGCCTCGATCTTGGCCGACAGCGCCGCAATCTCGGCCTGCATGGCTTGCGCCGCCTCGACCGGCACGCTCTTGGCCGGATCGGTCTTGGCTTTCAAGGCCGCCAGTTCAGTCTCTCTGGCCTCTGCCGTGGTTTTGAGCGCGGCCAGTTCGGCATCAAGGTCGCCCTGCGTTTTCTTCAAGGCCGCCAGCGCCGCCAGCGCCTCGTCATCGGATGCCGTCGCAGCCAGACCCAGCGCCGCGATTACTGCATTTTTCAAATTCATGGGTGAATCTCCTTTCGGAATAAAAGCCCCTCCCCCCTCGTGGGGAAGGGGTTGGGGAGATGGTGAAGCGGCCCGCAACGCCGCCCGCACCGGCTCATCAATCGCCGGGTCGTTGGTCAGCGCCACCGATTGCAGGCCGGTGACTTCGCCGCTGGCGGCGTCGTAAAAGAAGGTGGGCGACAGATAGCGGTACTCATCCGCCGCGATCCGGGCCGCCGCGCTGGCTGTCCAGCGCACCCGGCCATACAGCCCTGGCTCCGGGCCATCGGCGCGAAAGGCCAGCGAGCGTGGATCAATCCAGCCCGCCGCCGGGGCAGGCTGGCCGTTTTCCGCCGCCAGCAGCGATTGGTGTTCGTAATCAATCAGGATGTCAGACGAGCGGCTGGCATGGGCGGCGACGATCTGCGCCGCGCCCTCGGCACTCAAAAACCACGGCCCCTCGCCAGAGAGCGCCCCGCGCGGCGCTTCAAAGCGCCCGGCGGGAATCAGCCGGATAAAATCCTGCGCCACCTGCACACTCAAGGTGCAGGCGGCCAGGGGCGCTGCTGTGCTCGCGGTCGGTTGTGCGGAGAGCGCGGCCCTTCGATATGACTCAGGACAGGCCAAGCGCCGCGTGTGGGAGGACAGAAAAGAGCCGTCCGCCGCCGAGGAGACAGCGGCGGGGGCGGCAAAGGCCACGGCGGAGGTAGGTTGTACCGTGGCGGAGGAGATAGGCTTATCCATAGCCGCCATTTTTCCGGCGGGCGGGGGTAAATGTCAGGGGGAAAGGTTTCGGCGGCGTCCGACCCGGTTGGAAACGGTGCGTAGAGGCCGATGCGAACGTTCGCATTTGGTTTTTACGGGGGTTCCGGTATCAGGGTTGCTGCAAGCCAGAAAAAACGCGCCAGCGGCCCGCAAATCGAAATCAGAAAAGGCTGCCCTGCGCCGCCAGTCCCGGTATGGTTTCCGGCAGTGGGCCGTTGACGATCTTCTCGACGGTGCGGTTGCTGATCGGGCGGAACTCCCGCACCAGCACAGAGACTGCGCCGCGTCCGCTGTGGCCAGCCTTGAGTAGCGCCTCGTAGCGACCGATCATCTTCTGCCGCTGCTCATCCTTGATTGACTGCTCACAGAGGGCGATATACACCTCCTCGCCGCGGAAGCGCCCGACCAGTTTTTCCGCCGCCTGCGGCCCGACGATTTCGACCAGCGCCTCCCATGCCGCGCCGCCAGCGGCGGCGGGAAAGCGGAAATCCTGCCCGCCCAGCTCGCGCACGAGGTTCATGGCCAGGCCATAGCCGATCAGGTCGGCAATGGCTTTAATCATCGGCGGAAGCGCCATGTCAGCCTCCGGGCTTACCTCCCCTCGCCCGCTTGCGGGAGAGGGGTTGGGCCTGTCCTGAGCCTTGTCGAAGGGGGAGAGGGTCGCGCCCGCGCCCGCCATTTTTTAAGCGCCTCGATCACCCGGCTGGCTTGTTCGGAGGAGAGCCACTGCAAGGCTTCGACGCCGGTCTGGCGCTTGACGTAGGCGGCCAGCGCCGCTTCTGAGGGGTTCCTCACCGCGCCGATCTGGTGCAGTTCCAGCCACAGGCCGCGAATCATCTTGCTCTGGGCCGCCTGGTCGAGCGGACGCGACGGCGGCGCTTTTTTGCCGCCGCCCCTGGCGCTGTGCCGCACCTTGAAGCCGCAGTCCTTCATCCGTTGCAGGACGCTGTTGAGTTGCCATAAGTCCATTTTGGCGGTTGAGTCATGCTTTCCGGCACCCATCAAGAGGGCGCGGTAGGCGTCCTCGTCAAGCGCCAGATCACGCTTGCCGACGTGGATAAGCTGGATGAGTTTGTCGCGGTAGATCATTGGCATTACCATTCCAGCAAATAGCCGCTGATGCCGCCGCCATATTGTTCGCGGAAGAACCGGAAAAAATCATCCAGCGTGGCGAAGCCGTCGGCTTGGGCAAAGGCGAGCGCCCTGTCGGGAAGCAAACAGGCGAGGAAAGACCCGCCCCGACCGTCTGGCGTTTCCAGATGCACCTCGCGGCCTTCGGTGTCGATCAGTACCTGGCGCACCGACAACAGCCTGGCCTGGCCCAAACGGGTGGCCGTGCCGTGGCCGCGCAGGCCGGTGAAGAAGTACGCCATATCGCCGACCTTCCATGCCCGCTTGCCATGGGGGCGGATGGTCTGGCGCTTTTGACCGCTCTTGACGGGTTCGGCAAACCGAGGTTTGAAGTTGATGGAGGGCATCACACACCTCGCCCCGTCAGCCGCTCAACCATCGCCCTGCCAGCATCGGTCAGTTCGTTGGTGTCGGTGATCAAGCCTTTCCGGCGCAGCGCCGCCTGGGTGATCGTGTGCCACCATAGCTCGCCGCTGCCCGGCAGACCGGTACAGTACGGGCGGCGGGCAGCAATGTTCAGTAGCGCGCGGCGCTGGGCTATTGAGGGCAGCGCGTGGTATGGCGGTTGGGCGGATACGCCGCCCGCAGAGCCGCCATGCGCCATAGTCTGAGCCGACTCGTGCCCCGGCGCTACCGGGGCCTTCGATACACCCCGGTGGCGACCCGGGAATTCCTGGGCGGCCATCACGCCACCTCCTTGACGATAGACATCGTCACCTCGGCGAGTTCGTCAAAACGATCCGCGCTCGCCTTGTATCGCTCAAACACGCCCATCAACGCACGGGCCGCGCCGCCCTCGTCGGCGGCCAAAAGCCGCAGCCTGACCGTTTCGAGGGCGGACAAATAATCTTCGGTGGCATTCCGCGCCTCGGCGATAGCAGCGTATAACTGGCAGGTGCTCATCATGCCGCCTCCCCGCCCAGCGCCCTGAGCAGCGCCGGGAGAAACTGGGCGAGTTCGTGGGCCATCAGCGAAAAGTCGAAGTCGAGTTTTTCCTCAACCGTCGAGCCGGAGAATCCGCTCATCTCCTCGCTGAGGTAGATGAAGAACAGCCGCCGGATTTCGAGTGAGTCGGTGAGGGTGAACGAAACCCGGTCGTTCCACGTCAGCGAGAGGCGCGCGGGCATCTGGCCGGTGGCGAGGTGCGCCCTGATCTCGTCGGCGATGGCAGCGTCGGTGAGCGGCTGGTTGGTGTAGCGGACGGCCTGTTTTTCATCCGCCGCCCGCAGTTCACAGTCGCGGTCGATGGTGAAGCCCGGCCCGCCTTCGCCTTTGGCCAGCCAAGCGGCCATCATGGCGGACGGCGCGCTGGCCGGGCGCAGCAGTGTGACCGGCTTGCCGCCGACGCAGCGGCAGTAGTGGGCGAGCGCCGGATCGGCCCCGGCCCGCGTGCTGGCGTCGATGCCAAGCCAGCCGCCCTTCCGGTCGAGCCAGACGTGCGTGCGGCGGATGCGGGTGAAGGCTTGCGGCAGCAAATCGGCGGTGACGCGCTCGCGCAGTTCGCGCAGGCCTTTGCGGCCAAGGATGTGGCCCTGATCGGCAGCGGCCCGGTCAGCGAGTTCGCGCACCGTGCGGTTGATCGTCTCCGCGGGCAGGAGGCGCTGTTCGGTGGCGAAGGCGAGCAGCCGGTGACCGCCGACCTCATGCACCAGATCGCCATGCTCGCGCGGCGGCGTCCAGCCGCAAGAGGCGGGCTGATCGGGCGGACAGCGGGTGAACTGGCCCTGCTCCAGCCAGGCCGTCAGGTCTGCTTTGCTGGCTGGCACGCCGATGTGCCAGTCCGGGCGCAGACGGTAGATTTGCAGGTTTTTGAAGATCATGGCGCTACCTCCTCAACCGCGTCCCGCAGCAGCGCGTCGACCATCTTGTCCACGGCGCTGTCGGCGGGTTTGATGAAGACGGCATCGCCGCCCTCGGTGACGCTCACCCCCAGCTTCTTCAATTCGGCGGCGGTAAGCTGGGCGAGCGCCTCGCGGGCCGGGTTCTCGCGGGTGACGATCAGGAGATCAACCTGTTCCGGGTAGTGTTTTTTGATGAGGCGCACGACCTGGTCGGTGTCATCCCAGTCGATCCGGCCCTTGCCCTTCTGAAAGCCGAGCTTGATGCCGTGCAGCACCACGCTGCGCGGTTTGACGAAGCATTCCGGGGCGGCTTCGATCAGCGCCTTGAGGTCATCGTGGCGTTCGGCGGCTTCCGCCACGGCCTTCTTCAGCCGCTTCATGTTGCCGCGCTTGATGGTTTCGATGCCGTCATTCATGGCGGCGACGATGGCGGCGAGACATTCGCGGGCGTCGCGGTAGTGCCTGGCTGATTTTTCGATGTCGGTGAGGGTGGTCATTTTGCAAAGTCCTTTCGTCGGGCGAAACTCAGCCCGCCATCTTGTGGGTCGTCACGGCGTAGCCGTCGTGTTGCTCGATGCGTTTGACGCCAGCCTTGGTCACAGTGGAGGTGATCTTCGCCACAGCGGCGCTCTGGCTGACGGCGAGAAAGGCGCTGCCGCCCGGCTGGCCGTTGATGCGCATGGCGTCGACCTCGACCTTGGCGGTATTGATGATGGTCTGCGCGACTTCGCAGACGGCCTTGGCGCGCTCGATTTCCAGCGGGTTATCCTTGGCGCGCAGGCCCTCCAGCGTGGCGAACAGGTGCTCCCTCAGGGTTTCAACGGTGTGGCTCATGTTCTTTCTCCTTTCGATTGATGTGGCGGGTGATCGACCGCTTCAAAATGGTGACTTCCTTGAGTTCCGGCGGCAGCCGGTGGATGGTGTTGCGGGCCATCAATTCACCGCGGGTAATCAGTTCGAGGTTTTCCAGGGTGATGTTGCGTTTATCGCCATCCTTGAAACACAGCGCGTGGCCGGGCGGCAGCGGGCCGTGGGCGGCTTCCCAGAGCAACAGGTGCACAAAGCGCCAGCGCCGATGCATGGGCAGGTCGTTATTGATCTTGCGGACGAGGTAGCCTTCCTTGCTGAGACGCTCGGCGCCGATGGCCGCCAGCCGCTCTGCCGCCCTGCCGCCGAGATGCCCCGGCTTGAACTGGGTGGCGACGGAATTCGCATGGCACAGGCCCTTCATGTTTTTGTTCCAGGGCGTGTGGCCGTTTTGAAAACGACTTTCCTTGCCGATGACGCCATCGAGGCGGCCAGAGAGTCTGCTGGCCTTGAATGCCGCGCTCTTTTCGAGGCCGAGCGCGTTCGCCTTGCCGTAAACGCTCTTGAGCGAGCGGCCCAAGGCGGCAGCGATGATCTCTGCCGGGTAGTCCGGGTAACATTCTTGCAACGCCTCGATCTGGGCGTTGCTCCAGTAATCGCGCGCCATCACCGCCCCGCCCTGATCCAGGCCAGCCGCCACGAGAAGCCGAGGCGGTGGTAGTAGCGGAGCGCGAGACGCAGGCGGCGGAGGAAACGGATCGGGTTCATTTCACGCCTCCTTGACAATGGCCGCGTCCACCTGCGGCGCGCCGAGGTGGGCAGCGAGGTTCATGGCGGCGGTGAGCGCGTTGGCGACGGCCAGCGGGTAGGCGAGGCTGATCCATTGCGTGGACAGTTGCCCGGTCTTGGCGCTGCCGGTTTTGTGGGCGAGGGTCAGCCGCTGGCGCAGCGCCTCGATGCCTTCCGGGCTGATGACGCTGGCAAGCTCCGCCCCGGCGCGGGCCAGTTTGAATTTAAGGTAGTCGGCCAACACGCCGTCGAGCGGCGGCAGTTCGACGATGTCGCAGCGTTGCGCGACTTCGCGCACTTCGGCGTTGTTCACGGCCAGGCGCTGCTTGAGTTCCGGCTGGCCGACGAGGATGATGGCGAGCAAGGGGGCCAGCCCATCGCGGATTTCGGCAAAGCGTTTGAGGTGCTTCAAGGTCGGCGTCGGCAGGCAGTGCGCTTCTTCGATCAGCAGCACATGGCGCTGCCCGGCGCGGTGACCGGCGGCGAGCAGCTGCTGCACCTGGCGGGCGCGGGCTTCGGTGGTGCGCCTGGGCGGCGTCGACGGCGCGGCGGTGGCGATGATGGCTTCGACGATGCTGGCCGATTTGAGGGTTTTGCCCTTGCTGTCGTTCTCCTCCATGTAGAGGACGGAGGGTTCGATGATGAGGACATCCCTGCCTTCGCGGGCGAGGCGATCCTTGAAGTCGGCGACGACGGTGCTCTTGCCGCTGCCGGATTCGCCGATCAGCGCCAGCAGCCCGCCGTGCCGGGCGTGCTGCCAGAGGGTTTCGCGGACGAAGCGAATGTCCGGGCTGAGGTAGACGTCGGCAGCCTCGCGGATGTCGTTGGTGAACGGGTCGGCGGCGAGGTTGAAGTGCTTTCGCGTTGCCGCGTAGAGGGTTTGTTTTTGCAGTAACATCTCTTCTCCTTGGTTTGTGTGTTCAGGAATCGCCGCGTTTGCCAGAGCGGCGGGGAAACGCCCGGCGCTGCTACGCCGGGCGTTTTTTTCGGGGGCCGATGAATCGAGGGGAGAGGGTGGCGGCGGATCAAAAGCCCGCCGAATCTGCGTTTCAGAGGCCCCGGCGCGGCGCAGGCGGTCGCCGAGGCGGATGGCGAGATCAGGGTTTTTCTTCGGCCAGCGCCCGTGGTTGACGAGGTCGGAGAAGGTGCCGGTCGAGAGGCCGAGGGCGCGGGCGAGATGGGCTTGTTTCAGGCCAAGCGCGGCAATCAGGCGGTTGAGTTTTGAGGCCATCATTTGACCCGCCGCAAGCCCGGCTCGCCGTCATGTGTGCCGGTGGCGGGCGGCAGAGCGCCCCATTGATCGGCCCAGGCCAGCGGCACATGGCCGTTGGGGAAGGCGGCGCTGATCTGCCGGTAGAGATCGGCGGGCGCGGCGTCAGAGAGGCGTTCCTTGATCGAGCGCACGGCTTCCGGCACGGTGAGCATGATCTGCACGGCGGGCGCGTCACGCCGCATGGCGGCGACCGCCGCCGTTTCGACCTCTGCCGCCTCCGGCAACAGGCGCGGCGGCAGTTCAGTCTGGCCGAGATACGAGTGGGCGACGAGGCCCTTGCCGTCATTCATGTGGCCGAAGGGCCGCGCCTGTTGGGCGCGTTTTTCTTCCGCGCCCTCGGCGCTGACGCCCTCACCCCAGGCGGCAGCGGCCAGCGCGTTGGCGGCGATTTCCGGCTGGGTCAGCGGCCCGCGTTTGTATTCCTCGCCCGCCACCGGAGCCGCGAGCGGGCGGCCATAGGCGTCAAATTCGCTGACCGGCGCGACCTGCACCTTGAGCGGCTCCGCCCCCAGGCGTTCGATTTCGATGCGTAGCGCGCCTTGCTGCAAGAGCAGCGGCGTCACCCGCAGGGTTTGCCCGTTGCCAATAAACTCAGCCCAGGGCGAGAGGTCGTAGCGGGCGGTCTTGCCGATTTCCGGGTGGGCAAAGGTGATGTGCCGGTTCTTCACCTTCCGCGTCTGTTCCTGCCCGGCGAGGAACCACTGGCAGACCTTCTCCGGCGGCAGCGCCACCAGCGCGCCGGGGTGCTGCAAAATGGTGTTCCACAGGTCATCCCGAATAAAAGCCTCGCCGCTGGCGCGGGTCAGGCGGCAATCGACGTGTGGAATACGGTTGGCGTTGTAGTCGCGCGCCCAGCGTTCGGCGCTGGCGTTGAGTTCGGCGACGCTCTCTACCGGCTCAAAACGCAGCCGACTCTCAAAATGCGTCTCGACGATGTTGTTGCTGACTTCCACCCCGCCCTTGGCCCAGGCATGGCCGACGGCGTGGGTTTCATGGGCGACGCCGAGGGCGTCCAGGAGGTTACGGATGGCGGCGCTGGTGTTGGCGCTACCCTTGTCCCACAAGAGCATCTGCGGCACGCCGTAGGAGAGCCGCCCCTCCTGCCGCCCCCATGTCCAGAGCAGGAACTCAAAGAGGCTCCGCTGGTTTTCGCCCGCCGCCTCAAAGTAGCGCAGGTCGATACTGCCGCTGGCGTGGTCATAGCGCACATAGCGCCAGACCTTGAACTTGACGCGATCCAGCCCGATGGTCTTGTTCTTGTTCCATTCTTCCTCACGGATCATGGCCTGGCCCTTGGGCGTGTAGTATAAAAGGCAGAGCGAGGGGTCGATCTGGTGCAGGTGGTTGGGGTGGAGGCTCCGCATCTCGCCGGTGGAGCGGGCGGCCATCTGGCTTTTGACATCCATGCGGCGCACGCGCATGAGGCTGTTGACCCGGCTCTCGGAGACGGTGATGGCGATGCCGTTGGCCTGCGCCATGTTCATCGCCACCGCCGTCGGCAGGGTCGCCTTCAAATTACCGCGCACGGCTTCGCGCTTGGCGCTGGCGATGAATTTGAGCGCGGCTTCCGGCAGCGCCGTCTTGCCCGCGTCGGCGCGTTTTTTACGGCCCGCGTCGTACCCGGCGTGGCGGCGGAGCCAGGCGTAGATGGTGGCGGCGCTTTTGCCGGTGCGCTCGGCAAAGCTCTGCACCAGCGGCGAGCTTGAGCCATGCGGGGCGGCGGCCACCTGGTCGCGCAGGGCGAACAGGTCTTGCAGGAGGGCGGGGGCGAGGCGGGCCATGTCACTCGCCGGTAAACATGCCCAGGGTCTTGTCAAAGGTTCGGCGCTCTTTCTCGATCAGGCGCTCGGCCTGGGCCAGCGCCGCTTCATAGGCTTCGCCGACATGATTGACGGCGGCCTCGAAAGGCGGGCGCTGCTCGCCGGGTAGGTCGACTCCGGCTTCGAACAGCGTGAGGCGGCAGGTTTCAAGCTCGGAAATGGCTGTGGCGAGCTTCCTCCCGGCGGCGGCAATCTGCTCGGTTAGGGGGATCAGGGCATCCGGCCAGTCAGTGACGGCGGCGATTTTTTTATGGGTCTGGACTTGCAGGTCGGTGAGTTTTTGCTGTGTTGCGTCAAGCACGGCATCCTTGGCGGCGGCGTCTGCGCGTAATTCGCGCAGGCCTGCGCGAAGTTCACGCAGCGACATGTCGGCGATGTCATCGAGCTTCAATTCGCCGGTCTGGCCAGTGAGTTCGAGTTCTTCGATCTGTTCGTCGTCAAGAACAAGCATTTCGAAGAGCTTGGTCTGGTTGCCCACCGCCGTCAAAACGGGCGTCGACGCCCGTTTTGAAAACTTGGTTGCCGCCTGCATGAAGCGGCGGGCAACTCTTGCGTCGATATTCAGAACATCCAGCCGCGCCATGAACTGCCCGTGTTCACAAGCCTCTTTCAATACCCGCAGGCCGCGCCCGACTTCCAGACACGCCTCGACCGACCGCCGCATGTTGGCCGCGATGTCGCGCTGGATCAGGTCGGGGTCGGTGCAGTCGGCGGGCAGTTGATAGCCCAGTGTCGCCGCCACGGCGCGGGTGGTGGCGTCACGCTGGGCCGCCAGCGCGGTCAGTTGATTGGCCGCCTCGGCCATCGCGGGCAGACTCGGCACTTCGGTCTCGGTTACGGCACTGGAAGGGTTGTCGGTAACGGTCGGTTTGCGGCCCATGAAAATTCCTTTCAGGAAAGACGTTGTTTGAGATTGACCAGCCGCGCCTCTGCCACGTCGATGCTTCTGAGAATCGACAGGGCATGGCGGGCGAGATGAAGGGAAGGCCGGACGCGCCCCGTTTCCGGGATGCGCTCGGCAAAGCCTTTTTCTTCCAGCACGGCGACGTAGCGGGTGATGGCGGAAGGATCAAGGCCGGTGGCCTTGGCCAGATCGCCCGGCGCGAGGCCGTTGGCGAAGTGGCCGAGCAAGACGGCCAGCACGTCAAGCGTCTTGGCGGCAGAGGCACTCATGCCGCCGCCATACCGCGCTGAATATCAGAAACAACAAGGCAGAATGTGCCGCCATACGCCTCTAAACGAACCGACCCGGACGGTATCCATTCTGGAGCGTCAATGAAGCCGGGCGGGTTGTGGCATCCGTTTTGGCAAAAAAACCATCCTTCATTTTCGTTAGTGGCATGCGGCTGATTGATAACGTGGCCGGTGTATGGCGAAAAAAGGAGTGCAGTAGATTTTTGAGATGTCATGGTTTCGGTTTCCTGTGAATTAGTGCGAAAATCAATCAGCCACCGGCAGGCCGAGGGCGATGCGGACTTCGCGGCCCTCGCCGAAATTGCCGATTCGCAGGCCACGCACCACGTCACTGACAGTCCGGTAGCGGAAACCGTGCTCGGCGGCAAAGGACTTCAAGGTCTTACCCTGCTGGCGCAGGCGGTGCTTGATCTGGTTGGCGGTGGTTTGTTTGTTCATTGCGGCTCCTTTTGTCGCTGCGTTTGAGTGTTTATGGCTGCATGGTATGCCTAATATTTTAGGCATGTCAACTATTTTTGCATGGTGGCGTATGGCTATTGAGCGTGGGGACATCGCGATTCGTCTTGTTGAGGAACGGACACGTATTGGGTACAGCCAAGCAGACTTTGCGCGTAAGCTGGTAATCAGCCGAGAAATGTTGCGCAGGTACGAGGTGGGTACCAGTGGCTTGAGTGGTGAATTTCTCGCCGAGTCAGCCACGTTTGGTATTGACGTGCAGTACGTCTTGACGGGTGTCCGGTCGGCAAACAATGAGGATGCGGTGCGGGCCGTACAGCCGACCGTTCATGTATCTGGCGGATCGGCAAATGTCATCGCAACGAACCACGGCCCGGTGACGATGGTTGCAACACAACGGCATGTCACAAATACAAAAGCAGAAATAAAGCCTGGTGATGAACACATCACGGAACATCAAGCCGCAGTGTTAACCGCACTTGTTGCGGATGTCATAGAAACAGAGGCCAAGCTCAAGCAGAAACCCAAGGGGCATCGGGCTGTGTGGGGGGCATTGAATGCGCATTGCGGTGTTACACGATACCGCTTGATCCGCCTCACCGATTTTGGGAAGGCGGAAAAATACCTGCGCCAGTGGATTGGCCGACTGAATTCAGCGCCAAGTGCCCCAATAAAAACCGGAGACGCATGGCGCAAGCGCCACTATGCTTATATAAAAATCAATTGCAAGGATGACCCGGCGTGGGTTACCCGCTATGTCACCAAGAATTTTAGCGTGTCCAGTTTGACGGAGTTGTCGAACGATCAGCTTGAGAGAACTTACCGCGCAGTGGCTTCGAGAAAGCGCAAGGCGTCGTGAGGGCGCAGATCGTAAAAAATTTGATTAACGGAGGGAGTCCATGCAAGCATTCACCCAGCGCGTCATCAAGCACGGCGAGCACGTTCGCGCCGTCGGTACCCATTGCACAACCGAAGAAACCACCAAGCAGGCGCTGATCCTGCCGCTGCTTGACATCCTCGGTTTCAGCCCGTTTGACCCAACCAGGGTCAAGGCCGAGTATGGCGCGGACTTTCCCGGCGCGAAGGCGAACGAGCGTGTTGACTACGCCCTGTTCTGCCAGGGCGTGCCGGTCATGTTCATCGAGGCCAAAGCCTATGAGGAAAAGCTGGCCAATCACTGCCCGCAGCTTGCCCGCTATTTCAACGCGACGCCGGAGGTCACTATCGCGGCGATCACCAATGGCCGCGAGTGGCGCTTCTTCACGGATTTGAATAACAAGAATGTGATGGACGTTGACCCGTTCTTGACCGTCAGTTTCGACAATCTGGACGAGTCGCTGCTCTCCCGCCTCTACCGCTTTCGCCACGACGAGTTCAAACCGGAAGCCTTGCGCACGCTGGCCGAGGAGAGCATCTATCTGGCGGCGTTCAAGGATGTGATTTCGAGCAGCCTGAAAACGGCGGATGCTGATTTCGTCCGCTACATTGCGGGCCGGGCGGGTATCCAGCGGCAGTTCAATCAGCGGTTCATCGAGTCGATCACGCCGCTGGTGCGGCAGGCGATTGAAAAATCAGTCAGCGAGATGGTGGTCAGCGGCCTGGCGGCAGGCAATACCGCGCCGCCGGTTGTTGAGGCGGCAGAGGCCGCGCCAGTGCTGGCGGTCGATGACGATCAGGTCGATCCGGCCAATTCAAAAATCATCACCACGCGCGACGAGCGCCGCATTCTGGAAATCACGCGGGAGATTCTCGGCCACGATCTCGACATCCAGCCGAAAGACACCGAGAGCTACTACGCGGCGCTGTTCGAGGGCAAGAACAACCGCTGGCTGCTCCATTACTACGGCGACAAGCGGGTGCCGACGGTCAACTTTCCCGTCGAACTGACCGAGGCGCGGCGGACGGAAATCACCCGCGCCGGGTTGGAGCTTGGCGCTGGCGATTCGGTCTGCCTGCCCTCGCCGGAGCATCTGCTGCGCATCCCCGGCATTCTGTTCGACGCGCTGGCCTACGTCAGAAATGACGAGAATTTCCGGCGCGGGGGCGGGGCATGACTCGTCTTTGAAATTTTTCCACAAAGTCGTATCCACCCACTGAAAGGAGCAATCATGTCAGCAAAATTCGAGGTTTACACCGACAAAGCCGGTGAGTTCCGCTTCCGCCTCAAGGCCGGGAATGGTTAAACAATTCTCGCCAGCGAAGGCTACAAGGCCAAGGCAGGCTGCCTCTCCGGGATTGAGTCGGTCAAGAAAAACGCGGTGTCCGCCGCGAATTTTGAGAAAAAAGAAACCAAGGCCGGGAAGTTCATGTTCAACCTGAAAGCGGCCAACAACCAGGTGATCGGCACCAGTGAATCCTACGAAACCGCAGCCTCGCGCGACAACGGGATCGAGTCCGTAAAGAAGAACGCACCGGCAGCGGAGGTGGTTGAGGCGACAGCTTGAGCGCCGTGGGGCGGGGTTTGCCCCACTGAAATTTTTTTTTCAAAAAGCGGTTGACAACTATGCGCATTGCGCATATTATACAGTCATGGTTAGGCAAAACGCAGAACCAGCCGACGGCCCCCGGAGAAGCGGGTTTCTTCAAGGAGATCAAAATGAGCAAGTTCGAAATCTTCCGCAGCGACATCAACAAGGTCGTTCTGAAAGCTGCTCAGTTCAATACAGAAGCCGATGCCCTCGGTCAATACATGAGCGTTCTCATGTTGGCCGGTATCCTCCGTGGCCGGAACTGCGACACCGTCGAGCGCGTGGGCAATGGCTACCGACTGACAAACGGCTGGGTGGTCGAGGTTCGCGCCGTCCAATAACTCGAACCGCCCTGAAAGGGGCGGGTTTTTGGAGGAAAAAATGAGCACAAATATCAACGGGCGTGACTGGAATCTTGAGCCGGAGCAAGTTACCGGGAAGGGCTGGCGCGTTGTCATGAAAACCGGGAGCCGAAAGAAGGGGACAAAAGTCACGGTTCCCGTTTCTGATCCAGACTACACGCTGGCGGAGGCACAGACTTTTATCAGAAACAACCGCGCCGCTGACTTCGCTGATGCCGCCAGAAGCGTGGGGTAAAAATGGGAAATACCCGCCGCAACTGGTACAAGCTGTGGGCCGTCGATCTGGCGGCCCACACTGCCACACACGAAACGGGCTTGACCGTTCAATTTGTCGACGGCCTGATTTTTCCAAAGCCGCTGACCGGCACGCACTGCATGGCCGATGGCGTTGGCGAATGGACGGGGAGCGTGGTGGGCGGCGATAAGGCAATTTTGGCTTGGGCGACGCGGCGCGGTATCCGCGACATCAACGCCATTCAAGCAAGCACCGCTCGCCACATGGAAGAAGCTGGCCGGGTATTTGCCCGCGCCAAGGCCGATGCGGCGGCTAAATGATGGTCAACCCGAATCCAGACGACATCTGCGCCGTCCGTGAGGCGGCGGGCCTGACGAAAACAGAAGCCGCGGCGCTTCTTCACACAACTTACAGAACATGGCAACAGTGGGAGTCAGGTGACCGAAAAATGCACCCGGCATTCTGGGAGTTATTCCAGATAAAGACCGGAACCGCCGAAGCCCTTCCCCCTGCCCGTTGACCCGACGCGCCCGTAATCTGGGCGCATGGCTTCCCTTCCAGTTTGCGGCGACTGCCGCCATTTCTTTTCTTCCGAACTCGCCAATCATAAAAGCGTGCTGGCGGGCTTTGGCTATTGCCATTCCTCTGACGACGTGGCGCAGCGGGCGCGGTTTTTTCGCGGGGATATTACGGTTTGTTGGCATAAGCCAGGGCGGTTTGAGGTTGCGCCGCCACCCTCTCCCCCTTCGACAAGGCTCAGGACAGGCCCGGCCCCTCTCCCATCAAGGGAGAGGGGTGATTTGCCAGAGGACGGAGCATGAGTCAGCGCCTCAAGGCCGCGCTGGCGGTTGCCGTTGCCATTGCCGTCCCCGCCGAGGGACTGCGGCAGGTGGCTTATCACGATCCGGGCGGGGTGTTGACGGTCTGCTACGGCTCGACGCGCGGCATTGACCCGGCCAAGACCTACTCGCTGGCCGAGTGCCAGGCGCGGCTGGATGCTGACATGCTGGCGGCGCTGGAGTCCGTGGAGCGGTGCGCGCCGGGGGTGCCGGAGAATGTGCTGGCGGCCTTTGGCGATGCCGTCTACAACTTGGGGCCAGAGATTGTTTGCGATCCGGTCAAGTCGCGCGCTGCGCGCTTGCTGGCGGCGGGCGATGTGGCGGCAGCCTGCCGGGAGTTGCCGAGGTGGGACAAGGCGCGGGTTGGCGGGGTGATGGTGAGTCTGCCGGGGCTGACGAAACGGCGGGCGGTGGAGATGGAAGTTTGTTTGGGCGGGGTACCCTCTCCCCCGGCCCCTCTCCCGCAAGCGGGCGAGGGGAGGAGTGTGCTGTGATTGATCTGGCCATTTTTCCGCTGTGGGCCAGAGTGGCGCTGGCGGCTGTTGTGGCGGCGCTGTGTTTTGCCGCTGGCTGGCTGGTCGAGGGTTGGCGTAAGGATGTCGAGATCAGCGCCCTCAAGTTCGAGCAGCAGCGGCAGCGGGGTGAGGCGTTGAATGCGGCGCTGCTCCGGCTTTCCGCCGCCAACAAGGTGAACGAAAAACTGGTCGCCGATCTGGCTGCCGCCGACAACGCCCGGATTCAATTTGCTGAGGAGAAAGATCGTGAAATCCGCCGTCTCTCAACTGGCCGCCGTTGCCTTGATGCTGCTGTTGTCAGCGTGCTCAACGGTGACGCCGCCGCCACCCTGCCCCCGGCCCGATCCGAGTCTGTACCAGACGATGCCGCCTTTGCCTCCGATACCAATGTCGCACTCTGGGCGCGCACCTGCCGCGACCGCTACGACGCTTGCCGGGGGCGGCTTGAGGCGATCAACATTTTCTACCGGGATTCTAATGAGTGACGAGGCCGACCGCGCCAGCGAGCGCGAGGAAGCATTTCGGGCGGACGCTCTGGCTGATATGGCGCGCCGGATGGCAGAGCAGGCGCGGAATTACCGAGCAGCGTACCCGCAGGATTGCTTTGTCTGCGGCGAGCCGATTCCAGAAGCGCGGCGGCTGGCGCTGCCGGGGGTGTGCACTTGTATTGAGTGCCAGACAGACATTGAGCGAGAGTTGAGGGCGACATGACGATACAGGTGGATTTCTGGGTATTAGTGAATATCCTGCTGGCTTTTTTCGGCTTTGCCTTTGCCGTCTGGAAGGTGCTCGATAGGAAGCAGGACGCCCGTTTTGCCAATATGGAGGCGGCCCGCATGGCGGGCGGCGAGCATTGGGACAGCCGGTTTAACGCCCTGGAGGCCGCACAGAAAGCGGCCAGCGCCGAACTGGCGCGGCGGGTGGAGATTGCCGAGGCGTTACGGGTCGATGTGGCAAAAATCATGGGCAGCCGGGAAAACGCGCCGGATGTCAGCAAGGTCTATGACCGGATCAACGAGGTAGCCGACGAGGTGGCTCGCGTGGCTGGCGAGATGAGCGCCCTGCAACGTTCGGTCAATCGTGTCGAAAATTTTTTGCTCAACCGCAAGGGGGACGAGGCATGAATTACGCCGAAATTCTGCGCGAAGACACGCGCCTCATGCTGTTGCGGCTGATTGATGAAATCAGCGACCGGCGGCGCGGCAACAGTGCCCAACTGACCGATTTGCATAACCGGCTGACAACAAAACCCATAGCGCATGACGAAATCAAGACTGAACTGCGCTGGTTGGCCGAACGCCAGTTGCTGGAAATCGACGAGGCCGGTTCGGTGCTGATGGTGACGCTGACGGAACGTGGACATGAGGTGGCAACAGGCGCTGCGGCGATGGCTGGCGTAGCGCGCTACGCGCCGTGGGGCGGGGTTTAAGCCATGCCGCAGCCGAAAAAGGTCGACCTCTTGCCTGAGGCGCTGCGCGCCGAGTTGAACCGGGTCATCAAGGCCAATGGTTATGCCGGTTATGAGGCAATTTCCGCCTGGCTTTCTGAACAGGGTCATGCCATCGGCAAGAGCGCGCTGGCCGAGCATGGCCTTGCTTTGAAGGAGATTGTGCGCCACGAGCGTGACATGCAGTTGGCGGCGGAGGCGATGGTCGGCGAATTGGGCGAGGATTTTGACGCCAAATCGGGGGCGCTGCTGGCGCAGGCGGTGTCGACGCTGGCGGGCCGGGCGGCAATGAGCCGGGTGGTGAGCCAGGAAGTCATGGAGATTGGCGATATTCTCGATCTGGCGCGCGCCGCCAAGACGGTGCAGGAGGCGCGGAGCGGCAGCCTGAAGGAGCGCCAGGCGGCGCAGAAGGCGCGTGAACAGTTGCTGGCCGAACAGCGGAATAAGCTGGATGCGCTGGGGCAGTCGGGCGCGGTGCCGTCCGATGTCCTGGCCAAGATCATCAAGGCGGCTTATGACCTTTGAACCGGCCCTGATGCTCTTTCCCTACCAGCGCCGCTGGGTACAGGATGAGTCGCGCTTCAAGATCGCCATGTTCGCCCGGCAGTGCGGCAAGACCTTCACCAGCACGCTGGAAATCGCGCTCGACGTGGCGCGGGCCGAGGCCGAGGGGCGGCGGACGCGCTGGGTAATCCTCTCGCGCGGCGAGCGCCAGGCGAGAGAGGCGATGAACGAGGGCGTCAAGCTGCATTTGCGCGCACTGCAAGCGGCTTTCAAAGAGTTCGAGATGCCTTTTGACGCCAGCGTGCGGGCGTTGGAGGTGGAGACGCCCGGCGGCAGCCGTGTCACGGCGCTCCCGGCCAACCCGGATACGGCGCGCGGTTTCTCGGCCAACGTGCTCCTGGACGAGTTTGCCTTTCACGCCGACAGCCGGGCGATCTGGCGTGCCCTGTTCCCAGTCATCAGCAAGCCGGGGCTGAAACTGCGCGTGATTTCGACGCCCAACGGCAAGGGCAACAAGTTCTACGAGCTGATGACCTTGCCGGGAACCCTCTCCCCCGACCCCTCGCCCGCAAGCGGGAGAGGGGAGGCAAATGCGCCCTCGCTCCCACTTGTTGGAGAGAGGATAGGAGAGAGGGCTGGGGTCTGGTCACGGCACAGCACGGACATCTACCAGGCCGTCGCCGATGGCCTGCCGCGTGACATCGAGGAATTGAAGGCCGG
>JAITMS010000125.1 GCA_031277255.1 Azonexus sp.
AAGACCAACGACTGGACCTGGACAAACAGTGATGGCTCACCGATGTATCTGTTCAACAACGGCGCAACTACCGTCTACGCCGATCCCAACGAAAGCGCCACCTTCGTCGGCCTCCGCTACATCTACAAGTTCCAGTAGGCCACGCCGGAGCGAACGGATCGTATGATGAAAACCCCGCAACGGGACTTCCTGCCAGAAGTCCCGTTGTTTTTTGGCCGGAGCGTTTCCGTCCCGGCCCAACAACAAGAGAGAGAAGCAAAATAATGCAAACCCTTGCCAAAAAATGCCGCTGGCTGATCGGCCTCCTGGCCCTCAGCGGTTTTCTCACCGGCGCGATGGCGGAGGAGGAGGACGCCGCCGCCGATTCGCCCAAGCTGGACAATGCCGCCTGCCTCGCCTGCCACGAAAGCGGCAAGCAGAAGATCGAAATGATCGGGGCCGATGGCGAGAAACGCGCCCTGCTCCCGGTCGATCCCAAACACTACGGCCAGGGCGTGCACGCCCAAATGCAGTGCGTGACCTGCCACACCAACATCGTCGACGCCAAGGAAAACCACGCCCGCGTCATCGATGCCGTGCCGCCCAACTGCGCCAACTGCCACCAGAAGCTGTGGGACGAGGCCAAGGCGGCCAACAAGACGGGGGAAAAGGAACGCCTCGGCGTGGTGGCCGCCAACATCGCGGCCTACCGGGAATCTTTCCACGCCCGCCCGGATGCCGACAATCCGAACAAACCCAAGGCGTTTTGCTCTGACTGCCACGCCAGCCACGATTTCGCGGTGCCCAAGGAAGGCACGCCGGAACGTGAGCAGTGGCGGCTCACCATTCCCCAGACCTGCGGCGAAAAATGCCACGACGAGCAGCTTGAGGACTACGAAGGCTCGGCCCACGGTCAGGTGGTGATGGGCAAGCATGATCCCAAGGGCGCCATCTGCACCGACTGCCACACCACCCATGAGATCAAAGGCTCTTCTTCCGATCCGTTCAAGCTCAAGAATGTCGAGTTCTGCGGCGACTGCCACAAGGCGGAATTGCGGAGCTACCGCGATACCTACCACGGCCAGGTGAACAAGCTCGGTTTCGCCTACACCGCCAAGTGCTCGGATTGCCACGGCAGCCACGGCATCAAGGGGGCTGACGATCCCGACTCGAAGGTGAGCGAGAAAAACCGGCTGAAAACCTGCCAGCAGTGCCACAACGACAAGAAGCCGGGCATGGTTCCCGCTACCGCTGGTTTTGCCACCTTCGGCCCGCACGCCAATTCGCACGATTTCGAGAAATATCCGCAGATGTGGATCGCCACCAAGTTCATGGTGGCGCTCCTGATCGGCGTCTTCGCCTTCTTCTGGGCGCACTGCATCCTCTGGTACTACCGCGAATGGCAGGAGCGCAAAGCCCACAAGAGCGTGTCGCACGTCAAGACCGAGGCGCTGGGCCTGCCGGAGAAGCATTTCCTCCGCTTCGGCTGGGGCTGGCGCATCGGCCACCTGGCTTTCGCCCTGATTACCATGACCCTGGTTCTGACCGGCACCTCGGCGCTGTTCTCCGGCGCTGACTGGGCGCCCAAGGTCGCCGCCGCCGTTGGCGGGCCGCGCAATCTCGGCCTCATCCACCGCATTGCCGCCGCGCTCTTCATCGCCATCTTCATGGTTCACTTCGTCTATGTCATGTGGAAACTCTTGCGCAACAAGAACTTCCGCTGGTTCGGCCCGGATTCGCTGGTGCCCAACTGGAAAGATCTCGCCGACTGCTGGGGCATGTTCAAGTGGTTCGTCGGCAAAGGCGAAAAACCACAGTTCGACCGCTGGACTTACTTCGAGAAGTTCGACTACTGGGCGGTCTTCTGGGGGGTCAACATCATCGGCTGGAGCGGCATGATGCTGGCCTTCCCGCACGTCACGGCGAGCTTCCTCCCCGGCTGGGTGTTCAACGTCGCCACCCTGGTGCACGGCGAAGAAGCCTTCCTCGCCGCGGTCTTCCTCTTTACCGTGCATTTCTTCAACAACCACTTCCGTCCCGACAAACTGCCGCCGCCCGACGTGGTGATGTTTACCGGCACCCAGTCGCTGGAAGAATTCCGCCGCGAACACCCGGCCCAGTACCAGCGCCTGGTCGCCAGCGGCGAGTTAGAGAAATACCTGGTCGACGCGCCGTCGAAGCAGATGCACCTCGGCTCGGTGCTCCTCGGCCTGGCGCTGATTACCATCGGCCTGATCCTGCTGGCCCTGGTGGCGATCGGCTTCTTCACCCACTGACCGCCCGCCGCTTCCGGCATCCACCACGCCCCCGGAGAGAAATTTCCGGGGGCGTTTTTTCGGCGCGCCAAATAAAAACGCCCAACCGGGATGGGTTGGGCGCTGAATTCTGGTGGCCAGTCGCGGAATCGAACCACGGACACGCGGATTTTCAGTCCGCTGCTCTACCAACTGAGCTAACTGGCCAAAATGAGGGCGCATTATAGCGAGGGCATGGCCCTGGCGCAACACAGAAAAGGCGGTCAACAGGGGATTTGCCGAGCCTCTCAGGGCGGCGGAGCGGGATCGATGATGTCATTTTTCGCTGTCTTTGGCAGCGATGGCGGGAAAATGGGTCAAGGCAATGGAAAGCAGCCATTTCAGCGGCGCTCACCCGCTGGTCGTTCGAGGCAGTAGCCGAGGCCGCGCACGGTGGTAATCCTGACGCCGCCGCATTCGAGTTTTTTGCGCAGGCGATGGACGTAGACTTCAATGGCGTTGTGGCTGACTTCTTCGCCCCAGCCGCAGAGTTGATCGACCAGTTGATCCTTGCTGACCAGACGGCCCATGCGCGCCAGCAGGATTTCAAGGAGGCCGATTTCGCGCGCCGAGAGGTCGAGCGGCTGGTCATCAATGGTGGCGACGCGGCCAATCTGGTCGTAACAGAGCGAACCGCAGCGGATGGTCGGCGTCGTTCCCGCCGAGCGCCGGGTCAGGGCGCGGACGCGGGCTTCGAGTTCGGCCAGATCGAAGGGTTTGGCCATGTAGTCGTCGGCGCCGAGATCAAGCCCTTTGACGCAGTGGCAGGCGCCATCGAGGGCGGTAAGAATCAGCACCGGCGTTTTGTCGCCGCGCCCACGCAGGCGTTTCAGCACGTCAAGACCGGAAAGCCGGGGCAGGCCGAGATCGAGAATGAGCAGATCGTAGGCGACAGTCTGCAACGCCGCTTCGGCCGCCATGCCATCGGCCGCCCAATCGACGGCATAGCCGCCCTTGCGCAAGGATCGACTCAAACCATCGGCAATGATGGCGTCGTCTTCAGCAATCAAAATGCGCATATCAAACACCTTGCAGCGTAAGATTTTTGTAAGCCAACGGCATTAACCTCTGCCCGCTGCGCTTGGCCTGTGGCAAAAACCGCGCTTCAGGGACTGTTTTCAGCCGACAACGGGACGTTTCCTGCCGTTTTCCCGTAAACTTTGCGAGTGTAACAAAGCCCGCGTTCTGGCGCTGCATTCTGTAACGGAATCGGTTGCATCCGCCCGAAATATCCCCATGAGCCGAATCAATCTGACCACCGCCGACGGCATCGCCACGCTCGTCATCGACAACGCCGCCAAGCGGAACGCCATCAATCTCGCCATGTGGCGGCAACTGGCGGCGCATCTAGCGGCGATCAGTGGCGACCGCGGGATTCGTTGTGTCGTCATTCGCGGCGCGGGCGACGAGGCGTTCGCGGCCGGCGGCGATCTGGAGGAATTTATCCACGCTCGGGCGACGCTGGCGCAGGCGCTCGCTTACCACACCGAAGTCGCCGCCGCTTTGAACGCCATTGCCGACTGCCCGCAGCCCACCGTCGCCCTGATTCGCGGCGCTTGTATCGGCGGCGGGCTGGAAATCGCGGGCGTTTGCGATTTGCGCATCAGTGGCCAAGGCGCGCGTTTTGGCGCGCCGATCAACACGCTTGGCTTTTCGATGTATCCCGGCGAAATGGCCGGGCTGCTCAAGCTGGCCGGGGCGGCGGTGATGCAGGAAATCCTGCTCGAAGGGCGTATCCTGACGGCGGCTGAAGCCTATGAGAAGGGGCTGGTCACCCGCGTCACGCCGGATGCCGAGGTCGCCGCCGAAGCCTATGCCACGGCGCGGCGCATTGCCGCTGGCGCGCCTCTGGTGGCGGCCTGGCACAAACAGTGGATTCGCCGCCTGCAAAACGACAAGCCGCTGACCGACGCGGAAAAAGCCGCCGCCTTCGCCTTTCTCGACACCGCCGATTACCGGGAGGGCCTGGCCGCTTTTTTCGCCAAGCGCAAGCCGGTTTTCACGGGGCGCTGAACAAGCCCCAGAGCATTTTGGCCGCCAGCGCCAGCAGCAGCGCCGCGAACACTTTTTTCAGCGTCGCCACCGGCAGGCGATGGGCGAGGCGCGCGCCAAAAGGCGCGGTCAGGATGCTGCTGACGACAATGCCGAGAACCGCTGGCAGATAGACGAAGCCGAAGCTGCCCGCTGGCAGCCCCGGCGTATTCCAGCCGTTCCAGATATAACCCAGGGCGCCGCCCGCCGCAATCGGAAAGCCAATCGCCGCCGACGTGCCGATGGCGTTCTGGAGGCGCACATTGCACCAGGTCATAAAGGGCACCGACAAGGAGCCGCCGCCGATGGCAACCAGACTGGACAAGGCGCCGATGCCCAGCCCCGCCGCCGCAGTGCCGAGCCAGCCGGGCATGTCGCGCTGCGCCTTGGGCTTGACGTTCAAGATCATCTGCGCCGCGACATAGGAGACAAAGACCGTGAAGATGATGGCCAGGGTCTTGCCCGGCATCCGGCTGGCAAAGTGCGTGCCGACGCCGACGCCGAGAAGAATGCCCGGCGTGATGCGCCCGACGATCGGCCAGATCACCGCGCCGTGGGCATGATGGGCGCGGACGCTGGACAGCGAGGTCAACAGGATGGCGGCCATTGAACTGCCTAGCGCCAGATGCATCACTTCGCCCTGCGGCATCGCCTGCGCCGTAAACAGCATGACCAGCACCGGCACCATGACAATGCCGCCGCCGATGCCGAGCAGGCCGGCAAAAAAACCAACCCAGAGGCCCAGCGCCAGGTAGGCCAACAACCAGATCGTCATGATCTTCCTGCAAATAAAAAACAGGCAGCAGAAACTCTGCTGCCTGTCTCAAAATTGGCCCCCGCGAGTGCCGTCAGGCCGGCATCCTGAACCTGGGTCCAGAGTGGCTGCTTTCCTCCCGCTTCAGGCGTCTGCGGCGAAGCAGGCGCACAACAGCGGTTTCGATGGTCGGCAACCGATGCCAAAAGCATTGGTTCAAGGAATGTATGGCCTTGACAAACACCGCAGGGGACACTTGGCGGGCCAGCGCCAACAGCCGCAGAGGAATCAAATGTCCAACTGCTGCTGGGACGCCAGCACGGCGTCAAGCCGCGCTCCCATAGCGTCGATTCTACGCTTTATGTCGGAACTATCAACCGCTTCGCCGCTGATCGTGATGCCCGGCGTCCCGCCAGCCGCCGACAAATGCTCGTGGGCGATGTGCAGCGCCGCCATCACCGCCACCCGTTCGGCGATGGTGTTTTTGGTACGCTGGGCAATTTCGCGCATCTTGCCGTCGACCAGATCGACCGCCAGCAAAAGCGCCTCGCGCTCGTCCGGCGTACAGGCGACGCGGTATTCGCGGCCCATGATTTTGACGTCGAGAAAATTCGCCTCGAGGCTCATCTCAGCCTCCGCCGGGCCGCCCCAAGGAGGCTGAGCGCCCCCGCGGGGGGCAGCGAACGTAGTGAGCGTGGGGGTCGTTTCATCTCAGACATCCTCCGGCGTCTGCTCAGGCACTTTGTCGAGCAGTCCTTCGAGCCGTTGGCGCGCGGCGCTCATCGTCTGCCGCAGATGCAGGCGCTCGGTTTCCGCCGCCGCGATCTGGTTGCGCAAAACCTCGTTCTCGGCCCGCAACTGGTGGATCAGGGCGACAACCTGTTCAATCTTGGCTTCGAGGGCGGCGAATTGGCTATTCATGGGGCCGGACTATAGAAGGAAAAAGCACGTCAAGTCAAGGACTAAGCGATTATTTTGAAAGTGATTTATAGCAAATGGGCATGACGTTGGCGACGCCCGCCGGGCGGGCAAGGTAAAATGCGCCCCTCCTCAGCCTTGGCCTTCCGCCCACGTCGCCTCGACGCGCTGACGGATCGCGCAGAAAACCTTGCCATGCCCAGCCGCCGCCGCGCTTTCCTGATGCTCGCCAGCCTCGCCTTGCTGGCGCTGTTGAGCATTGCCCTGGCGCTCACGGCGGGCAGCTATCAGGTGACGCCAGCCGAGGCGCTGGCGGCGCTGTTCGATCCTGCCGCAGGCAATCCGGTGGTGCTGCAACTGCGCCTGCCGCGGGCGCTGGCGGCTTTTGCCTGCGGCGGTTTGCTGGCCCTCGCCGGGGCGCTGATGCAGGTGCTGCTCAGGAATCCCCTGGCCGATCCTTACGTCCTCGGCATTTCCGGCGGCGCCGGCGTCGGCGCCATGTTGGCCATGCTGCTCGGCCTTTCGGCCATCGGCATTGACAGCCTCGCCTTTGCCGGGGCGCTCGGCGCGATGCTGCTGGTCTTTGGCCTGGCCCACGGCGATGGCAGTTGGACGCAGACGCGCCTCCTGCTGACCGGCGTCATCGTCGCCGCCGGTTGCGGCGCGCTGGTCGCCTTGATGCTGTCGGTGGCCGACGAGCACCGGCTGCGCGGCATGTTGTTCTGGCTGATGGGCGATCTCGGCCAAAGCGGCAGCCCGTGGCCGCCCATGCTGGCGCTTCTGGTCGCGCTGGCGGCCAGTATGCCTTTAGCCCGCGAGCTCAATCTGCTCGCCCGTGGCCTGATGCAGGCCCGCGCCCTTGGCGTCGCCGTCGACCGGCTGCGCTACGCGGTCTATCTGCTCGCTTCGCTGGCTACCGCCGCCGCCGTGACGACGGCTGGCTCGATTGGTTTCGTCGGCCTCGTCGTGCCGCATCTGGTGCGTCTCTCGACCGGCAACGATCAGCGTCTGCTGTTACCGGCTGCGGTGCTGGCTGGCGGCTCCCTGCTGGTGCTGGCCGATACGGCGGCGCGCACCGTGATCGCGCCGCAGCAACTGCCGGTCGGCGTGCTGACGGCCCTGATCGGCGTGCCGGTCTTCCTCTTTCTGCTCTCAAGGCAGCCGCGATGAACGCGCCGCTGCTCACCGCCCGCGACCTCACCGTCGATATTGGCGGTCGCCGTGTCGTCGCCAGTCTTGATCTCGATCTCGCGGCGGGCGAATGTCTGGCCATTCTTGGCCGCAATGGCGCGGGCAAGTCGACCCTGCTGTCCACCCTCGCCGGTCTGCGGCCGCCGACGGCGGGCGCGGTCTTGCTCGGCGGCGTCGATAGCGCGGCCCTGCCGCCCCGCGCTGCCGCCTTGCGCCGGGCCTGGCTCGGCCAGTTCCAGAACGATCCCTTCGGCTCGACGGTCCTGGAGACGGCGCTGACGGGCCGCCACCCACATCTCGGTCGCTGGGCCTGGGAATCGCCGGAGGACGCCGAACTGGCGCGGGCGGCGCTGGCCGCCGTCGGTCTGGCCGGGCTGGAAGCGCGGCAGATTCATACGCTTTCAGGCGGCGAGCGGCAGCGTCTCGGCATCGCCACCCTGCTCACCCAAGCGCCGCCGCTTTACCTGCTCGACGAGCCTTTATCGCATCTCGATCTCAATCACCAGATGGCGATCCTCGATCTGTTCGCCGCCACCGCCCACCAACGCGAGGCCGGGGTCGTCATGGTCCTGCACGACCCGGCGCTGGCCCACCGCTTCTGCGACCGGGCGCTGCTGCTCTACGGCGATGGCGGCAGCGATTGCGGCCTGGTCGACGCCATCCTGACGGCGGCGACGCTCTCCGCGCTTTACGGCCACCGCCTGCGCCAGATCGAAGATGGCGGCTGGCGCTGCTTCATTCCTGACTGACGACATTCCGGTTTTATCGAATCGACTTGTAGAGATGCGGCGATTTTTTGGAAGGCTCGCCGCCGCTACAATCCGCCCACACTTTTTTCCCCAAGGAGACGCCATGAACAGGTTTTTTGCCCTCGCCGCCGCCCTCATTCTCGGTTTCGCGCTCAACATCAACGCCGCCGAGGCTCGACGCTTCGGCGGCGGCGGTTCAACCGGCATCAAGCGTTCGGTGACGCCGCCGCCCCAGCGCAATGCCGCGCCCCAGACCCCAAGCCAGCAGCAGGCCGCGCCCGGCGGCAACGCGCAAACCCCGCCCAAATCCTCGTGGACGGGGCCGATTGCCGGTCTTGCCGCCGGTCTGGGTCTGGCCGCGCTGGCTTCCCACCTCGGCTTTGGCGAAGGACTTGCCAATGTGATGACGATCGCCCTCCTCGTCTTCATCGTCATCGCCGCCATCGCCTTCTTCAAGCGCAAACAAGCCGCCGCCCAGGGGCAAGGGATGCGCTATGCCGGAGCAGGCGCTGACTACGGCGGGCAATCCGGCTCCACCGTCCGGCCCGATTTCGCCCCCGCAGGCGGCCCGACTTCTTTCAACAGCGCGCCCGCCGCCAGCAATCTCCCCGCCGATTTCGACGCTGCGGGCTTTGCCCGTAATGCCAAGGTCAACTTTATCCGCCTGCAAGCCGCCAACGACGCGGGCAATCTCGACGACATCCGCGAATTCACCTCGCCGGAAATGTTCGCCGAAATCAAGCTGGCCATTGACGAACGCCAGGGCGCCAGCCAGGAAACCGATGTCGTCCAGCTTGACGCCGAAGTCATCGACGTGACCGAAGAAGCAAACCGCTACATCGTCAGCGTGCATTTCAGCGGCCAGATCCGCGAACAACGGAACGGCCCGGTCGAAGCCTTCGCCGAAATCTGGCACATGACCAAACCGACCGACGGCAGCCGTGGCTGGGTCATTGCCGGTATTCAACAAACGCAATAAATCCGGCCCGCGCCCGAAAAACCGGCGGCTCACCCCGCCGGTTTTTTTATCCGCGTGTAGGATAGGCAAAGCGCCACTTCGCCAGAAACTGAAAATCTCCCCGCCATGCCCCGCTACCCGCACATTCTGTTTGATCTCGATGGCACCCTGATTGATTCCGCCCCGGCCATTCTGGCCAGTTTTCGCGCCGCCTTTGCCGCCACCGGCAGCGCACCCGCCCGCGCCATCGACGACAGCGTGATCGGCCCGCCGCTCGACGAGACGCTGCAACTGCTCGCCGGCAGCGCCGAGCCAGCCCGCATCGCGCGGCTGGCCGAAGCCTTCAAGGCCAGTTACGACAGCGCGGGCTACCAGGCCACCGCTGCCTACCCCGGCGTTGCGGCGCTCTTGACCCAACTCGCAGACGCCGGGCTGACGCTCTCGATCGCCACCAACAAGCGCCTTCACCCGACCCGGCTGATTCTCGAGCATCTCGGCTGGCGCGGCCACTTCGCGCATGTCTACGCCCTCGACCTGTTCACCCCGCGCCTGCCCGGCAAAGCGGCGATGATCGCCCGCCTGCTCGCCGATCAGGGCATTGCCAAAGAGCAGGCCATTTACATCGGCGACCGCGGCGAGGACGGCGAAGCGGCAGAGGCCAACGGCCTTCCCTTCATCGCCGTCACCTGGGGTTACGGCAGCCTGCAAGCCGACCAGATGCAGCCCGGCTGGCGGTCGGCGGCGCAGCCGGAGGCGCTGGCCGCCCTGTTGCTGGCGGATTAAACCTGAAAACCATGCCAGTTGCCGCCGCCATCGACCTCACCCCTTTCAATACCCTCGCCCTGCCCGGCAAGGCGGCGCGTTACCGGCGTTTGACCGAGGCCGGGCAACTGGCCGATCCGGCGCTGGCCGAGGACAAGCGTTTCATCCTCGGCGGCGGCAGCAATCTCGTCCTGAACGGCGACATCGACCGACTGGTGCTGCACATGGCGATTCCCGGCAAGCGGCTGGCCGGAGAAGATGATGACGCTTGGTACATCGAAGCTGGCGCCGGCGAGAACTGGCATGACTTCGTGCAATGGACGCTGGCCCAAGGCTGGCCGGGGCTGGAAAATCTCTCCCTCATTCCCGGCACGGTCGGCGCTGCGCCGATCCAGAACATCGGCGCTTACGGGCTGGAAGTGAGTGACCGCTTCCACACCCTGAGCGCCTGGGATTTCAACCGCCGCGCCGAGGTCACCCTCGACCGCGCCGCCTGCCGCTTCGGCTACCGCGACAGCCTTTTCAAGCAACAAGGCTGGCATCTCGACGGACAGATGGCGATTACCGCCGTCACCTTCCGCCTGCCCAAACGCTGGCAACCGAACCTTGACTACGCCGACCTGCGCGACCAACTCGCCGCCGCCGACATCGCCGCGCCAAGCCCAAGCCAGATCGCTGCCGCCGTGATGGCCGTGCGCCGCCGCAAATTGCCCGACCCGGCAGTCATCCCCAATGTCGGCAGCTTCTTCCACAACCCGCTGGTCAGCGCCGCTGCCGCCGCCGCGCTCCGCGCCAGCCACCCGGCGCTGCCCTGCTACCCGCAGCCCGATGGCCGGATCAAACTGGCCGCTGGCTGGCTGATCGAACAGGCTGGCTGGAAAGGCCGCCGCCTCGGCCCGGTCGGCATGTACGAAAAACAGGCCCTGATTCTGGTCAACCACGGCGGCGCAACGGGCGCCGATGTGCGGCGGACGATGACGGCAGTGCAGGCGGCGGTGCGGGAAAAATTCGGCGTCGAATTACAGGCGGAGCCGGTTTTTATCTGACGGAGGAGAGGCGCTTCGCGCAACGGCTGGAAAGTAAACGCGAAGAAGATCGCCTTTGTCGGCACGATGTTCCGTTAGACTCGATCCCATGAAATGCCTTGTTGTTATTGCTCACCCGGTCACTGACAGCCTGTGTCAGGCAATGGCTCAATCTGCCATCTCCACTTTGACGGCAAAAGGCCACGAGGTCATCATCGAAGATCTCTATCTCTCTGATTTTTCACCAGCCCTAACGGCCAGCGAGCGCCGCAGTTACTACAGCCCGACCTTTGACGCCGCTGCCGTTCAAGATCAAATTCATCGTTTGCTTACCGCCGAAGGCTTGGTGCTCGTTTTTCCCACCTGGTGGTTTTCCTTTCCGGCCATATTGAAAGGGTGGTTTGACCGTGTCTGGGCACCGGGAATTGCCTACGATCACGCGACTGATTTTGGCCCAATCAAACCCCTGCTCCAAAACCTTCGCAAAACATTGGCGATTACTTCTCTTGGCTCACCGTGGTGGATTGATCGCTTTATACTCCGGCAGCCAGTAAAGCGCATATTAAAAGTTGCCTTGCTTGGCGCTTGCGCGCCCAAGTGTCAATTTGCCATGCTGTCGCTTTACAAGGCGGAATCTCTCACGCAAACCCGGATTGATTCATTCTGTTCGCGTATTGAACACGCACTTTCCAAGTGGACATAGTTTTTCTGTCGCCATGACCATTTCATATACTCCATAAGTCTCACATCAGATTAGGATCAGGCTAAACAGGAAATAATATGCCGCTCGGAGACATTGCTGGTGAAGTGCTTGGGGGAATCTTCCGCTTTGTCGGGCGTGCCCTGTTCGAGATTGTTGGTGAGATCGTCATCAAAGGCGCTGGCTATGTTCTCATCCGTATTTTCAAACCTAAATCAGAGCCAGACGAATTAGCTTGCGCCATTGTCGGTTTGCTTTTTTGGGCAGCCGTTGGCGTCGGCGCTTACTTTGTCTATCGCAGCACAATGGCCTGATTCGTCACAGCACCGGCGCCAGCCACCTTTCCGCTTCGGTCAGCGCCATTTCCTTGCGTTTTGCCCAGTCTTCCAGTTGGTCGCGACCGATTTTCGGGATGGCGAACCAGGCGGCTGCCGGGTGGGCGAGGTAGAAACCGGCGACGGCGGCGGCGGGGGTCATGGCGCAGGATTCGGTCAGCGCCATGCCCGCCTCGTTGGGGGCGTCGAGCAGGGTAAAGAGGGTGCGTTTGGCGGTGTGGTCGGGGCAGGCGGGGTAGCCGGGGGCGGGGCGGATGCCCTGGTATTTTTCGGCGATCAGGGCCTCGCTGTCGCAAGACTCGTCCGGCGCGTAGCCCCAGTAGCGGGTGCGCACCTGCCGGTGCAGCCATTCGGCGGCGGCTTCGGCGAGGCGGTCGGCCAGCGATTTGAGGAGGATGGCCGAGTAGTCGTCGTGGGCGGCGGTAAATTCGGCCAGTCTGGCTTCGATGCCAAGACCGGCGGTGACGGCGAAAGCGCCGACGTAATCGCGCGCGCCGACAAAATCGGCGAGCGCCAGATTGTGCCGCCCCGCTGGTTGTTTGTGCTGCTGGCGGAGGCCAACCCAGCGGGCGAGTTCCGCTGTCCGCGCTTCGTCCTGATAAATCACGATGTCTTCATCGACGCCGCTGGCCGGATAAAGACCGAAGACGGCGCGGGCGGCGAGCCAGTTTTCCTTGATGATACGGGCCAGCATGGCGGTGGCGTCGGCGTACAACTGGCGGGCGGTTTCGCCGACTTTGTCGTTGTCGAGAATGGCCGGGTAACGGCCCGCCAAGTCCCAGCTTTGGAAGAAGGGCGACCAGTCGATGAAGCGCGCGATCTCGGCCAGGTCCAGAGCGAGCGCCTGCCGCCCGATTTGCCGGGGCGGCGGCGGCGTCCAGGCGGCATCCCACGGCCAGCGGTTGGCTCGCGCCGCAGTGAGCGAAACCAGCGTTGCCCCTTTGCGTCCGGCGTGTTCGGCGCGCACGGCGGCGTATTCGGCGGCAATTTCGGCGATGTAGCCGGGCTTTTGTTCGGCGGAGAGCAGCTTGGTGGCGACGCCGACGGCGCGCGAGGCGTCGGCCACGTAAACCACCGGGCTGTCGGTGTTGGCGGCGATCTTGATGGCGGTGTGGGCGCGGCTGGTGGTGGCGCCGCCGATCAGCAGCGGCTGCGTGAAGCCCTGGCGTTTCATCTCGCTGGCGACGTGGGCCATTTCTTCGAGCGAGGGCGTAATGAGGCCGGAGAGGCCGATGATGTCGACCTGGCGCTCGCGGGCGGCGGCGAGGATGTTGTCGCAGGCGACCATGACGCCGAGATCAATGATGTCGTAGCCGTTGCAGCCCAAGACGACGCCGACGATGTTCTTGCCGATGTCGTGCACGTCGCCCTTGACTGTCGCCATGAGGATTCTGCCTTTGGCCCCCAGGCCGGAGCGGGCTTTTTCTTCTTCGATGAAAGGCACCAGATGGGCGACCGCCTGTTTCATCACGCGGGCCGATTTGACCACTTGCGGCAGGAACATCTTGCCCGCGCCAAAGAGGTCGCCGACGTGGTTCATGCCCGCCATGAGCGGGCCTTCGATCACCGCGAGCGGCGGTTTGCCTTCTGCCGCCAGTCGGGCGCGGATTTCTTCGGTGTCGGCCACGACAAAATCGGTGATGCCCTTGATGAGCGCGTGTTCCAGCCGTTTTTCGACCGGCTGCTGGCGCCATGACAGATCCGGGCCGCTGTCCCTGGCTTTGCCTTCCTTGACGGTCTGGGCCAGTTCGACCAGCGCCTCGCCGGCGTTGGGGTGGCGGTTGAGCACCACGTCCTCGACCTTCTGCCGCAGATTCGGCTCCAGATCGTCATAGACGCCGAGCATTCCGGCATTGACGATGCCCATCGTCAGACCGTTCTGGATCGCGTGATAGAGAAAAACGGTGTGAATCGCCTCGCGCACCGGGTCATTGCCGCGAAAGGAGAAAGAGACGTTGGAAACGCCGCCGGAAACGCTGGCCTGCGGCAGATTGGCTTTGATCCAGCGGACGGCTGCGATGAAATCGACGGCGTAATTGTCGTGTTCGGGAATGCCGGTGGCGATGGCGAACACATTGGGGTCGAAGATGATGTCCTCGGCCGGAAAGCCGATGCCGACGAGCAGATCGTAAGCGCGGCGGCAAATTTCGGTTTTGCGGGCGAAGGTATCGGCCTGGCCTTTTTCGTCAAAGGCCATGACCACCGCCGCCGCGCCGTAGCGGCGGGCAAGGCGGGCCTGTTCGAGAAATTTGGCCTCGCCCTCCTTGAGCGAGATGGAATTGACGATGCCCTTGCCCTGAATGCACTTCAACCCGGCCTCGATGACCTCCCATTTCGACGAATCGAGCATCACCGGCACTTTTGCGATGTCCGGCTCGACGGCAACCAGCTTCAAAAAGCGATCCATCGCGGCGACTGAATCGAGCATCGCCTCGTCCATATTGATGTCGATGATCTGCGCCCCGTTCTCCACCTGCTGACGGGCGACGGCCAGCGCGTCGTCGAAGCGGCCTTCGAGAATCATCCGGGCAAAAGCGCGCGAGCCGGTGACGTTGGCGCGTTCGCCAATATTCACATAGAGCGAATCGGGCCGGATGGTAAAGGCTTCCAGACCGGACAGGCGGAGCGCCGGGGCGATTGACGGCAGCGGGCGCGGGGGGAGATTGGCGACCCGCCCGGCAATGGCGCGGATGTGATCGGGCGTGGTGCCGCAACAGCCGCCGACGATATTGACGATGCCCGCCCTGGCCCAGCTTTCAATTTCGTCGGCCAGTTGCTCCGGCATTTCGTCATAACCGCCGAAAGCATTGGGCAGCCCGGCGTTGGGGTGGGCTGAAACGTAACAATCGCAAATACGGGAAAGCGCCTCGACGTACTGGCGCAGTTCCTTCGCACCCAGGGCGCAGTTGAGGCCGAAAGAAAGCGGGCGGACATGCCGCAGCGAATGCCAGAAGGCTTCCGCCGTCTGGCCCGACAGCGTGCGGCCGGAAGCGTCGGTAATGGTGCCGGAAATCATCACCGGCCAGCGCCGCCCGCTGGCCTCGAACAACTTTTCAATGGCAAACAGCGCCGCCTTGGCGTTCAAGGTATCGAACACCGTTTCGACCAGCAGCATATCCGCCCCGCCCTCGACCAGCCCGCTCGCCGCCGCGAGGTAACTGCTCACCAACTCGTCAAAGCTGATATTGCGAAAGCCGGGGTCGTTCACGTCCGGCGACATCGACGCGGTACGGCTGGTCGGGCCAAGCACGCCCGCGACGAAACGCGGCCTGGCCGGGTTCTTCGCCGTGTATTCATCGCACAAGCGGCGGGCCAGCGCCGCGCCCGTGACATTCAATTCATGGACGATCTCTGTCAGCTTGTAATCGGCCTGCGACACGGCGGTCGCATTGAAGGTGCAGGTTTCGAGAATATCCGCCCCGGCCTCCAGATACTCGCGGTGGATGCCGCCAATCACGTCGGGCCGGGTCAGCAGCAGGAGGTCGTTATTGCCCTTGAGATCATGCCCGTGATCGCGGAAGCGTTCGCCCCGGTAATCCGCCTCGGTCAGACCGTGACGCTGGATCATGGTGCCCATCGCGCCATCGAGAATGAGCAGGCGCTGGGCCAGCAGGGCGGAAAGTTCGGCAGTGCGGTCAGCTTGAATCATGTGATTTCCTCGGCAAGACAAGAACCGGGAACGCCAGCAAAAAACGGCGTCACAAACCGGCGGATGGTTTGCGAGCGCCGTTGATCGTTGCCGAGCCTGGCCCCAGATCATGCTGGAGTCGCAGCGCCCCTCGGCAGAGGCGCTAGTCTACCGGGCGCGTTGGCCGCTGCCAAGGAGATTGACCTGGGTTTTCCACGGTCAGACTATTGCTCCGTCCCATCAAGCAATGCTAGTATCAGGATGTTGCTGCCTGTGTCCACTACGTTATTTGGCGCGGCAGCCTACAAAAAGCCCCGAAAGGGGCTTTATCTTTTTTAACTCCGAAAGGATAACGTATGGACCGCTACGCCGTCTTTGTTGACGCGGGTTATTTCTTCGCCGCTGGCGCTCAAGCTGCCTTTGGCAATCACACTCCCCGCAAACAAATTGCCTTGAAATCGCCTGCTGCGACGCTGGCCGATCTCTGTCACGAGGCTGCCCTGGTGACCGACAATCTTCCGCTCCTGCGCGCCTATTGGTACGACGCCATGCCAGGGCCGCGCCTCTCGCTGGAGCAATCGGCGATCGCCATGCTGGCTGGCGTGAAGTTACGGCTCGGCGCCATCAATAGCGCCGGTGAGCAAAAAGGCGTCGACTCCCTCATCGTGACCGACCTCATTGACCTTGCCCGGAACCGGGCCATTGCCGATGCCGTCGTGGTCACCGGAGATGAAGATTTACGCATCGCCGTCCAGGTCGCGCAGTCGTTCGGGGTGCGCGTCCACATTCTCGCGGCAGGCGACCCATCGAAAAACGTCAGCCCGGCGTTACAGATGGAAGCCGATTCCGTTACAGCCCTTGGCGCAGACTGGTTGGCCACGCATCTTGAGTTACTCCCCGCGGTGGCGAAGACAGCCGCCGCAGTGACGCCGCCCAATCAAGCCCCAATTCCCGTCGCCAAGACGACCGTCAGCGATGAAATCGGCGCTGCCGCTATCGTTGTTATCGAAGAGATGCTAAAAACCATCGCCCCGGAACAATTGGCACAGTTGGTTCAACACTTCTCGACTCAGCAAACAGTCCCGCCGGAATATGATCGTCCCCTGGTGGCCAAAGTGTCGGCTTCCCTTTCCGGCAAACGCTTCACAGGCGAAGAGAATCGCTATATCCGCGGACTGTTCGTGCGGGCCGTAAAAAACCATCGTCGCACATAGGCATCGCCCTCAATTTTTACGGATCAGCCCTTCGGCTGAACCCGCCGCGAGGTTTTCCTGACCGTGCCGCTGCCGCTGTCGAAATGCACCATGAAATAGGTTTCGTCCATCACCGGCACGCCTTCGATCCGCCATTCCCAGACTTCTTCGCGCAGATTGTTGAATACTGTGCGCGAACCGGGCGCGCCGAGGAGGCGGCGGATTTGCTCGTGGCTCATGCCGGGCCGCACTGCCGCGTAGTGTTCGTCATTGAGCACCTGCTCGACGCGGCTGACGATCTGCCGCTGGTCAAAGCTGATCATCCAGCACTGGACGCCCATCGGCTGTCGGCTGTACTCCCAGGTGACGGTGCCGTCGGCGTTGCTGAAACGAAAGCCGGGTTCGCCCATCCGTTGCTCGACTTCGGCGGCGGTGGTGACGCCGGGCTGGATCTGCGGCAGATTGACCGCGTCGCAAGCGGGCAACAGGGCTGCCGCCAGGGCGCTGGCGATGGCGGCGAAAAATCCGGTTTTGGCCATGATCGACTCCGGGGGTGGATACGCCTGGTACTTTAGAGCGGTTTGAGTCAAGTGCATACACACACCATACCGTTCGGGCTTCGCCTGTCCCTTCGATAGACTCAGGACAGGCGAAGCCCGGTTCAAGCCTCCGTATCCTTTCTCCGCACCGTCCTTCGACAAGCTCAGGACGAACGGGAGTATTTGAACCGCGCCAGCATACTGGCCGCCAGCGTGGCGTAGAGGGGGCGGCTGATCATGCGCGAGATGGCGGCGGCGATGACGGCGACGGCCATCAGCGAGAGCACCAGCGGGCGGCCATTGATCATTTCCATGACGATCAGGGACGAGGTGATCGGCGCTTGCGTCGCCGCTGCCAGAAAACCGGCCATGCCGATGGCGATCAGGGCGGTGTTGCCGCCGTCGCCCCAGAGCACGGCGATGTCGTAGCCGATGCCGGCGCCGGTGGCCAGCGCCGGGGCGAAGATGCCGCCGGGGACGCCAGTCCAGGCCGTCAGCCAGGTGGTCAGGAACTTGAGCGGGCCGAAGGCCAGGGCGGCGGGCGGCGCTTCGCCGTGCAGCAATTGGGCGGCGGGTTCAATGCCGGAACCGAAGGTCGCGCCTTCGGCGGCAAGGCCGATGACGGCAATCATCAGCCCCAGCGCCGCCGCGAAGCGGATCGGCCAGCGCCGCCGCACGGCCAGCAGAGGCCGCATGGGCGCGGCCCAGCGCGGCAGCGGCCCGCGCACCGCGCCGCCGGTCAGCGTAATAATCATCAATTTGGCGAACAGGCCGCCGAGAAGGCCGACCACGACCGTCACCATCAGCCCCGGCAAGAGCAGATGCCAGCCCGGCGGCGCGATGTCGACCGCGCCGAAATAGGCTTTGTCGCCGAAAACCGAGATACCCATCAAGCCAGCCAAGACGATGGCGGCGATGACGACGCCGCTGAAGCGGGCGTCGGTGCGGCGCGACAGTTCCTCGAAGGCGAACACGACACCGGCCAGCGGCGCGTTGAAGGCGGCCGCGATGCCCGCCGCGCCGCCCGCCACCAGCAAGGTCTGCGGCGTCAGGCTGCGGGCGCTCAGCCAGCGGCGGCTGCGCAGCATGACGCCAGCGGCGATCTGCACCGACGGGCCTTCCTTGCCGATCGACAGCCCGGCGGCGAAACCGGCAGTGCCAAGCAGCAGCTTGGCCGCCGCCAGTTTGAGCGAAACAAAGCCGTGCTGACCGGCTTCATCGAGGCTTGGGTCTTGTGCCGCAATCACCTGTGGAATGCCGGAACCCGCCGACATCGGCGCATAGCGGCGGGTCAGCCAGACGATGCCAGCGGTCAGGAGCGGCGTCCACAGCAGTGGCAGCCACCAGGCGCGCGCCGTCATGGCGCTAAAGAGGCCAAAGGCGCGTTCGATCAGCAACGTAAACAGCACCACCACCGCGCCCGCCAGCGCGGCATAGGCGAGCACGATGGCACGGTCGAGCCAGAGCCTGCCGTCGAGCACTTCGGTCTTCAACTGACGGTAAAAATCCGGGTCGCCCGGACGGCGGTGATCGGGCGCGGCGGGGCCGACATCAGGAGAATCGGGATCGGGGCGTTGAGCGTTGTTCATCCCGGCGAGTGTACCTTCTCCGCCGCCCCCCGGACGCGGCGCTGGGCCAGCGCGGCGAGGCCGCCGAGCAGCATCAGGCCGGTCATGCCGAGCGCGAGGTGGAGGGTTGTATCCCACAGCAGCGGCGCAATCAGCGCGGCGACCAGGCCATTGAAAGCCGATTGCAGAAAAGTCTGGCAGGAAGCGGCCAGACCGCGCTGGGCCGGGAAGGGATCGAGCGCCAGCAAGGTCAGGCTGGGCATCGCCACCGAGACGCCGGTGGTATAGACGAACAGCGGCAGGATGCTCCACGGCAAGCCGGGCGGCAGGGCGAGGTTGATGGCGAGGTTGAGCAGGGCGGCGGCAGCCATGAAGCCATAGCCGATGGCGATGGTCTGGTAGGGCGAACGCCTGCCCGCCAGCCAGCCGGATAGCGAGGAGCCGCACAAAAGCCCGCTCATGGCCGGGCCGAACAGCCAGAGAAAGGCCGTTTCCGGGAGATTCAGGTGGCGCATGAGAAAGACCGGCGCCGACAGGACGTAGATGAAGAAACCGCCAAAATTGAACGACAGCGCGGCGCAGGCAAAGAGGAAAAACGGCGAAGTCAGCACCCGCCGGTAGGTGCGCGCCAGATAGGCCGGTTGCATCGGCTGGCGGCTTTCCGGCGGCAAGGTTTCGGGTAGCCAGCGCCAGCAGGCGAACAACAGCGCGGCGGTCATCAGCGCCAGAAAGGCAAAGACCATGCGCCAGCCGAACAGGGTTTGCAGCCAGCCGCCAATCACCGGCGCGGCGGCGGGGGCGATGGCGAACATCATGGTGATCTGCGCCATCAGCCGTTGCGCCGCCGCGCCGTCAAAGAGGTCGCGGACGATGGCCCGGCTGATGACGATGCCCGCCCCGGCGGTGACGCCCTGCATGGCCCGCCACAGCCACAGTTGCTCGATGCTGGTGGCGGCCATGCAGCCCGCCGAAGCCAGGGCGAACAAAGCCAGGGCCGCGAGAATCACCCGCCGCCGCCCGAAGTGATCGGCAATCGCGCCATGCCACAGGGTCATCACGGCAAAGGCCAGCAGGTAGGACGACAGCGTTTGCTGCACCTCCAACTGGGACGCGCCGAGCTTGTCGGCCATGTCGTGAAAGGATGGCAGATAGGCGTCGATGGAAAACGGCCCGATGGCCGAAAGCGCCGCCAGCAACCAGGCAATGTGGCGCGTGTCGACGGCTTTCGGCGCTTCAGCCACGCGCCGCCCGACGGTACTGGATGGCCTCGGCGACATGAGCGGCGCCGATCTGGTCGCTGCCCGCCAGATCGGCAATGCTGCGGGCAACGCGCAGGATGCGGTGCCAGCCGCGCGCCGAGAGGCCAAGACTGTGACTGGCCTGTTCGAGCAACCGGCCGCCCGTGGCGTCAGGGGCGCAGCGGGCGTCGACTTCGGCGCTGGACAGCCGCGCGTTGACCTTGCCCTGGCGGTCGAGTTGCCGCTGGCGGGCGGCGAGGACGCGCTGGCGCACCGTCGCCGAGTTTTCGCCCGCCGCCTTGCCGCGCAGTTCTTCCGGCGGCAGGGCGGGAACGTCAAGGAGGAGGTCGATACGGTCGAGAAAAGGGCCGGAGAGCTTGCCGCGATAACGGGCAATCTGATCCGGCGTGCACCGGCAGCGCCCGCTGGCCGCGCCGTAATGGCCGCAGGGACAGGGATTCATCGCCGCGATCAGTTGAAAATCGGCGGGAAATTCCGCCTGACGGGCAGCGCGGGCGATGTGGATGCGCCCGGTTTCCAGCGGCTCGCGCAGGGTTTCCAGCACCTTGCGGTCGAATTCCGGCAATTCGTCGAGAAACAGAATGCCCTGGTGGGCGAGGCTGATTTCGCCCGGGCGCGGCGGATTGCCGCCGCCGACCATAGCCACGGCGGAAGCCGAATGATGCGGCTGGCGATAGGGGCGGCGGCCAAAGTTGTGCGGGCGGAAATGCCCGGCCAGCGACAGAACGGCGGCGGAAGCGCGGGCCTCCGCCGGGTCGAGATCGGGCATCAGACCGGGCAGGCGGGCGGCAAGCATGGATTTACCCGCGCCGGGCGGGCCGATCAGGAGGAGCGAATGATGACCGGCGGCGGCAATCTCAAGGGCGCGCCTGGCCTGGGCCTGGCCGCGCACGTCAGCGAGATCGGGCAGCAGCGGCGCGGCCTCGCTGACGACGGGAACGGCGACGGCCAGCGATTGCCGCCCGCTCAGGTGAGCGCAGACGGCGAGCAGCGAATCGGCGGCGAGAATGTTGCCGCCGCCCAGGGCCGCTTCCGCCGCGCTCTCGGCGGGCAGGATGAACTGGCGGCGGCAGTCGCCGCACCCCAGCGCCATCGCCAAAGCCCCGCGCACCGGGCGCAAACCGCCGGAAAGCGAGAGTTCACCGGCAAATTCGTAATCGGCGAGCGGCGGCCCCGGTAACTGCCCGCTGGCGGCGAGCAGCGCCAGAGCAATCGGCAGATCAAAGCGGCCCGACTCCTTGGGCAGATCGGCGGGGGCGAGATTGACGGTGAGGCGTTTATTGGGAAACTCAAAGCCGGAATTGACAATCGCCGCCCGCACCCGGTCACGGGCTTCCTTGACCTCGGTATCGGGCAGGCCGACCAGCGTGAAATTGGGCAAGCCGTTGGCGACGTGGACTTCAACCGTTACCGGCGGCGCGTTAAGACCATCCAGTCCGCGACTGTGAGCGATGGCCAGGGCCATGACTTACGGCTCGCCGCGAGCCTTTTCCAGCGCCTCGACGCGGGTTTCGAGTTCCTTCAAGCGGGCGCAGGCGCGAGCCAGCACCTCGGCCTGAATATCGAATTCCTCGCGGGTGACCAGATCGAGCCTGGCAAACGCCCCACTGACCAGCGCCCTGGCGTTTTTTTCAAAATCCTTGACCGGCGACTGCGCCATCAGGGCGCTCATTTTGGCGCTGATTTCTTCGAGAAACTTGGGATCGAGCATGGTCTTCCTCCGTCGGTGCGGCAGTTTAGCACAGCGCCATGAGGGCGGCTTTGGGGCATTTGCGCGATAATGCGCTCTTTTACGCGAGGCAGACGACCATGCGTATCGTCCAGTTATCCGACCTTCACCTCCGCCCCGGCAGCCTTTACAGCGGCATCGACCCGTGGGCCGCCTGGCGGCAGGCGCTTGACCGGGCGGCCGCGCTAGCCCCCGACCTGCTGCTGATTACCGGCGATCTGGCCGACGATGGTGCAGCGGCGACTTATCAGCAACTGGCCGAATCCCTGCGCGCATCCGGCTTCGCCCATGCCGTGCTGCCCGGCAACCACGATGAGCGGGCCGCCCTGCGCGCCGCCTTTGCCGGGCAACACTGGTCGCATCGAGAACTCGCCTGCCAGCGGGTCGATGTCGGCGAATTTACCCTGCTGCTCCTCGACACCATGATCGCTGGCGTTCCCGGCGGCGAATTTACCCCAGCCCAAGAAGCCTGGCTCAATCAGCATTGCCCCCGCGAGCGCCGGGTTCTGCTGGCCATGCACCATCCGCCAACGGCGGTCGGCATCCCCATTCTCGACACCATCGCCTGCGCCAACAGCGACCGACTGGCCGCCTGGCTCGCCGGACGGCCCCATGTCGAAGCCATCTTCTGCGGCCACGTGCACCGGCTGGTGCTGACCACGCTGGCAGGGCGGCCATTGATGATCGCGCCATCCACGGTACACCAGATCGCCCTGCAAGACGGCCCCCTCGCCTACACCCTCGAACCCCCCGGCTTCCTGATCCACGACGGGCTGCCGGGGCAGCCGCTACGCAGCCACTACCTACCGCTAGCGACAGCGCCGGTCATCAATTACCCGGAATAGCCCGCTACTTGATGAGCGGCAGCATGGCGCGAAATTCATCGGTCGCCGCTTGCCGCAGCCACTCGAACAACACCATTTCAGTCGTCACCACCTGCACGCCCAGAGCGCGCAGGCGGGCGATGGCGGTTTCCTTGCTGGCGGGCGTGCGCGAGGATGAGGCGTCGGCGACGAGAAAAACCTGAAAATCCGCTTCGAGCAAGCCACAAGCCGTTTGCAGCACGCAGACGTGGGTTTCGGTGCCGGTCAGAATGATCTGGCGGCGGCGGGTGGCCCGCAACAGGTCGAGGATGCCCGGCTCGGCGGCGCAGGAAAAACAGGTTTTCTCGAAAAAACGCGCCTCTCCGGCGGCTTCCCGAATGGCGGGCAGGCTGGGGCCGAGGCCGCGCACGTATTGTTCGGAAACAAAGGTCGGCACGGCCAGTTGCCCGGCGGCGCGGAGCAGACGCACCGAATTGGCGGTGACGATTTCGTTTTGGTGAATCGCTGGGGCCAGTTTTTCCTGAATATCGACGACCAGCAGGAGGGAATTTTCGCGGGAGATCAGCATGGCGGGGATCAGGGATCAGGTATCGGGGATCAGTGAGGAAGTGATGGGATTGTCGCATGTTGCCTGTCGGGCTGGCGTGGCGGTGGTCAACACTTGATTTCTTTGGGCACCTTGGTAATAATAATTTTATTACCCCATTGGAGGCGACACATGACCACCACCGTCAAACTGCCCAATGCGCTGGAGCTGGCGCTGCGTCAGCGTTGCGCCGCGGAGGGGCGCTCGATCAGCGAGGTGATGCGCGACGCGCTGACGGCCTATCTGGAAACGCCTGCCGCGCCTGCTTCGGCCTGGCAACTGGGCGCTGACCTGTTCGGCCTGCACGCTGGCCCGACCGATCTGGCGACGGCCCGCAAACGCCACGTCGCCGATATTTGGGGCGAGAAACACCGCGCCGCGTCATGAGCGAGGATTCGCGCCTCGATCCGGGCGTGCAGGAAGTCAGAATGCCCTATCTCGTCGATACGCTGCCGCGTGGCGTGCTGGCCGACAGCGGCCCGCTCATTGCCTTGTTCAACGCGGCGGATGATTGGCACGCCCGCGTCCTGCAATGGCTCAAAGACCACCCGGAAGCGCGGCTGATTTCCACCTGGCCGGTGCTGACCGAGGTTTGCGCCTTGCTGGCGCGGCGCATTCACAATCGGGCGGCGCTCGATTTTCTCCTCTGGGTCGAACGCGGCGGCCTCGATCTCGATCGCGCCGATCTCGCCAGCCTCTCCGAAGTCCGCCGCATCAGCCAGCGTTTCGCCAGCCTGCCCTTTGATCTAGCCGACGCTTCCATCGCCGAAGCGGCGGCGCGCCTTGGCATCAACGCCATCCTCAGCATTGACACTGATTTCGACGTTTACCGCGACAGCCAGGGGCAACCGCTGCGGAATCTGCTGCGGCATTGACCGCCCGCACGTTGAGCCTCAACACCGTCCGACCACCATAGGCCGGACTGAAGTCGAGGCAGGCGCTGATGGGTTTGCCGATGGCGGCGGCGTTGAGGGCGCGGATGATGCCGGCGTGGGTGACGAGCATGGCTTCCGGCGTGTCCAGCGTGGCGATGAAGGCGAGAGCGCGATGCTGCAACTGGCTTGGCGATTCGCCGCCGGGCGGGGTGTAGTTGGCGATGTCGGCGGCCCAGGCGTCAAGTTCGTGGCGTGGGATGTCTGCCCACGGGCGGCCTTCCCAGGCGCCGAAATTGATTTCCCGCAGGCGCTCGTCAAAGATCGGCGCAGGGTGCAGGGCCAGGGCCAGTTCGCGGCAGCGGCGTAAGGGGCTGCTCCAGAGGGGCAGATGCGGCGGCAGTTCGGCGCGCAGCCGGGCGGCGATGGGGGCGGCGGATTCGGCGGGCAGGTCGAGCTGGCCGTAACAGATGCCCGGCGCGATTTGCGGTGCGGGGTGACGGATCAGATGCAGCGTCAAACCGGCCATGCTGCCAGCACGCCAAGATAGAAGGCGATTTCGGCGACTTGCTGGGTCGCGCCCAGACAGTCGCCGGTGTAGCCGCCCAGCCAGCGGCGGAATTTGGCCGCCAGCCACAGGGTCGCCAGCGCCGCCAGCAGGCAGCCCATCAGCGCCTCTGGCCACGGCAGCGGCAGGAGGCCGAGAACGGCAAAGGCGGTCGCCACGGCCAGGCCGCCCGCCGACAGCCGGGTGGCCAACGGTTTGGCCTTGCTGTTCGAGTCATCGCGGACATAGTTCATGCTGGCGAGCAGCAGCGTCGCGGCATAGCGCGAAACGGCGTGAGCGGCGAGCATGGCCAACGGCGCGAGCGGCGGGGCGATGGCGCAAAGGAGAACGAATTTCCCGGTCAGGCCGAGCCACAGGGCGACCGCGCCGAAGCTGCCGAGGCGCGAATCCTGCATGATTTCGAGAATCCGCGTTTTGTCCCAGCCGCCGCCCAGGCCGTCCGCCGTATCGGCGAGGCCGTCTTCGTGAAAAGCGCCGGTGAGGTAAATCGTCGCCGCCATCGACAGCAGCGCGGCGACGGCGGGCGGCCACAGCGGCAGTGCGGCGAGATAGACGAGGGCGGCCAGCGCGCCGACGAGGAGGCCGACCGCCGGAAAGTAACGGGCGGCGGCGTCGAGCATGGCTGCCGAATGGCCGACCCGGGCTGGAACCGGCAGACGGGTGAAAAAACGGATGGCGGCGAAAAAATACGCGGCTTCGCGGCGCAGCATCAGGTTTTATCCGCCACGCCAGCCGAGGCAAAACTCGCCATGTCGTTGAGGAAAGCGACCGCCGCTTTGACCAGCGGGAAGGCCAGCGCCGCCCCGCTGCCTTCGCCAAGACAGAGGCCGAGATCAAGCAGCGGCTCGCCGCCGAGCGCCCGCAACTGAGCCTGATGGCCCGGCTCCGCCGAACGGTGGCAAAAGACGCAATAGTCGGTCAGGCCCGGATAGAGCCGCTTGGCCGTGAGCGCCACGGCGCCGACGATGAAGCCGTCAATGAGCAGCAGCATCCGCGCTTCCGCCGCCGCCAGCATGGCCCCCAGCATCATCGCCATTTCGAAGCCGCCAAATTCGGCCATCACCGCCAGCGGCTCATTGCCGCCGCCGCTGTCGCGGTAGCGTTGCAGCGCCTGTTTGAGCAGGGCTTGTTTGCGTTGCAAGCCCGCGTCATCCAGCCCCGTGCCCCGGCCAATGCAGCCGCTCAGCGGCGTTCCCGTCAGGCAATGGGTGAGCAGCGAGGCGGCGGCGGTGTTGCCGATGCCCATGTCGCCAAAGCCGATTACATTGCAGCCGTTGGCGGCCAGATTGCGGACGATTTCCGCGCCGCGGGCGATAGCCTGGTCGCGCTGCGCCGCCGTCATCGCCGCCTGTTCGAGATAATTGGCCGTGCCGGGCGCGACCTTGGCCTGGATCAAGCCCGGACGATCGCCAAAGTCGTGGGCGACGCCGGCATCGACAATGGCCAGATCGAGGCCGTTCTGCCGGGCAAAAACATTGATCGCCGCGCCCCCGGCGAGATAGTTTTCGACCATCTGCCAGGTCACTTCCTGCGGATAGGCCGAAACGCCCTCCCGCGCGATGCCGTGGTCACCGGCAAAGACCAGCAAGTGCGGCTGGCGGCACTCTGGATCGAGGCGCTGCTGAATCAGGCCGATCTGCCGGGCCAGTTTTTCCAGTTGCCCCAGCGAACCGCGCGGCTTGGTTTTGTGGTCGATCTTGTCCTGAAGCGCAGCAACCAGCGCCGGACCGGGCGCGTTGATGGAAAAGGAGACGGACACGGGTGTTTTTCCGATGTGGGAGAGGGGGATTATAGGTCAGAGGACAGAAGACTGAGGACAGAGGACTGAGGGGTGGTCTGTTATCTGTGGTCAGTAAAATTTGCGGCGGCGGAGCCGCCGGTAACTAACTGTGAATACTGCCCACTGAACACCGCTCTGTCTTCAGTCCTCTGTCCTCAGTCCTCTGAATCACCGACAATGCGAGCGATGAAGCAACTGATTCTCGGCGGCGCTCGCTCCGGTAAAAGTCTGCTCGCCGAACGGCGGGCGATGGCGAGCGGGCGGCGCGTCATCTATCTGGCGACGGCAACGGCGGGCGATGATGAAATGGCCCGCCGTATCGCTCATCACCGCGCCCGGCGGCCAGCGGCCTGGGAGTCTGTCGAAGAACCGCTCTATCTGGCCGCCCGTCTGCGTCAACTGGCGGCTGCCGACACCTGCCTCCTCGTCGATTGCCTGACCTTGTGGCTCTCCAATCTGCTCTACGCCGGAACCGCCGCCGCTCAAGCCGAAGCGGGCGAAGCGGTGGATTGTCCGCTGCTCGCCGCCGAGACGGCGGCGCTGGCCGAGACGCTGCCGCAACTGCCGGGGCAGGTGATTCTGGTGAGCAACGAAGTCGGCTCCGGCATCATCCCGATGCACCCCGTCGCCCGCCGCTTTGCCGACGAACAAGGCCGCCTCAACCAGCGCCTCGCCGCCATCTGCGACCGTGTCACTTTGGTCGTCGCCGGACTGCCGCTGGAACTCAAATCTCCGGCAGCCAGCCTCGACGCCAACTTGCCAGCCCCGCCTTCCCTCCTTTAGCATCGCGTCTGCCCGGTTTGATCGGGTGAGTGTCTTTCGGTGCCGCCGCCGTGAGGGTGGCGGAGAATCGGGAAGGCGGTGCGATTCCGCCACGTGCCCAACGCTGTGAGGAGGACGTTGGCCGCAGTTTGCCACTGGCGTGAGCCGGGAAGGCGCGGCCAACGGGAGAATCCAAGTCAGAAGACCGGCCGGGAGACAAAAACAGGTGGTCTGGTCAGGCCGCCGCCCATTTTTCCACAAGGGGAATCCATGGAAAATCCGAGCCAACACGCTTTTGCCGCTGCTGAACGGGCGGCGGTCTATCGCGCCATTTTCAGCCGCCGCGATGTGCGCGGCCAGTTTTTGCCGACGCCGGTGCCGGAGGCGGCGCTCGCCCGCCTGTTGCTGGCGGCGCATCATGCGCCTTCGGTCGGCTTCATGCAGCCGTGGAATTTTCTGCTGATCCGCTCGCCGGAGGTCAAGGCGCGCGTCCGCGCGGTGTTCGCCAGGGCCAATGCCGAGGCGGCGCTGCTGTTCCCGGATGGCCGACGCGAGATTTACAGCCGCTTGAAGCTCGAAGGCATTGTCGAAGCGCCGCTCGGCCTGTGCGTCACCTGCGACCGCGAGCGCAGCGGCCCGGTGGTGATTGGCCGCACGCACATGCCGACCATGGATAGGTACAGCAGCGTCTGCGCCGTGCAGAACCTGTGGCTGGCGGCCCGCGCCGAAGGGCTGGGGGTCGGCTGGGTGAGTATTTTTGACGAGGCCGAATTGCGGGCGGCGCTGGGGATTCCGCCCGGCATCGTGGTGATCGCCTATTTGTGCATCGGCTACGTCAGCCATTTTCACGACCAGCCGGAACTGGAAAAAAGCGGCTGGCTGCCGCGCCTGCCCGTCGCCGACCTGCTCTACTACGAGCAGTGGGGCGAGGCCGACCGCGAGCGGCGGGAGCCGCTGACGGCAAGGCTGGCGGCGATGCAGGCGGATTTCCAGCAGCGGGGTGTTTTTCCGGCATGAACGTTGACGGCGCTTTCGCCCTGCCGCTGGCGGCGCTGCTGGCCGTGCTGCTTGACCGCCTGCTTGGCGAGCCGCGCCGTTTTCATCCGCTGGTTGGCTTTGGCCGACTGGCGACTTGGCTCGAAAGCCGCCTCAACCGGCGGACAGCCGCCGCCGGGCTGCTCGCCTGGCTGCTTGCCGTCGGGCCGTGGCTGGCGCTGGCCTGGTGGCTGCGGCCATTCGCTCCTTTTGCCGTCGATACGGCGCTGCTGTGGTTCGCCCTCGGCGCGCAGAGTCTGCGGCGGCACGCCGAAGCGATTGCCCAACCCTTGCAGGCCGGGCGTCTGGCCGAAGCACGGCGGCAGGCGGGCATGATCGTCTCCCGCGAGACGGCGGCGCTCGATGCTGCCGGGGTCGCCAGGGCGGGCGTTGAATCGGTGCTGGAAAACGGCAATGACGCGGTTTTCGCCGCCCTGTTCTGGTTCGCCGTCCTCGGCGGGCCGGGAGCTTTGCTGTTGCGTCTCGCCAATACGCTCGACGCCATGTGGGGCTACCGCAACGAACGCTACCAGCACTTTGGCCGCGTCGCCGCCCGTTTCGATGATCTCCTCAACTGGCTGCCAGCGCGGTTGACGGCGCTGACTTACGCCGCGCTCGGCAAAACCCGCCAGGCGTTTCATTGCTGGCGGACACAGGCCGCCACCTGGGATAGCCCCAACGCCGGGCCGGTGATGGCCAGCGGCGCGGGCAGTCTCGGCCTGCAACTGGGCGGCGCGGCCATTTATCAGGGCGCGGAGGAAATCCGCCCGCTGCTCGGCGCGGGCCGTCCGCCAGAGGCGGCTGATCTGGCGCGGGCGGTCGGTCTCGTCCGCCACGGCTTGTGGCTGTGGCTGGCCGTCTTTTTTCTGCTTGGATTGCGCCATGCTTGAACACGGCGGGCGTTTGCGCCAAGCCGCCGCCCGATACGGCATCCCGCTTGCTGACTGGCTCGATTTGTCGACCGGCATCAACCCACGGGGCTGGCCGGTGCCGCCGCTGCCGCCCGCAGTCTGGCAGCGCCTGCCGGAAGACGGCGACGGTCTGGAAGACGCCGCCGCCCGCTACTACGGCAACGCCAGCCTGTTGCCGACCGCCGGTTCGCAGGCGGCGATCCAGACGCTGCCGACGCTGCTGCCGCGCGCCACGGTGGCCTGTGTCAGCCCGCTTTACAGCGAACATCAGGAAGCCTGGCGGCGGGCCGGGCACCAGACGCGGTTTCTCGACACGCTGCCACGGGCGCTGGCGGCGATGACGCCCTATGTGCTGCTGTGCAACCCGAACAATCCGAGCGCCGACCATCATCGCCGCGCGGCGGTGCTGGCCGCTGCCGGGGAGTTACGGCAACGCGGCGGCTGGCTGATGGTCGACGAGGCTTTTGTCGATCCAGGGCCGGAACTGAGCGTGACGGCGCTGGCCGGGACGGCGGACGCGCCCAATCTGATCGTGCTGCGCTCCCTCGGCAAATTTTTTGGCCTCGCGGGCGCTCGCGTCGGCTTTGTTTTTGCCGGGCGGGAACTGCTCGGACGGCTCGCCGAGGCGCTCGGCCCGTGGCGCGTCAGCGGCCCGGCGCGGGAAGTCGCCCGGCTGGCGCTGCAAGATAGCGCCTGGCAGGCGGCGGCGCGGCAACGCCTCACCCGCGACAGCGAACGCCTGCGGCAGTTGCTGACGCCCTTGGGCGAAGTCCGGGCGACGGCGCTGTTTGCCACACTGACGACGGCGCGGACGGAGGAATGGCATGAACATCTGGCGACGCGCGGCATCCTCACCCGCCGCTTCGCTTCGCCGCCGCTGCTGCGTTGCGGCCTGCCCGGCGACGAGGCGGGCTGGCAGCGCCTGACGGCGGCGCTCAAGGCGTGGCAAAGGACATGAAATTTTTATCTGGCATCGCCCTCATCGTCGCCTGCCTGAGCGTCCCGCCGCTGGCCCGCGCCGAGATTGCCGTCAAGGATGATGCCGGTCACGATGTTCGCCTGCCGCAACCAGCGCAGCGCATTGTCACGCTGGCCCCGCATCTGGCCGAACTGCTGTTTGCCGCCGGAGCCGGGGAGAAACTGGTCGGCGCGGTCGATTACAGCGATTACCCGCCCGCGGCGAAAAAAGCGGCGCGCGTTGGCGGCTATGACCGCCTCGATCTTGAAGCCATCGCCGCCCTCAAACCAGATCTGGCGCTGGCCTGGGAGAGCGGCAACAACCCGGCCCAGATCGACAGGCTGCGCGCCCTCGGCGTGACTGTCTATCTCTCCGAGCCGAGCCGGATGGCGGATGTCGCCAGCCAGATCGAACGCCTCGGCCAACTGGCGGGCAGCGAGGCCGTCGCTCAAGCGGCGGCGCGGCGCTTCCGCGCGCGGCTCGACACGCTGCGCGCCGCCAATGCCGATAAACCGAAGGTGCGCGTGTTTTACCAGCTCTGGAACGCGCCCCTGATGACCGTCGGCGGCCCGCAGATCATCAGCGACGCCATCGCCCTCTGCGGCGGCGTCAATATCTTTGCCCAGATTGACCGCGTCGCGCCGACGGTCAATATCGAAGCCGTGCTCGCCGCCGACCCGGAGGTCATCATCGCCGCCGGCATGGGCGACGCCCGCCCGGACTGGCTGCGCGACTGGCAACGCTGGCCGGAGATGACCGCCGTCAAGCGCGACAATCTCTTTCACATCGACCCCGACATCCTGGTCCGGCACACACCGCGCCTGCTCGACGGCGCAGCCAGACTCTGCGCCGATCTCGACCTGGCCCGCCAGCGTCGGCCCGCGCGCTAACCGCCGTTGGCGGCCATTTTTGATGTGTCAAAAGGCCCGTCGTTGCGGGCCGTCTATAATCGCTTGTCCTGTTCGTGAGAGTCGTCGATGAAGCCCATGAAGCTCCTGCTGTCCGGCCTTGCCGCTTTGCTCATCCTCTGCCCCGCCCGCGCCGACGAGGCGGCGGGCGACGAGGCCATTGCCCGTCTTGGCCGCCTCAACGGCGTTGCCCTGGCCTGCGAGCAACCGGCCATCGCCAGCCGGGTGCGCCATCTGATGCAGACCAGCGCGCCCAAGACGCGCGGCAATGGCGAAATTTTTGAACAGGCCACCAGCGCCGCCTTTCTTGAGCAAGGCCAAGGGCGCGAATGCCCCGACATCGCCGCTTTCAACCGGCAACTCGGCGACGCGGAGCAGGCCTTGCGGCAAGTCTGGCCGTCGCCGCAATGAAATCCCTGTTCCTGCTGTTGCTCTGCGCCCTCCTCGCCGGAGCCGCCAGCGGCCAGTCAGCGCATCAACGGCTGCTCGATGAACAGAACGAGCGCATCATTCCGCGCTATCTGCTGCAAGACCCGAATGGCCGCGCCGTCAGCAACGACGATTTCCGGGGCCGCTTCCAGTTGATTACCTTCGGCTATACCTATTGCCCCGATATTTGCCCGACCACGCTGGTCGACATGGCCGCCGCGCTCACCCGCCTCGGCGACAAGGCGGCGCGCCTGCAAGCCATTTTCATCACCGTCGACCCTGAGCGCGACAGCGGCGAGGTGTTGCGCACTTACACCGCCTTTTTCGACCCGCGCATTCTCGGCCTGACCGGCTCGCCCGCCCTGATCCGCCGCGCTGCCGACAATTTCCGCATCCGCTACGCCAAGGTCGTCAACGCCGACGGCACGCCGGAAAATTACGCGGTCGACCATTCGGCAGGCATGATTCTGCTGGGGCCGGACGGCGTTTTCATCGAGAAATTCGCCTACGCCACACCGGTCGACACGCTGGTCGAAACCCTCTCGCCCCTGCTGGCAGCGCCCTAGACCGGGGCGCTCCTTATGTTCCATATGAATTGAACTTTGAGATTACGCCGTATTTGGTGCACACTGAGAATGAGTCTTGGTTGTTCTCGCTCGCTCTGACCTTTTTATGATAAACAGAGGTGAGATAAATGGGCGGGGAAAACTGCGATAAATGGCGGAAGAGGGTGGAAGAAGGCGGGGGTTGGCGGATGGGGATTGCAAAACGTTTTCACCCACTGAAAACGAGGGGCGGGTGGATTTATTGCCCGCTCAGAGCATCGTCGAGGTTGCGGCGGAGGATGTCGAGGATGGTGGTTTCGTCGTCGTTGGAGAGGCCGAGGAAGGGGCGGGCGGGGATTTTGCCGTTGCGGGAGCCGAATTGGTGGACGGCAGCGCCAGCGCTCCACAGGTTGGCGAAGCGGTTGGTGCCGACAAAGAGGGTGTCGCCTGCAACCTGGTAGGCGATCTTGTCGCGCAGCTCGCCTGTATCGACCAGCGGCTTCTTGTTGGTGGCGCGGGCGCTGCCTCTGGCGTTCAATCTGCCGTCTCTGCCGAAATGCCGTCCGCGCGCGCTCTGGTCGCCTGTTGACGCGCCGGAGAGGTAGTTGAGGTAGGTGGCCTCGCTGTTGGGCAGCCAGTGGGTGCCATCGGGGGCGGTGCTGGTTGCGAAGCGTTGCTTGGTTGATTCGACCAGATACTCGCCGATTTCCATCAGGACGCCCCTCATGCCGCCGGGTTCGAGGGTGTTGGCGAGGTAGTTGAGCGCCTCCTGGACGGGAGCGCTGTTCATTTCGATGGTGATGCGGTCGGGCATGGCGTATCAGAAAATCAGCGTGCCGCCGCTGGCCTCGCCCATCAGTTTTTCCGTGTAGTCCGGTTCGAGATACGGATAGTGGGGGGCAAGAACATCGGGTAGGAGGTGGCTGCGGCCAATAATGGCAGCCATGTCGACATAGGATTTCAGCGGCTCGGCGCTCAATTCATGGCTGGCGCGTGGAATCGGATGCAGCGTGACATGCTCGCGTGGAGAAAAATCCTTGACGTACTCCGCACCTTGGCCGGTAAGCGACCCGGCAGCCGGGTCCCACTCCATGTCCAAAGGGTCGTCAACACGAGGGTTAACAGGGTCGCATCGCAGTCTCATGGTTTCCAGTGATGCAACAAACCGACAACAAAGTCAAGCATTTCGGGATCATCGACAGCCAGTTTTTTAAGCCATTTCATATCACCCTCATGCCCAAACACCGTCTGAAACGCCGACGACATCACTTCCAACGCACCAAGCCCCTCGTATTCCTTGCCCCAATAGGGGTCGATATAGTGATCCTCACGGGTTTTTTCCCAAGTCTCATAACCCCATCCCGGCCTCAAGGTACGCAGCTTTTTGAGTGGATCGCCTCGTGTTCGCTGTTGGTGCAATGCCTGAAACAGCGCATCCAATTCCGGCATGGCCTCTTGCAGACGGTGGGCGTATTCGTGAATTGCCGTGTCAAAGACACTGCGATCTTGTAGATCAAGGGCGATAAATCCGTCCCCACGCTTCACGTCAACCTTGCCAAAAGCGGGGACTCTCATTACCCCCTCCTCGGCGGCTCTGAAGTAAAAGCCTCGCTTAACGCCGCCCTTGGCCGACAACTTGCCCATCGCGTCCGCCTTGGCTGTCCAACTATCAGGATAGCGCATGGAGGCTTCTTTCATTATGTCGCTGGCCGCTCCGCGCGTCGCCAGCACGGCGGGTGTTGCCGTACTGACGCCGTGGCGCGAGAGCGACTGCGCCAGCGCCGCCTGAAATCCCGCCGGGTCGGTTGCGGCATCTGGCAGGCTGTGGCGCAACGCCTGCCCGGCGGCGATAAACTCATCGAGGGTCGCAGGTGTGGCTGTCTGCGGCGAGAGCACTGACGCAACATTGTCCCGCAGCGCCGCAGCCAGTGGCGGCGGCAGCTTCTTTGTCTTGGCGTCGATCAGTTCCTGCAAGTCGGTGTGGGCATTGGCCCCCGGCGCGTAGTCCCAGCCCTTGTCGATGCCGACGGGCGCGCCGGTTTTGGGGTCGATGGCGTCCCATCCGGCGGGCGGCTCGGTCGCGTCGTTTGGCCCCGGCGCGTGGACGGCGACGATACGGCAGCGGCAGCCCCAGCCGTTGGGCGGGTAGTGGGTTTGCCAGAAGGGGTGGTCGTAGCGGAGCGTCAGCCGCATGTCGCCCCAGGCTTGATGCTGCGGGCGCGGGTGCGGCGCCGAATCGTTATGGACATAACGCCAGTAGGGCGCGCGTTTCTGCAATTCCGGGTCATTCAACTGTTGCCAGCGCCCGGCGGCGTAGCTGGTGGAGAGATTCGTCTCAAAAATCACCCGCGTCCGCCAGGCGCGGCCCGCTGCTGTGTCTTCGCCCGTCCAGCCCGTCCAGCCGTGTTTGGCGACGATGGCCGCAAAATCCTCGCGGAAGGTTTTCAGGCCCGTGCCGCCGCTGATGCCCTTGTCGATGGCCTGGCGCAGATCGTTCAGAAGATCGGCCTTCATCGCCCCGGCGACGACGAAGGCGCGGTCGTGGGCGGCTTTGACGATGTCATCCCAGCGTTCTGTCGGCAGGTTGAGCTTCCGGCGGAAGAACTCAATCTGTTCGGTAAAGGGCAGATTGAAAGCCCCTTGCAGCGAGGGCGAGGTCGCCATTACCGCCCTTCGTTTACATCGTCGATACCGGCGAGCGTTGCCAGCAAATAGCCCAGGGCCATGATCTCGACCAGTTGTTCGGTTGGCAGGTCGCCGAACATGGCGAGCAGGCGTTGCTGGATTTCGGTCGGGGTGAGGCCGGGGTTGTCGGCCAGGAGCCGCTGGATGTCAGTGAGCCAGGCATCGACGACGGGTTGGGCGGCGTCAGCCAGCGGGTCGATGAGGGAGTCGGCGGGGTCGGTGACGTTGGCAGTGGATGCTGGGGCGGCGAGGGCGGCCAATACAGAGGACAGAGGACTGAGGACTGATGACAGAGAGGTAGTCTGTTTTCTGTCATCAGTTGGTTTGCGCTGGCTGGAGCCAGCGGAAATTGACTGACTACTGTTTCCTGATTCCCCCTCTGTCCTCAGTCTTCTGTCTTCTGTCTTCTGAACGCCAAACACTGGCTCGCCGTCGGCGGCCTGCGGGATACGTAGTTTCTCGTGCGCCCAGCTTACCGGAATCATCATCCCGCCTGCCGCCAGCGCGGGCAGGGCCTCGGCGTAGGTTTTCAGGTCTTCGGCCTCGCCCAGATCGAAGACCCAGCGCGGGCAGCGGCGGTAGTTGTCGATGGCGATGCCGTTTACGACCAGCAGCGGGTAGATCAGGTCGCGGGTGAGCGTTCCGGCAATCTGGCGGGCGTCCGCCGCCAGAATGTCGCGGCGCACTTCGGCGTGGAGATCGGCGACGCCGCTGCCCATGCCGGTCGCCTTGGCTTCCGCTGACAGCGTCTGGCCGAGAATGGCCTTGCTTTGCGCGCCGTCGGCCCAGGCGATCATGGCCAGATGCTGGCCGCCATCGCCCGATCCGCCCGCCACCTTGTTGATGTCAACGGCCATGCTCTCCGGCATGATGGCGCGGGCATCGTGGCCGAGCGCGGCGACAGACCGGAGCAGGGTCGCCTTTTCATCGGCGGAGGCGTTTGTACCGTACTTGCCGATGATGATCGGCAGGCCGTAGGTTTCCAGAAACTCGGCAAAGTCGCCGACGGCGTAGGCTTTGTACAAAAACGGCCAGACTACGGCGCGAAACAGCCCCATGCGCCCGATGTAGCCGGTTTTGACCTTGATGTGCTGGTGCATGATCCAGCCGAAGGGAATCAGGGTCGCGCCCTCGCCCGTACCGTCGATCAGGCGCAGCTCGCGGCGATTGAGGTCGGTTTGAAACCACGTTTGCGGGCGCGGGTGAAAGCGCGGCAGCCAGTCGCCGCCCCACCGCTGCCATTCCAGCTCGACGGCGGCAAAGCCGTGGCCGACGGCCTCCATCAAGGCGAGGATCACGTCTTCGAGATCATCGACCGCGTCGCGCAGCATGGTTTCGGCAAAGGCAGCGGCCTTCTTCTCGGCGCGGGAGGCATCCGCCGGCGGCTCGATGTGCCAGTCGAGGGTGAGCGGGGCGCTCTGGCGCTTGTCGAACTCGCAGCGCAGATGGGCGTCGCGGTCGAGCATATCGTCAAAAAGCTGGTGCTGGGCAAGGATGTCGCCCTGGTCGGCGGCGCGGAGTATGCGGGCGGCGCGGGCGGGCGTCAGGCCATCGAGTTGCGAATCGACCACCCGCTGCGCCAGCGTGACGATACGGGCGGTCTGCGGTTCCTTGAGCAGATCGCTGCTGAACGGGTTGCCGTATTGGTCGACGAGTTTCATTTTTAACCTCAGAACATGCGGCGGCTGTAATCGCCGAGATCGTTGAAACCATCATCCGCCGGATGGCGCGGCACCGATTGAAAGCCGGTGCATACCGGCCCCATGCCTTTTCCGGCGGCGTTCAAGGCCAAAAAACATGCCCAGACGCGGTCGGCGTGGCCGTTGGCGTCGGCCTCGGCGACAAAGCGCGGCGCGCCGGTCGGGCTGGTGACTTTGGTGAGTTTGTGCAAATCCGAGCGCAGCGCCGGGTCGCCCAGGGGGATGCGGATCGTCTTGTCATCGAAGGCTTCCTTGCCCAAAGTGGCGAGCGTCAGCTTGTTCGGACCGGTAAACAGCACGCCCTCGACGCGGCTCGTTCCGTGGCGGCGCTGGGCGTCCTCGACCGGCTTCTCGCCCATGCCGGTCTGATCCATGCAGCAGCGCAGCACACGGTAGCGCGTAAACACATCGTCGAGCAGCGCATCCTGCTCGGCAAAGCTCGCCCGGCGGCGGGTGATGATCTCGCGCGTCCACAACACGTCGCCGACCTGCTCGACCACCCAGATCACGAACAGGTCATTGCGCGCGGCGATGTCCACGCCGACGTAACACGGCCCGCCCGCGTAATGTTCGGGCAGCCCGGCGGCGTCATGCTCAACGCCGTCGATCAATTCAAACGACAGCCAGGCGCTGGCCTCATCCAGCCACTTCAATTCATACTCCTGCGCCCAGGCATCGGCATCGTTGATCCCGGCCTTCAATTCCTCGATGTCACGCGGCAGGCCATCGGCGACGGCCTGGTAGATGTCCGTGCTGTGCCGTGACCAGACCCCAGCCCTCTCTCCTATCCTCTCTCCAACAAGTGGGAG
>JAITMS010000161.1 GCA_031277255.1 Azonexus sp.
ATGCTCAGAAAGGCCACCAAACGAACCGTCAGCGCACTATGGAACTCACTTGGGGAAATACTCGATACGGTTTCACCCCTTGAGTGCAGAAACTACTTCAAATCCTGTGGCTATGAAAACACTTGAATCAAAAATGCTCTAAGCGAACAGCATTGGGATCAATCCCGCCCATGATTCTCATGCACAAACTCCCCGCCGCCCTTTACCACGTCCTCCTCACCCTCTGGGTCGGCGGTTTGTGGACGATCGGTTATCTGGTCGCGCCGGTGTTGTTCGCCAGCCTTGACGACCGGCAACTGGCCGGGGGCGTCGCGGGCAAATTGTTTGCTCTCATTGGCTGGGTTGGTCTGGGTTGTGCTGCCTATCTGCTGGCCTTTCTCGTCTGGCGCTGGCGGCGGGCGGTGTGGCGACAAGCGGGCTGGTGGCTGGCGCTGGCGATGGCGGTGTTGACGGTCGTCAGCCTGTTTGGCATCCAGCCCTGGATGGCGCAGTTGAAAATCGAGGCGCTGCCGCAGGATGTCATGGCCAGCGCCCTGCGCGACCGTTTTGTGTTTTGGCACGGGGTGTCGAGCGTGCTGTATCTGGCGCAGAGTCTGCTTGGTTTGTGGCTGGTGGTCGGGGATCAGATGTCAGGGATCAGGCATCAGTAATTCTTGCGCGAGCTTCGCTCGCGGAAATTTCACTGATTCCTGATCCCCGATCCCTGATACCCGTCACCCCTGAAAGCTGCGTTTGGTGCGGCGCGGGGCTTTGGCGTAGGATTTGGCGGCAGCGGGTTTTTCGGGGTTTTCCCGGTAGGCCACCAGCAGTTTGCCGATATGCTGCACCGGGGCGGCGGCGAGTTGGCGGCAGATTTGTTCGAGATAGGCGGCGCGGTCGGCGCGGCTGTCGCCATAGACGCGGATTTTGATGAGTTCGTGCGCCTTGAGGCAACGGTCGATTTCTTTGAGAACCGCTTCAGAAAGGCCGTTTTCGGCAATCGAGACGACCGGGTTGAGGGCGTGGGCTTTGGCGCGCAGTTCGCGGATCTGCGCAGAAGTCAGTTGTTGCATGTCAAAATCCTTGAAAAACCGGATTTTAGCGAATGAAACGAAGCCGAACCAGCAAGGCGTGGATGCAGGAGCACGTCAACGACCCTTACGTCCAGTTGGCCAAAAAGGAGGGCTGGCGCTCGCGGGCGGCTTTCAAGCTGCTGGCGATCGACGACCGGGACAAGCTCCTGAAGCCGGGCGAAACGGTGGTCGACCTGGGCGCGGCGCCGGGCGGCTGGTCGCAGGTGGCGAGCAAGCGGGTGGGCGACGGCGGGCTGGTCGTGGCGCTCGATCTCTTAGCCATGCCGCCGTTACCCGGCGTCCATTTCATCCAGGGCGATTTCCGCGAGGATGCGACGCTCGAACAACTGGAAGAAAAACTGGACGGGCGGCGGGTCGGGCTTGTTTTATCGGATATGGCCCCCAATATGTCAGGCGTTCCCCTGGTCGATCAGGCGCGGGTGATGCATCTGGCGGAACTGGGGCTGGAATTTTGCCGGACGCATTTGCGCGGCGATGGCGCGTTTCTCGTCAAGGTTTTTCAGGGGACGGATTACGCGGCGTTTTTGCGCGCCATGCGGGCGACCTTCAAAATGGTTGCCGTGCGCAAACCCGATGCCTCGCGCGATCGCAGCGCCGAGCTTTATTTGCTGGGCCGGACGTTGTGTTAGCGGTTAAAATGACGCTTTTTTCGCTCATCGCCGTTAAAGGAGAGCACGCTTGAACAATACGTTCAGAAACCTCGTCATCTGGCTCATCATCGGCCTTGTGCTGATGACGGTGTTCAACCAGTTCAATACGCGCCAGATGGCGCAAAGCAGCAATTTGATCGCTTATTCCGAGTTCATGGATGAGGTCAAGCAGGGTCGGATCAAGACCGCTCTTATCCAAGGCCACACCGTCAAGGCGACGACGACTGACAACAAGCGCCTGACGACTTACGAGCCGAACGATCTGTGGCTGGTTTCCGACCTGCTCAAGTACGGCGTCAAGATCGAGGCAAAAGAGAGGGAAGATGACGGTTTCCTGACCAATATCTTTGTCTCGTGGTTCCCGATGCTGCTCCTGATCGGCGTCTGGATTTTCTTCATGCGCCAGATGCAGGGCGGCGGCAAGGGCGGCGCTTTCTCGTTCGGTAAATCGCGGGCGCGGATGACGGACGAGGCGCAGAACACCGTGACCTTCGCCGATGTCGCCGGTTGCGACGAGGCCAAGGAAGAAGTGCAGGAACTGGTTGATTTTCTCCGCGACCCGTCCAAATTCCAGAAACTCGGCGGGCGGATTCCCAAGGGTGTGCTGCTGGTCGGCAATCCCGGCACCGGCAAGACCCTGCTCGCCAAGGCCATCGCTGGTGAGGCGAAGGTGCCGTTTTTCAGCATTTCCGGCTCCGATTTCGTCGAGATGTTTGTCGGCGTCGGCGCGGCGCGCGTGCGCGACATGTTTGAAAACGCCAAGAAACATTCGCCCTGCATCGTCTTCATCGACGAAATCGACGCCGTTGGCCGCCATCGCGGCGCCGGTCTCGGCGGCGGCAACGACGAGCGCGAGCAGACCTTGAATCAGTTGCTGGTCGAAATGGATGGCTTCGAGGGCCACGCCGGGATCATTGTGATTGCCGCCACCAACCGCCCCGATATTCTCGATCCGGCACTGCTCCGTCCGGGCCGTTTCGACCGCCAGGTCGTGGTGCCCTTGCCGGATATTCGCGGGCGGGAAGAAATCCTCAAGGTGCACATGCGCAAGGTGCCGATCGCGCCGGATGTCAAGGCCGATGTCATCGCCCGCGGCACGCCGGGCTTTTCCGGCGCAGATCTCGCCAATCTGGTCAATGAGGCGGCGCTGTTCGCCGCCCGCCGCAACAAGACGCTGGTCGATATGGACGATTTCGAGATGGCCAAGGACAAAATCATGATGGGTGCCGAGCGCCGCAGCATGGTGATGACCGAAGAAGAAAAGATGAACACGGCCTATCACGAATCCGGCCATGCCGTGGTCGCCAAGCTGGTGCCGAAATCCGACCCGGTGCATAAAGTCACCATCATCCCGCGTGGCCGCGCTTTGGGCGTGACCATGCAGTTGCCGGAACAGGATCGCTACGCCTACGACAAGCAGTTTCTCCTTTCCCGCATCGCCGTGCTGTTTGGCGGGCGGATCGCCG
>JAITMS010000027.1 GCA_031277255.1 Azonexus sp.
CAACCCCATCGAGAAACTCTGGGCCAACCTCAAGCGCCGATGGCGAAAAATCGGCGGAAACTTGGAGAATCTCATTCGAGAGTCCGATTATTGATTGGAGCGACTATAGAGCGGTTTTCGCTCAAATCACTACGCTTCCGTTCGGGCTGAGCTTGTCGAAGCCCGGCTCAAGCCTCCGCGCCCTCCCTCCGCACCGCCCTTCGACTTTGCTCAGGGCGAACGGGGTGGTGTGAACAAATGAATCAAAACCACGCCAAAAGCTCTGATGAAAGGTTCTTCGCGGCTGACTGGCGGGCCTTGATCGCCTACCTCGCCGCCGTACTCCTTCTTCTGCTCGCCATCCCGGCGCAGAGCGCCGGTTTTCTCGAACACGAAATCAGTTTTTCGGAAGCGGACATTCAGGCTCAGGTCGACAAAAACGGGCCGCTACAGAAAAGTTACGGCAAGGGGGCGGTCGTCGTCACCCTGGATGATCCGCCGCGTATCCGCCTGGGCGAGCCGGAAGGCCGGCTTACCGTGACCGCCCGGCTGACCCTGACGCTGCTCGGCCAGCCCGCCGCGCTGGTCGATGTGGTTGGCGCGGCGGGCGTGCGCTATGACGATGAGAGCAAAGCCTTCTATCTCGACCAGCCGCAGATCCGCTCGATCCATTCCGCCGACCTCTCGCCCGCCGCCGAACCTCTGGCGCGGCAGGCCATCAGCCGGTTGATGGAAAATTACTTCCGCCATAAGCCGGTCTACGTCCTGCGCCAAGACGGTGCAGCGCAGGAACAGGCCGCCCGCTGGCTGTTGCGCTCGATCCGCATCGAAGCAGGGCGCGTGGTGGCGGTGCTGTCGGTGGTTTGAGGCGCTGTCTGATGCCCAGCGCCTTCGACACCGAGCGGCTGCGCTTGCGCCAGTGGCGGGCCAGCGACCGCGAGCCTTTTGCGGCCTTGCATGGCGACCGGCGGGTGATGGCGTTTTTTCCGCGGACGCTGCCGCGCCCGGCGAGCGACCTCCTGTTCGACCGCCTCGCCGCCGCCATGAATGCACGCGGCTGGGGGTTCTGGGCGGTTGAGGAGCGGGCCAGCGGCGCTTTTGTCGGCTTTGCCGGTCTTGGCGTGCCGCCTGTCGCGCTGCCGTTTTCTCCCTGTGTCGAAATCGGCTGGCGGCTGGCGTCGGCGTATTGGGGCAAGGGCTACGCCCATGAGGCGGCGCGGGCGGCGTTGCGGGTTGCTTTTGAACGGCTCGCCCTGCCGGAAGTCGTCGCCTTCACCGCCTTGCCCAATCAGCGTTCGGAGCGCCTCATGCAGCGCCTTGGCATGACGGCGGACGGCGTTTTCGAGCATCCGGCTTTGCCCGTCGGCCACCGGCTGCGTCCGCACAAGCTCTACCGGCTGAGTCGGGCGGCGTGGCTGGGCCAGGCAGTGCCAGAGCGGTTTTGATTCAAGTGCATACACACCCCTATACCGTTCGGGCTGAGCCTGTCGAAGCCCGGTTCAAACCTCTGTATCCTCTCTCCGCACCGTCCTTCGACAGGCTCAGGACGAACGGGAGTGTAAAGACTTGAACAGAAAATGCTCTAACGACTACGGATAGTCCGAGTAGAGTGGCTTGAACCGCGGGTCGGCGGCAATGCTGGCCGGAGTCACCAGTTTTTGGTCAAGAATGTGCTTGAAGCATTGCGCAAAATCGTAGCCGCGTTCCGCGCATTCGGCATGGCTCTGCCAGCGTTGTGCGATCAGATTTTTCACCTGTTTGTCGTCGACATTGATTTCGGCAATTTTCTGCACCTTGCCAATCGGGACGCCAATCGCCTGATAAGCGAGCCAGGGCAGCTCACTGCAATAAATGGCCTTGTTGTTGAAAGAAAAGAAGATGTCATAAGGGCGGCCATACAGCGTCCGCGCCGCCGCCAGAACGCGGCTGGCCTCGTCGGGCGTCAAGCCGGGATCGCGGTAAATCGCCACGCGGGAGCCGACGCCACGCTTGACCCACGCCTTGAGCGGCGTCTCGCGCACCGTGCCGCCCGCTTCGATGACGCTGATTTTGCCGCCGTCGTTTTTGATGATGCCCATGTGGGTAAAGGCGCTGGCCGTGGCGGCAAAAATGGCGCTGGACTGGTTGCTGGCCGAGGTCTGGAAAATCAGGTCGGCGTCCTTGAGCGGCGGGTAATCTTCTCCGGCCAGCGCGGAGAGCGCGCCAAGCAGCAGGATGGCGGCGACGCCGATGCGTTTCATGGCGCTGTTTGGCACAAAACTCAGCGCACGACCAGGAGACTTTCATCCCAGGCCGGATGTTTCTCAAAGCCCAAGAGATTGGCCGTCGTCGCGGCGATATTGGCGAGGCCCGCCCCTGCGTTGGCTTGCAGGCCCAGTCTGCCGCCGCTGACGTTGTCGCAGAGAATCAGCGGCACCGGGTTGAGGGTGTGGGCGGTTTTGGCTTTGTATGAGCCGTCGGCGTTCCGCAGCGGCTGGCGGGTTTTTTTGTCGAGTTCGAACATTTCGTCGGCATTGCCGTGGTCAGCGGTAATCAAGGCCACGCCGCCAGCGGCATCGACCGCCCGCAAGAGACGGGCCAGCGACAGGTCGACGGCCTCAATCGCCATCGTCGCCGCGCGAAAGTTGCCGGTGTGACCAACCATGTCGCCATTGGCGAAGTTGCAGCGGAGCGCCCGGTAGTGGCCGGACTGGATGGCGGCGATCATGGCGTCGGCGATTTCCGCCGCCTTCATCCACGGGCGCTGCTCGAAGGGCACCACGTCGCTTGGCGCTTCCTGCCAGGTTTCGCCGGGGAATTTGCCGGAGCGGTTGCCGTTCCAGAAATAGGTGACATGGCCGAATTTCTGCGTCTCGGAACAGGCAAACTGGCGGATGCCGCTTTTGTCGAACCACTCGCTCATGGTGTTGGCAATGGCCGGCGGGGCGACGAGAAAGCGGGCGGGCAACCGGAGATCGCCGTCGTATTGCAACATACCGGCGTAAGTCACCCGTGGCGCGCGGACGCGGTCGAAACGGTCAAACCCCGGTTCCTCGAAAGCGCGGCTGATTTCGATGGCGCGGTCGCCGCGAAAGTTGAAGAAGACCACGGCGTCGCCGTCATGGATCGCGCCAATCGGCTGGCCGCCATCGGCGATGACGAATTCCGGCAAGTCCTGGTCGATCACGCCCGGATGTTGCGCCCGCAGCCCTTCGACCGCCGCCGCGGCGTTGGCGAATTGCGGGCCTTGGCCGAGAACATGCGTGCGCCAGCCGCGTTCGACCATCGCCCAGTTGGCCTCGTAACGGTCCATCGTGATCGACTGACGGCCGCCGCCGGAGGCGATGCGGGCATCGAACCCGCTATCCGACAAACCGGCGAGAAAAGCCTCGAACGGCACGACGTAATCGAGGGCGCTGGTTTCCGGCACGTCGCGGCCATCGAGCAGGGCATGGATGCGCACCACCGCCACGCCTTCCGCCTTGGCCTGAACGACCATCGCTTTCAGGTGGTCGATATGGCTATGCACATTGCCGTCGGAAAAGAGGCCGATGAAATGCAGCACGCCCGGCTGACCGCCATGACCGGCCTTGACGCCCGCGACAATCTCGCGCCAGCCCGCGCCCTGCCAGATCGCGCCGCTGGCAATGGCGTTCGCCACCAGCGCCGCGCCCTGGGCATAAACCTGCCCGGCGCCGATGGCGTTATGGCCGACTTCGGAATTGCCCATGTCCTCGTCCGACGGCATCCCCACCGCCGTACCATGCGCCCGCAGGCGGATGTTCGGGTAGTTGGCAAACAGATGATCGAGGGTCGGTTTGACGGCAGCGGCAATGGCGCTGCCGGTGTCCGTTCTGGCGAGGCCATAGCCATCCATGACAATGGTCACGACAGGGCCGACAATACCGGGGAAGGCGGCGAATTTCTCTAGCATGGCATCGGCTCAAAGGGCTGGGAAAAGAGCATTCTACCCCCTTGTCGCCCCGTCAACGGGCTGCCCGCTTACGGCTAGGACTACGGCGGGATTGCCGTGCGGGCAAAGAGGGGCAGCAACACCAGGATAATCAGCAGGGCGGCGCCGCCGATCAGGATGTTGTAAATCCAGCGGTCGCTGCCGCCAAGCAGTTTGGTGGTATCGGCAAGCACCAGATTGATCCAGCCGATTTCACCCAGGTAGGTCATCGCCACCAATTCAGAGCGGCCAGAGACGGTCAGGTGTAAGGTTTCGAGCGTGCTGGCGCCGCTTTTCAGGCGCTTGAAGCTGGTGCGCAGCCGCTCGCGCTCGTCGTCGGAAGCCAGCAGGTCAAAGATGGTGCGATGCGCTTCCGAGTGCCTGGCGCGGGTATTGAAGTCGATCAACGCGGCGTCGGGATGAATCTGGACGGCCCCTTGAGCATCGACCAACATGCCGTAGATGCCCGGCGTCGACGACACCGCCACGGTCCGCGTAAATTCGCCAAGATCAATGCCGCTGCCCGCCATGGCCACGACCTTGCCTTCATGGCGCACCTGGATGTTGATCCAGATATTGGTCCGGCCCAGCGTCGGATTAGGGTCGACATTCAACTGGATCTGATCGGGACTTTCCAGCGCGGCGAAATACCAGGCGTGTTCGGCCTTGTCTCGATCCATGACCTGAGCGACGCCGCCGCCCGGATAACGGTTGCTGATGTCGTTGTAATAATAATTGCCGCTTTCGCGCGGAATGAAAAAATAACTGCCGTCGCGCAAATGCCGCCGATAACTTTCCAGTTCGGCCAGGGCGGCGCGCTTCAATTCCTGGTTTTTTTCGTCCAGCGCCCAACTCAGCAGGAGCGGCGAATCGGCCATCCGGCGGATCAGTGTCAGATCGGTCTGCAAGGGATTGAGGATGCGTTCGCGGTCAAATTGCGCCTGACGCTTGATGATGTCGCGCGCCAGCGATTCGCCGACGTAGGCATTGGCGTAATCGAACAGCAGGGTGACCAGGCCGCCGACCAGCACGCAGACGACGATGACCAGCAGCACCAGACGCCGCCGCGCCTGCCACGAGGCAATCGCCTCATCACTGCCGCCGCTCGCCGGGCTGGCGGCAGAAACCGGTTGCGTCGGATTGTCCACCGCTTACTCCTCCTCGTCGTGCAACTGGAACTTGCTCGCCAGTTGTTGCTGGATGTTGGGCGGCACGGCGGCGTAGCGGGCAAATTCGATGGTGTAGCTGCCCTGGCCGCCGGTCAGCGATTTCAGGCGCGACTGGTAGTCGTTCAATTCGGCCAGCGGCGCTTCGCCGCTGATGGCGGCCTGGCCGTGTCCCCGGCTGTCGGTGCCGGTGATGTGGCCGCGGCGGCTGGAGAGATCGCCGGTGAGGTCGCCGATGCTGGCTTCCGGGACGATGATCTCGATACGGACGATCGGCTCCAGAACGATGGGCCGGGCGTTCTTGATGGCTTCGATCACGGCTTTGCGACCGGCGATGGTGAAGGCCACTTCCTTGCCGTCGACGGCGTGGGTTTTGCCGTCATACACCGTGACTTTCAGGTCTTCCACCTCATAACCGGCGACGACGCCGCCAGAGAGGCCCTGACGGATGCCTTTTTCGACGGCGGCCATGAAAACACCGGGGATGACGCCGCCCTTGACGGCATCGACGAACTCAAAGCCCTCGCCGCGCCCTTTCGGCTCGATGCGCAGGTGCACTTCGCCAAACTGCCCGGCCCCGCCCGACTGTTTCTTGTGCCGGTACATGGCCTCCGCCGGGGCGGTGATGGTCTCAAGGTAGGGGATGCGCGGCGGCTGGGTGTCGACTTCGAGCTTGTACTGATTGGCCATTTTTTCCAGCTTGGCCTTGAGGTGGATTTCGCCCAAGCCCCGAATGACGGTTTCATTGCTGGTCGGATGACGCTCGACGACGAAGGTCGGGTCTTCCATCACCAGCTTGCCGAGGATGTCGAAAAGGCGCTGCTCGTCGCCCTTTTTCTTCGTTTCCACGGCCAGCCCGGCCATCGGGCGGGGAAATTCGAGGGGTTGGAGGTGAATGTGGTCTTCGTCGTGCGAATCGTGCAAGACGCAGTCGAAGGCGATTTCATCAACCTTGGCAATCGCGCCGATGTCGCCCGGCAGCAGTTGCTCGACTTCAACCGTATCCTTGCCTTGCAGACGGTAGAGGTGCGCAACCTTGAAGGGCCGCTTGCCATCGCCGACGAACAGTTGCATGTCTTTTTTGAGCGCGCCCTGATGGACGCGGAAAACGCCGATTTTACCCAGATAGGGATCGACCACGATTTTGAAAACGTGGGCCAGCACATGCTTGTCGGCATCCGGCTCGGCGCTGAACGACCCGGTCACGCCGCCCGGCTCGCCCTTGTAAAAAGGCGGCGGGTTGCCTTCCGCCGGATTGGGCGCGAGCGTGGCGAGGACGTGCAGGAGTTGCGGAATACCGGCGCCGGTTTTGGCCGAAACGAAAAGGATGGGAATCAGATGCCCTTCACGCAGCGCCTTTTCAAACGGCGCGTGCAGGTCGGCGGCGCTGGGATCGGCGCCGTCTTCAAGATATTGGGTGAGCAGGCTTTCGTCCTCCTCGACGATCTGGTCGATCAAGGCGCGATGGGTGGCGGCGACGGAAGCAAAATCGGCGTCGCCGGTATCGTGTTCAAGCACTTCGACGACATCGGCGCCGCCGTGCGCGGGCAGGTCGAGGATCATGCAGGCATTGCCGAAGCGTTCGCGGATGTCGGCGACCAAGCCGGGCAAATCGAGATTTTCGGCGTCGATCCGGTTGATGACCAGCATCCGGCACAGGCGGCGGTCAGCGGCGTAGCGCATCATGCGCTCGGTCATCAATTCAATGCCGGTCTGGGCATTGATGACGATCAGCGCGGTATCGACAGCGGCCAGCGCGGCAATCGACTGCCCGGCAAAATCCGGGTAGCCCGGCGTGTCGATGAGGTGAATGTGGGTGTCCTCATGGTCAAAGCCGACGACCGCCGAATAGAGCGAATGACCGGCCTCTTTCTCTTGCGGGTCGAAATCGCTGACGGTGCTGCCGCGCTCAATACTGCCACGGGCGGCAATGGCCCCGGTGGCGTGAAGCAGCGCCTCGGCCAGCGAGGTTTTACCGGCAGCGCCATGACCGACCAGGGCGACGGAACGGAGGTTTTCAATCGTGTTTTTCGCCATCATGCTCTCCCAATTATCATTGAAATAGACCCGATTATTTGATTCCGGCGGCCATGCGCTCGACGAAATGCGGCCCAGCCCCGTACATCAGCCCGACGGCGATGACCAGCAAGAGCGCGCCGATCAGCAACTGCTTGCCCGGCTTGGCAAAATCGCGCCGCTGCCGCCAGGCGAACCACAACGGCCCGGCAACCGCCAGCAGCGCGGCTGCCAGCCAGTAGTAAGGACCAAAGTTGAAATCCTGTTGTCTGCCGACATAGCCCGCGATCAGCAGGAGAATGCCGCTCGTCGCCGGCAGCCCGTTGCGCCAGCCAAAATTGAGGGAAGCGGGCAGGATGCCAATGTAAGCCACCAGCGTCAGCGTGCCGCCGATGGCAAGCAGGATGGCGATGGTAAAAACGAAAACGGCAAACCAGGCATCCATCACTTTTCCACTTTCTGTTTTTGCGGCCGCTGCCAACCACTCAGCGTCATCTGTCTGACACGCGACAAGGTCAGCGCCTCCGCCGGAGCGTCCTGACTCAGGGTCGTACCCGCGCCGAGCGTAGCGCCGCGGCCAACGCGCACCGGCGCGACCAGTTGGCTGTCGGAACCGATAAAGACATCATCTTCGATGATGGTCTTGAATTTGTTGGCGCCGTCGTAATTGCAGGTAATCGTGCCCGCGCCGATATTGACCCGCTGGCCGATTTCGGCGTCGCCGATGTAGGCGAGGTGGTTGGCCTTGGATTGAGCGCCAAAAACGCTCTTTTTGACTTCGACGAAATTGCCGATATGGACTTCCGGCCCCAGTTCGGTTCCGGGCCGCAGCCGGGCATAGGGGCCGAGCACGCCGTCGGGGCCGATCACCGCGTCCTCGAAATGGCAGAAAGCGGCAATGCGCGTACCCGCGCCGACCTTGACGTTCTTCAGCACGCAATAGGGGCCGACCTCGACGGCGTCGGCCAGTTCGACCCGGCCTTCAAAAACGCAGCCGACGTCGATGGCGACATCGCGGCCATGCTGCAATTCGCCGCGAATGTCGATCCGCTCCGGGTCGGCCAGGCGCACGCCAGCGACCAGCAGTTGCCCGGCCAGATTGCGCTGGTGCTGGCGCTCCAGTTCGGCCAGTTGCACCTTGCTGTTCACGCCCAGCACTTCCCACGCGCCCTCCGGCTGCACGGTATTGACCGGCAAGCCTTCGGCAACGGCCAGGGCGACGATGTCGGTCAGATAATATTCGCCCTGGGCATTGTCATTTTTCAGGCGGCCGATCCAGTCACGCAGACGGGCGGTCGGCATGACCATGATGCCGGTATTGATCTCGCCGATTTTTTTCTCGGCTTCGCTGGCGTCTTTCTGCTCGACGATGCGCCGAACCTGGCCCGCCGCATCGCGGACGATGCGGCCATAACCGTCGGGGTCGGCGAGATTGACGGTGAGAATCGCCAAGCCATTGGCCGCCACATGCAGCAGACGCCGCAAGGTCGCCGCCGTGGTCAGCGGCACATCGCCGTAGAGCACCAGCGTTGCCGCCGCCGGGCCAAGGTGCGGCAGTGCCTGGGCGACGGCGTGGCCAGTGCCCAACTGCTCGGCCTGCTCGGCCCAGGCAATGTCGGGCGCGGCCAGCGTGGCGCGGACAGCGTCGCCGCCGTGACCGTAGACGACCACCAGTTTTTCCGGCCCCAGCGCGCGCGCCGTGTCGATGACGTGCTGGGCCAGCGGCTTACCGGCCAGCGGGTGCAGCACTTTGGGCAGCCTGGAAAACATGCGCTTGCCCTGACCGGCAGCGAGAATGACAATATTCATGGCGATTTTCAGCGTGGCGCGCCGACCAGCGGCCTTGTTTCATGCGGCTCGTCCTGCCCGGCCAGAATGTCATCGAGCACGGTCTTGCCACGGGCCGATACGACCCAGTGCAGAACGTTTTTATCATTGATGCGGGTTTCGATCACGCCAAGCCCCTTCATCACCGTCAGGCGATGGCTGACAAACTCGCGGGCCTGGCCGGTGCGCTCGCAAATGGCGGCGAGATTGCCGCAGACGAAGCTCTCCTCGGCCAGGGCGCGCAGGATTTCGACATCGTTATAGGACAGCGCCTCGCGCGGTTCCTCGACAACCGGCGGCGCAGCGCGGGCGGCTTCTTCTTCCTGCTTCTCCTGCTGCAACTGACCGACCTCGCGGCGGAGCTGATCGAACTGACCGAGCAGACGCTGGGCGACGTTTTCCGTCAAGCGCCGGGAAGCAATCACGTAAATCAGGCAGAACCCGGCAAAGGTGAAGAAATCGACGGGCCGGGTACGCGCCCCTTCGAGCAGGGTGCTGGAAATCATGTTGAGAAACAAGGGCGCGGTCAGCGCCACGACGACACCGAGGATCGGATATCTCAGCCAGTCGCGCCGCTCCGGTTTTTCCGGGCGATCGGCGAGAAAGTAGTTGGCGACGCCGCCAAGCGCCCCGGCCACCACCATGACGATCAGGATCAGCAGCATGTGCATATCAGCGCCTCCCGTCGGCGTTGATAGCTGAAAAGCGGTTTGCAGTTCTGTCGCCATGGTCGGTTTTCCTTTTGCCCCTCGTTAGCCTGTCATTTTCACACGATTTACCGCCTGAGGAACGAGGATGATTAACCACTGACCGATCAATCACAACGGGCGGCAATCGCCGCGCTGATATCACCCTCACTCGCCGTATCGGTCACCGCCGCCCGCCCGATTCCTTGCAGCAGCACCAGACGCAATTGGCCGTCCGCGACCTTTTTGTCATGGCGCATCAATTCGAGATAGCGTTCAACACCCAGCGGCGGCGCCCTGACCGGCAGTTCGGCGCGGCTCAACAAGCCTTCGATGCGGCGCGCCTCGTCCGCCGTCAGCCAGCCCAGACGAACCGACAACTCGGCGGCAATCAGGGTACCAGCGGCCACCGCCTCGCCGTGCAGCCATTGGCCGTAACCGAGGCCAGTTTCGATAGCATGGCCGAAGGTATGGCCAAGGTTGAGCAGCGCCCGCTCACCCGCTTCGCGCTCATCGGCGGCGACCACCGCCGCCTTGTTGGCGCAGGAACGGGCGACGGCGTAAGCCAGCGCGGTTTTGTCGCAAGCCAGCAGGGCGTCGAGATGGTTTTCCAGCCAGGCAAAAAATTCCGGGTCGCCGATCAGACCGTATTTGATGACTTCGGCGAGACCCGCCGCCAGTTCGCGGCGCGGCAAGGTATCGAGCGTGTTGAGGTCGGCCAGCACCAGACACGGCTGGTAAAAAGCGCCAATCATGTTTTTGCCGAGCGGATGGTTGATGGCCGTTTTGCCGCCAACCGAGGAATCAACCTGCGACAACAGCGTCGTCGGCACTTGAATAAATGGCATACCGCGCTGGTAACAGGCGGCGGCGAACCCGCCCATGTCGCCAATGACGCCGCCGCCGAGCGCGATCAGGGGCGTGCTGCGCTCGCAGTGAGAAGCCAGCAGGGCATCGAAAATGAGATTGAGCGTCGCCCAGTTTTTATATTCCTCGCCATCGGGCAGAATCACCGGCTGGACGGCAACGCCCGCCTGACCCAGGGTTTCCGTCAAGGTCGCCAGATATAAAGGAGCAACCGTCGTATTGCTGACGACGACGGCTTTTTTCTGTTTGAGATAGGGCTGGATCAAGGCTGCGTCAGACAGCAGGCCACAGCCGATATGGATGGGATAGGAACGCTCGCCGAGCGAGACATTGAGGATTTGTATCACGAAGACTCCAGCCGGGCGAATTCCCGGAGCAGAAGATTGACGATCCCGCTGGCGACCAGGTGCGAACCCTCGACCACAAAGTGCGCCGCCTCGCGGTAGAGCGGATCGCGTTCGGCATACAGCCCCTCCAGTCGCGCCAGCGGATCGGCGACTTGCAGCAACGGGCGGTTGCGGTCGTGGCGGGTACGTTCATACAACAAGGCTGGCGGCACATTGAGGTAGGCCACCCAGCCACTGTCACGCAGGCGCTGGCGATTTTCCGGACGGATCACAGCGCCGCCACCGGTTGCCATGACCATACCGGGCTGCCCGGTCAGTTCGCCGATGATCTGCGCCTCGCGGCGGCGAAATCCTTCCTCGCCTTCAATTTCAAAAATGGTCGGAATGGCGACACCGGTTCGGGCAACAATCTCGTGATCGGAATCAACAAACCGGCGATTCAGCCGCCGGGCCAACTGCCTGCCAACCGTTGTTTTACCAGCCCCCATGAGGCCGACGAGATAAATATTGCGGGTTTGTTTCACCCTTCGATTGTATCCGAGACCCCGGCACGGACAAAAAAAGGCCGACAAAGTCGGCCTTTTTTTGTCCGGCGGGAAAAACTCACTCCAGACGCAGCTTTTCCGACAGGATGCGCGGTGTAATGAAGACCAGCAGTTCACGCCGCTCGCCAATATCATTCTTGTACTTGAACAGCCAACCGAAGAAAGGAATATCGCCAAGAAGCGGCACCTTTTCAACATTGTGTTGATTGTTGGTCACGAAGACACCGCCAATCACCACCGTGCCGCCGTTTTCAACGACAACATCGGTTTCGACAATGGAACTCTTGATCGGCGGATTACCCAATACCATGTTCGTCCAGTCTGGCTCTTCCTTCTTGACCAGCAGCGTCATCCGCACCGTCCCTTCCGGGGTAATCTGCGGCGTCACCTCAAGTACCAGCTTGGCCTCCTTGAAGGTGACCGTCTGCGCCACCAGCGATCCTGCGCTACCACCCGATTGCTGGGTAGAAAGGTATGGCACTTCGGTGCCATCCTCAATCTTGGCCTTGACGTTGTTGGCTGTAACCACGCGCGGACTGGAAATGATCTTGCCGCCGCCGTCGCTTTCCAGCGCTGCCAGTTCGAGGTTGAGAATCCGTGTGGCCGAGGAATTGAACAACGACAGCGCAAAGGTGCCGCCAGTGCCGATGATATTGCCCATTCCTGGCAGATTGACGCCGGCCATCGGTGTCTGGGTCAGTGTTGGCGGGCTACCCGTACCCGTGGTGACCGCTGGCGCCATCGTGCCGCCAACACCATACAAACTGCCGCCAAGCGCTTTGGAATAGCCACCAACCGGTTTGGAATTAATCAAGCCCAGCTTGATGCCAATATCGCGATTGAAGGAGTCGGTGGCCTCGACCACCCGCGCCTCGATCAGCACCTGGCGGGTGCCGATGTCAATCGCCTTGATGAAAGCGCGGATTTCCTCCATCTTGCTGGGAATGTCAGTAACGAACAACTGATTGGACTGAAGATCGGCAATGGTGCTGCCCCGCTTACTCAGCATCTTCAGGGCCGAATTGCTCGGGGCGCCGCCAAGCGGCGCGAGGCCCGCCAGCAATTTGGCAACATCCTCGGCGCGGTGGTAGTTGAGTACAAACACTTCAGTCTGCAGCGGCTCCAGCTCACTGATCTGCTGCCTAGCCTCAAAGTCGAGCTTTTCACGGGTGGCAATCTCGTCACGCGGGGCAATCATGACGATATTGCCCTTTTTGCGCATATCCAGCCCCTTTTGCTGGAAGATGATGTCGATCACCTGATCGGCCGGCACATCCTTCAAGACCAAGGTCGTCGTGCCGGTCACGGTTTCGCTGATGACAGCATTGAATCCGAGTTCCTCTGCCATCAGGCGCAAGAGGGCGCGGACATCGCCATTCTGGTAGTTAATGCTGACGCGTGGCCCTTGGTAGCCAACCTTCGTCCCCTGCACCAGTTTGTTCGGATCCTCGACAATCTTTTTGACTTCGACGACAAATTGGTTGTCGCTCTGGTAAGCGTTATGCTCCCACAGGCCAGTCGGGCTGATAATCATGCGCACGTTGTCGCCCATGCTCTTGGTTTCGACCATGGTGACTGGCGTGGCGAAATCGGTGACATCGAGACGACGGCGCAAATGCTCAGGCACCGTGGTTTTCTGGAAATCGACGATCAGATTACGGCCTTGCTGGCGGATATCGATACCGGCGCCGGGATCACTGAGTTCGACAACCACCCGGCCTTCGCCATCCTTGCCGCGGCGGAACGTGACATCGCGCAGGGCGTGCGGGCTGCTCATCAGGCTTTCTTCGGCAAAGCGACTTCCCCGTTCGGCTACCGAATCAACCAGACGGTTGATCGGCGTCAACGTCACATACAGCGACTTGCCGTCGACCCGTGTCGAATAGTTCATGTTGCGCACGAGATTGAGCACCAGACGGGTCCGGTCACCGACCTGCACAACATTGAAGCTGCGCAAATCGCCTTCATTCAAGATCTGATTGCTTTTGCCCAAGCCATTGACCGTAGCCGGAAAATCCAGCGCCACCCGGGCCGGGCTGTTCACGCTGAAGCTGGCTGGCGGCATCGTGAGCGGTTCACGCAGATCGACGCGAACGGCAATATCGCCCCCTTGCTGTACCGCGCTGATGGTTTCGATGGCATTGTTGGCATCCGCGCCTTCTTCCGCTCGTAACGGCGTCGCCAAGACAAGGCAGACTGAAGCTGCCAGCAGCACTGTGTTAACAAATTTCATTTGTTGCTTCCCTCCTTGCCCTGCAGGTATAGCGAACTGTCACGCTCTTTCCAGTTGCCATCAGATTCCTGAATCATTTCACGCACTTCAATTTCTTTGTCGCTAATCTTGGTCACGGCGCCAAAATCCAGACCGATATAGTCGCCAACCTTGACCTGCTTGACCTTGCCATCGACCAGAATCACGCCCAGCGGTCGCTTATTGACGTTCATGTAGCCAATCATCTTGAGCGATTCGAGCGGATATTTTTCGAGGAGGTTGTTACGCAATTCACGCGCGTCAAAATCCGGGCTACCTTTGCCAGCCTGGCTTTGTTTAGATGCCGGTTCGAGTTTTGCTGATTTGAACGGATCCAGACTGCTTTCCTCATAAGGCACCGGCTCATAAGGCTTGATCTGCGGCAGGGGCGGAACACTCCTGGGCAGGTTAGCCGAATTTTCATCCATCCATTGCGTCAATTCCTCCTGCTCGCCCTCGGAACAGGCGCCCAGCAACGCGCACAGGGCGATCAGCATGATCCGCTTCACTTCGTCGCTCCTTTCGCCGCCTTCTTCTGGGCGCTGACCTCCGCTTCGTCAAGATAGCGGAAAGTCTTGATGGTCGCATCCAGCGACAGGAGACCATCTTTCGTCGGCGCCATGGCAATATTGTTGAGCGTGACGATACGCGGCAGTTTGGCAATATCGGCGGCAAAAGCGCCAATATCGTGATAATTGCCGTTGATTTTGACCGCCACCGGCAACTCGGCATAGAACTCTTTGATCTGCTCCTGCCCCGGTCGGAACAGTTCAAATTGCAAGCCACGTCCAAGACCGGCCTGATTGACCTCGATCAGTAGCGCGTCAATTTCCGATTTGTCCGGCAACTGCTTGAGCAAAGCGCCGAAAGAGCGGTTGATTTCCTCCAGTTGCTCACGATAGAGATTCAGGTTGACGGCCAGCTTTTTCTTTTCCAGATATTGCTGTTTAAGCACGTCCTCTTCCTGCGTCTTCGCTTCCAGATCGGCGAGTTGATCGCTCCACAAAAGGAACCAGCCAATAATCAGGACAACAATAAACAAACCGACCAAGACGGCAATTTTGGGCGCTACCGGCCAGGCCCCCGGATCGCTCGGATTTAGATTGCGAAAATCGGCGGCCAGCGACTGAAAGCTCATTTTCGGCAGGGTCATCTCTAGCGATTTCATTTCCCCCCCTTCCCATCCTCGGGTTTGGTCCGGGTCTGGGCGAAGTTCATGCCAAACTCATTGACACGCCGACCCTTGAGCAGAACCGCCTTGGATTCGATCAGGCGCGCCCGCTCCAACCACTCCGAGGTTTCCAGATTGCGCATCAGGGCGGAAATCCGGGCATTGGACTGGGCATAACCGGTGACATTGACGTTGAGTCCAGTCTGTTGTAGTGATTTCAGATAGATGCCTTCCGGCACTTGCTTGACCATTTCGCTGAGCAGGTAAACTGTTTCGCCGCGATCACGCTGCAAGTCCTCAATGATCTGCTTTCTTGCCAGCAAGGCTTGTGTCTGCTCTTTGAGGCCGTTGATTTCGGCGATTTCCTTGTTGAGTTCCTCGATTTTCGTTGTCAGGAAAGTATTGCGTCCGGCCTGAGAATTGATCGCCCCATCAATAAAGGTATACACGACAAACACCACCAAGGCAGCCAATACGGCAACCAAGCCGAAGAGCACAAAAAATTGCTGGCGCCGGGCTTTTTTCGCGATTTCCCGGTGAGGTAGGAGATTGATGCGGATCATAAGGAATCAAACCTCCGCAAGGCCAGACCGCAAGCCACCATCAGCGCTGAGGCGTCAGCCAGCAAGCTGCGCGCCTTGACTCGATCAGACAACGCCATATTGGCAAAGGGATTGGCGATCAGGGTATTGACTTGTGTGCGTGTCGCGACAACCTGGTCAATGCCTGGAATAACCGCGCAACCGCCAGCCAGAACAATGTGATCGACATGGTTGAATTGCGTCGAGGTAAAGAAAAACTGCAAGGCCCGCGAAACTTCGAGGGCCAGGTTTTCCCTAAATGGATTGAGCAGCTCGGTTTCGTAGCCTTCCGGCAGATTGCCAGACCGCTTGGCCGCTTCGGCATCTTCGTAGCTCATGCCGTAGTGGCGGGAAATATCCAGGGTCAGTTGGGCGCCGCCAAAAGCCTGCTCGCGGGTATAAAGCTGCTGGCCGTTGCGGATCACGATCAATTCCATCGTATTGGCGCCCGCCTTGATCAGGGCGACCACCAGATCCTTCCCGGAATGCTGCAACTGCTGCTCGATCAATTCATAGGCCGCCAGCGTCGCCAGCGACTCGACATCAATCACCGCCGCCTTCAGGCCAGCGGCGTCGGCGACGGCAACACGGTCTTCGACCCGCTCTTTCTTGGACGCGGCGATCAGGACTTCCACTTCGTCGGGCAGCGACGGCGCTGGCCCGATCACCTGATAATCGAGATTGACTTCGTCAATGGCAAAAGGGATGTACTGGTTGGCCTCGGTTTCAACCTGAACCTCAAGCTCGTCATCACGCAAGCCAGCCGACAGGATGATTTTCTTGGTAATCACCGCCGACCCCGGCAGCGCCATGGCGACATTGCGCGTCGAGGTGCCCAGACGCTTCCAGGCTCGCTGCACGCAGGCGACGACGCTATCGAGATTGGTAATATTACCGTCAGATACGGCGTCTTTCGGCAACACCTCAATGGCGTAGCGCTCGACGCGATAGCTGTCCCTGCCATTGGCCGCCAGTTCCACCATCTTGACGGCAGAAGAACTGATGTCCAGTCCGAGCAAGGGGCGCGCCTTGGGATTAAACAAAGCGGAGATATCGATGCCCACTCAACCCCCTCAAAAAGTCCTTAAAAAATACATAGTTAGGGAAATAACCAATAATTCGCTTTAGATGCTAGCAACAACTATCTAGCATGTAAAGCATTTTTATGCGTACTCAACGCTCCAGCGTATAATTTGCGCCACGCCATTTTGTCTGGTCTGTTCATCTTGCGTCCCCTGCCTCTGGCCCTGCGCCTGTTTTTCTATCCGTTTGCCGTTCTCCTTGGCCTGTTGGCAATCGGCGTCGCTATCGCCGTGATTGTTCTCGTTCTGGCCTACCCGAAACTGCCGTCGCTGGAAGTCCTGACCGACTACCGGCCGAAGATTCCGTTGCGGGTCTACACCGCTGACGGCTATCTGATCGGCGAATTCGGCGAGGAGCGCCGCGCCGTGGTCAGGTTTGACGAAGTGCCGCAGGTGATGAAAGACGCCCTGCTGTCCGCCGAGGACGACCGTTTCTACCAGCACCACGGCGTGGACTACAAGGGCATCGCGCGCGCCGCCAGCGCCAACATCCTTGGTGGCCGCTTGAGTCAGGGCGCCTCGACGATTACCCAGCAGGTCGCCCGTAATTTTTTCCTGACCAACGAAAGAACGTTTTTGCGCAAGCTCTATGAGGCATTGCTGGCATACAAGATTGAAAGCAATTTCTCCAAGGATCAGATCTTCGAGCTGTATATCAACCAGATCTATCTTGGCCAGCGCGCTTACGGCTTTGCCGCCGCCGCCCAGATCTATTTCGGCAAGTCCCTGCAAGACATCACCATCGCCGAGGCGGCGATGCTGGCCGGTCTGCCCAAAGCCCCCTCGCTCTACAACCCGGTGGTCAATCCCGCCCGCGCCCGCCAGCGCCAGCAGTATGTGCTGCGGCGGATGCTCCAGTTGGGGGATATCACTGCCGAGCAATACCAAGCGGCGCTTGAGGAGCCGCTGGTCATCAAGCGCGAATTGGCGGAATTTCCCGTCCATGCCGAATTTGCCGCCGAGATGGCGCGCCAGTTGGCGGCGGATCAGTTCCCGGACGATGTCTATTCGCGCGGCATGAAGGTTTACACAACCCTCCTCAAAAGCGAGCAGGAAGCCGCCTATCTCGCCTTGCGCAAGGGCGTAATGGATTACGACCGCCGCCACGGCTACCGGGGCGCCGAATCCTTCCTCAACATCGACGACATCAAGGACGATCAGGACGAGGCGCTCGATGAGGCGCTCCAGGATGTTCACGATGCTGACAATCTGGTCCCGGCGGTGGTCTTGTCGGCCAGCGCCAGCGAATTGCAAGCCTATCGCAAGGGCGGCGAGATGGTGACATTGACGGGGGAGACGCTCAAATTTGCCGCCAAAATGCTTGATAACAAAGCGCCGCCGAGCAAGCGCCTGCGCCGTGGCGCGGTCATCCGGCTCTTAAAGGACGACAAAGGCAGCTGGCAGATCAGCCAGTTGCCGGAGGTCGAATCCGCCTTTGTCTCGCTGTCGCCGCAGGATGGCGCGATTCGCGCCCTGATTGGCGGCTTCGACTTCAACCGCAACAAATTCAACCATGTGACGCAAGCCTGGCGGCAGCCGGGATCAAGCTTCAAGCCCTTCATTTATTCGGCGGCGCTGGAAAAAGGCTACGGCCCCGGCAGCGTCATCGACGACAGCCCGCTGATCATCCCCGCCGACGAAACCGGCTCGCGGGTCTGGGAGCCGCGCAATTACGACGGCAAATACGAGGGGCCGATGACCATGCGCACGGCCCTGGCCAAATCGAAGAACCTCGTCTCCGTACGCCTCTTGCAGTCGATCGACCCGCACTATGCCCAGGATTACGCCCGCCGCTTCGGTTTCGACGCCGAACGCCACCCGCCCTATCTGACCATGGCCCTCGGCGCGGGGTCGGTAACGCCGTGGCAAATGGTCGCCGCCTACGCCGTGTTCGCCAACGGCGGCTACAAGCTCAACCCCTACATCGTGCGTGAGATCAAGGACGAGAACGGTCAATTGCTCGCCCAGGCCGCCAGCATCCGCGTTGGCGACGAGGCCTTGCGCGTTATCGACCCGCGCAACGCCTTTCTGATGGACCTGATGTTGCGCGACGTGACCATCTACGGTACCGCCGCCCGCGCCTCGGCGACCCTGAAACGCCGCGATCTGGCGGGCAAGACCGGCACCACCAACGAGTATGTCGACGCCTGGTTCTGCGGTTATCAGATGACCGTCGCTGGCTGCGCCTGGATCGGCTTTGACCAGCCGCGCAAGCTCGGCAGCGGCGAAACCGGCGGCACGGCGGCGCTGCCCATCTGGATCGGCTACATGCAGCGGGCGCTCAAGGACATCCCGACGCAACTGCCAACCCAGCCAAACGGCCTCACCGCCTTCGGCGAAGGGCGCGAGCGCAATTACGTCTACACCGAGAACATGGGCGCGATCCCGGAGGAAGAAGAAGCAACGGAGCCGCCGCCGCCCGCCGACCTGAGCCAGCCGCCGAGCGATTGATCAGGTCAGGTGAACCGGCGCGCCCGCCTGCTGGCTGGCGAGTTCGGAGAGTTTGGCGAGTAGCTCGCCGCCATCGCGGGTATCGCGCCAGTCGCGGCCATCCCAGCGGAAATGAAAGCCCCCGGCGCGGGCGGCGACCCAGATTTCCCGCGCCACATCATGGCGGTTGACGATCATCTTGCCGCCATCGGCAAATTCAATCTCCAGCACGCCGCCCGCCGCCCGTTCAAAATCGACATCGGCCGCCGAAGTTTCCGCTGTCTTTTCAAGCGCCGCCTCGATCCGGGCCATGACGGCATCGGCCAGGCCGCTGAATTCCTTGTCGTTCATCGTGTTACCATTTCATCCCTTTTGCCAGCGCCCCGCCATGTTCCGACTTGCCGCCCTGCTGATTGTCTTCGGCCTTGCCGCCTGCGGCGCCAAAGGCCCGCTCGAATTGCCGCCCGACTCGCACTCGCCGCCCCTTCTGGAGAATGGCGACCCAGCCACAGCGGATGCTAACACGCCCGCCCGCTCTCCCGCGCCATGACTGCCTTTGCCCTGAAAAATGGCGTCCTCCACGCCGAAAACGTCGCCCTGCCGACCATCGCCGAAGCCTTCGGCACGCCCGCCTATGTTTATTCCCGCGCCGCGCTGGAAGCCGCCTTGCAGGAATTCAACGAGGTTCTCGCCGCTCATCCGGCGGGCGCTGGCGCGCTTGTCTGCTATGCCGTCAAAGCCAACGCCAATCTCGCCATTCTCAACCTGTTCGCCCGTCTTGGCGCGGGTTTTGACATCGTTTCCGGCGGCGAATTGCAGCGCGCGCTGGCGGCCGGGGCCGATCCGCGGAAAATTGTTTTTTCCGGCATCGGCAAGACAGTTGCCGAAATACAACAGGCGCTCGCCGCCGGGATTTTCTGCTTCAACATCGAGTCGGCCCCGGAGCTTGAGCGCCTCAACGCCGTCGCTGGCGAACTCGGCAAACGCGCCCCGGTCAGCCTGCGCGTCAATCCCGATGTCGATCCCAAGACCCACCCCTACATTTCGACCGGCCTCAAGGCCGCCAAGTTTGGCGTCGCCTACGCCGAGGCGCTGGCTCTCTATCGCCGCGCGGCGGCGCTGCCGCATCTCGAAGTCGCTGGCATCGACTGTCACATCGGCTCGCAATTGCTCGATCCCGCGCCTTTTAGCGAAGCCCTCGACCGCATTCTGGCGCTGGTCGACCAATTGCGCGCCGCCGGTATCGCCATCCGCCACATTGACCTCGGCGGCGGCCTCGGCATCCAGTACCACGCTGACGAGACGCAGCCGACCATCGCCGCCTATTTGAATCCGCTGCTCGACAAGCTCCGGGGACGCGGTCTGCGCGTCGTGCTCGAACCGGGCCGCTGCCTGGTCGGCAACGCCGGTTTGCTGCTGACCCGCGTCGAATTTCTCAAGCACGGCGAAGCCAGGGATTTCGCCATCGTCGACGCCGCCATGAACGACCTCCTACGGCCCGCCCTGTATGACGCCTGGCACGACATTCTGCCGGTGACGCCGCGCCACGGCCCCCGCCGCGCTTACGACGTGGTCGGCCCGGTCTGCGAAACCGGCGATTTTCTCGGCAAAGCCCGGCCCCTCGATCTGCAAGCGGGCGATCTTCTCGCCGTCATGTCGGCTGGCGCTTACGGCATGGCGATGGCCTCCAATTACAACACCCGCCCCCGCGCCGTCGAGGTGATGGTCGATGGCGCGGCCATCCATTGCATCCGCCAGCGCGAAACGGTGGCCCAGCTTTACGCCGGGGAATCCATCCTGCCGCCGTGAGCGGCTGGGCCGTTGCCGCCCTGAAATGACGACGGGGACCGAAGTCCCCGCCGGCTGTCTTGGGTAATAAGGCTTCAGCGGCCCCAGCTATGCCGCTCAGGCGGCGATAGCGAAACGCTCATCGTTGGCGTTTATGGATTTGTGCGGATTACGTCCGTCACCTTTCGGGTTGCCTGCGCACCTTTGCTCGCCCTGTCGAAGCCAGTACACCCCCAACTCAACCCACCGTGATGGGTTCAGGTGGAGGTGAGGGGAATCGAACCCCTGTCCAGAACGCCTCCAGATTGCCGGAATTACAACCATGTCGACCATTATGGCGACGATGGCGCGAGCTTTCAAGAAGCGGGAGCCGATTTCCCGGCATTTTCCAGTGCTTTGGCGATAATTTCCTGATACAGGCTGATGCCTTTGACGACCATCGGCTCCATTTCCGGGTGGCGGGCAAGGAGCGGCTGCAAGGCGCGGATATCCTCGTTCACCTGGGCCAGGTAGGCGACTTCCATCTCGTTCAATTCCTCGCCCTGATCGACCTTGGCCTTCATTTCCAGAGCACGGGGCAGGCGCTGGTTGTTGTAACGGTCGAGCAATACCTGCATGACGCCCGTGTCGTTGGTGTTGTCCATCGTCTCGTTCTCCTCAGGCGTGGCCGTTGCTGACGACTCGCCACATTGAATCCGCTATTCTGCCCGCAAGTTTCATCTTGTGTTAAGCCATTCGGTATAAAGAGCGTAACCCGCGTTAGACTGCGCTGCTGATGCCGCCATGCCGACAACAAAATCTGATGGAGACTGCCATGCCCGCCGCCACCGAACTGGATACCCCTGAGTTTAACGCGCTCACCCCGGCCAAAACTTTTGACCGCCGTGACTTTCTCGCCGCCAGCATCGGCGCGGGCTTTGCCCTGGCCGTGCAACCGGCGCTGGCGCAGACGATTCACACCGACAGCGAGGGCCTCGTTGCCGGTGAAATCCAGGTTCCGATCAAGGATGGCACGATGACGGCCTACCGCGCCCAACCGGCGGATGCGGCGAAACCGCCGGTCGTGTTGGTCGTTTCGGAAATTTTCGCGGTGCATGAATACATCCGCGACGTTTGCCGCCGTCTGGCCAAACTCGGCTATCTGGCGATTGCCCCGGAACTGTTCGCCCGTCAGGGCGACCCGCGCCAGATCGAGAGCATCCCCGAAATTCTCGACAAAATTGTCGGCAAAACGCCCGACGCTCAAGTGATGAGCGATCTCGACGCCGCTGTCGCCTGGGCCGCCGCCAACGGCGGCGATACGGCCCGGCTGGCGGTGACCGGCTTTTGCTGGGGCGGCCGCATCACCTGGCTGTATGCCGCCCACAACCGGCAGGTCAAAGCCGGGGTCGCCTGGTACGGGCGTCTGGTTGGCCCGGCCAACGAGGTGACGCCAAAGCAGCCGAGCGACCTTGCCGACCAGTTGCAAGCCCCGGTCCTCGGCCTTTATGGCGGGCAGGACGCCGGTATTCCGCTGGCCACGGTAGAGGCCATGCGCGAACGCCTGAAAACCGGCAGCGCCGCTGCCCAAGCCTCGGCGATCAAGGTCTATCCCGATGCGCCGCACGCCTTTCACGCCGACTACCGGCCCAGCTACCGGGCTGCGGAAGCCGCCGACGGCTGGCGCGCAATGCTCGCCTGGTTCCAGCGGCACGGTGTTTGAAGCAGCGGCCTGCGGCAGGCGCAAGGCTTCGTGCTACCCTTGACGCCTTGTCTGACCGCCGTTTTTCGACCATGACCTCCGCCGAACCGCCCGCGCCTTTGCCGCCCGCCCCGCCGCCCGATCCCCGCGCCCTGCTCAAGGATTTGCAGACGCGCTTTGATGTCTTCCGCAATTTCAGCCCGCTGGCCATCGGCATTGACAAGCAGGTGCTGGCGCAACTGCCGACCGTGGAAAAAAAGGCGCTACGGCTGGCGATGCGCAGCCACACCATCTCCACCCGTTACCTGAAAGAGATGCAAACCGGCACGGTACGCCGCAATCTCGACGGCACGCCCGCCGGTGAAGTGACCGACGAAAACCGCCGCCACGCCGCCGAGCTGCTGCGCGACCGCTTCAAAAAGCAGAACGAGCAACGACGCGCCGCCGAGGCCGCCGCCCGGGAAGAAGCCTTGCGCGCCGCCAAACTCAATCAACTGGCGGAAAAATTCGGCCGCAAAAGCCGCTGAGTGCGGACAGCGGCATTGATGAGAGGCGACAGGCCCATCAAATTTCTGCCGGAGCCGCCGCCAGCGGCGCTTCGCGGATGGGCAGATTGACCACGGCGGCCAGTAGGGCGAGCGCCATGTCGGCGTACCACATCCAGCCAAAATCGCCGAAGCGGCTGATGGCAAGCCCGCCGAGGTAAGCGCCGAGAAAACCGCCGCTCTGGTGGCTCAACAGCGTCAGGCCAAACAGCGTCGCCAGATAGCGGATGCCGAACAGCTTGCCGACAATGGCCGCCGTCGGCGGTACCGTCGCCAGCCAGGTAAAACCGATGCCGACGGCGAACAGATAAAAGGTCAAATCAGTGCGCGGGGCCAGCAGGTAAAGCGCGATCAGCGCCGCCCGCGAAGCGTACATCACCGCCAGCACATACTTGCTGCGATAGCGGGAAATGCAGGAACCGACGTAAAGACTGCCGGCGATATTGCTCAAGCCGATAATCGCCAGAGACCAACTGGCGACCGCGGGCGGCAGGCCGCACAGTTCGATTTCGCCGGGCAAATGCGTAATCAGAAAAGCGATGTGAAAGCCGCAGGTAAAAAACCCGGCATTGAGCAAAAGATAACTGGGATTGCGCCGCGCCGCGCCAATCGCCTGCCGCAAACCGCCCGTCTCATGCGCCGGCGGCGGCGCGGGCGCATCCTTGCCGTCGGTCAGCTTGCCGACCAGCGGCAGGGCCGTCAGCGTCAGCAGCGCCATCGCCCACATCGCGCCCATCCAGCCGGTCAACTGGATGAGTTTTTGCATCACCGGCGCAAAAATGAACTGGCCGAAGGAACCGCCCGCGTTGATGACGCCGGAAGCCACCCCCTGGGCCTCCAGCGGCAAGCGTCGGCTGGCAGCGCCAATCAGCACCGAAAAACTGCCGGCGCCGGAACCGGCGGCCAGCAATAAGCCGAGCGAGACAATCAGCCCGAAACCCGTATCCATGAACGGCGTCACCGCGCAGCCAAACGCCAGCATCAGCAAACCGCCGATCAGCACCGCCCGCGAACCGTAACGATCCGCCACCGCCCCCGCCACCGGCTGCGCCGCCCCCCAGACAAACTGCCCGACGGCAAGCGCCAGACTGATGCTGACGACGTTCAGGCCCGTACTTTCGCCAATCGGCTGGATGAACAACCCCAGAGACTGCCGGGTGCCCATCGTCACCAGCAAAATGCCCGCCGCCGCCAAGGTGACGGCGAGGATGCCAGGACTGTTGAGGGCGCGGAACATGGCGGCGTTTCAGGGGAATCGGACAGGAGGCGATTATGGCAGAAGCCTTTTATTGTGCTGCTTTCTTTCGCTGATTGGTGTTTAGCGCGGTTTCGGTTCAAGTGCTTACGATTTCCCCCTCGCCCGCTTGCGGGCGAGGGGAGCAAAGCGTATGGACGCGGAAACGGAGTTCGCACTTGAATCAAAACTACTCTAATGCCATCCTCTCTTTACCGTCCGGTGTTTTATCCATGTCCGCCATCCTCCATGCCATTCGCCACGACATCACCACGCTGTCGGTCGATGCCATTGTCAATGCCGCCAATACGTCGCTGCTTGGCGGCGGCGGGGTTGATGGGGCCATTCATCGCGCCGCCGGGCCGGAGTTGCTGGCTGAATGCCGCTTGCTCCAGGGCTGCCCGACGGGGCAGGCGAAATTGACCAAGGCTTACCGGCTGGCTGCCAAATACGTCATTCACACCGTCGGCCCGGTCTGGCGGGGCGGCGGCAATGGCGAGCCGGAATTGCTGGCTTCCTGCTATGGCCGCTCGCTCGAACTGGCGGCGCGGCATGGCGTCGCCACGCTGGCCTTGCCGAGTATCAGCACCGGCGTTTACGGCTACCCGATTGAACTGGCCGCGCCGATCGCCGTCTCTGCCGTTCGCGCCGCGCTGGGCCAATGTCCGGCGCTGCGGGAGGTGATCTTCTGCTGCTTCTCGGCCAGGGATCTCGCGGTCTATGAAAATGTCCTCTGTCAGCCATCGGCTCCGGAATAAGCTGAGACTTTTTTCACAATCCTGACAAAAATGACCGGGGTATACTTCGCGGCGTTTTTTCAACTTGACGAGGATGATAGTCATGGCTTCTTTGACTCAACGGATAGCTGCCGAAATGGTGGGAACGGCCTGGCTGGTGCTGGGCGGCTGCGGTAGCGCGGTGCTGGCGGCGGCTTACCCGGAATTGGGGATTGGTTTTGCCGGCGTGGCGCTGGCGTTTGGTTTGACGGTGCTGACCATGGCTTTTGCCATCGGGCATATTTCCGGCTGTCATCTCAACCCGGCGGTCAGCGTCGGGCTGGTTGTCGCCGGGCGCTTTCCGGCCAAGGATCTGCTGCCTTACGTCGTCGCCCAGGTCATCGGCGGCGCGCTGGGGGCGTTGGCGCTGTACCTGATCGCCACCGGCAAGGCGAATTTTGAGTTAGGCGGCTTTGCCAGCAACGGCTATGGCGAGCATTCGCCGGGCGGTTATTCAATGGGGGCGGCTCTGGTCTGCGAAGTGGTGATGACCTTTGCCTTTCTCTTTGTCATTCTCGGTTCGACCGACGAGCGCGCCCCCGGCAATCTGGCGCCGATTGCCATTGGCCTGTGCCTGACGCTGATTCACCTGATTTCGATTCCGGTCACCAACACTTCGGTGAACCCGGCGCGGTCGACCTCGCAGGCCTTGTTCGCCGGTGGCTGGGCCATTGAGCAACTGTGGCTGTTCTGGCTCGCCCCGATCATCGGCGCGGCGGTCGCTGGCGTGGTTTATCCGCTGGTGGCGGGACGGGCGGCGGCGAAGTAAAGCGCCTAATAAACAACCTCGACATTCTCTCCCTTTAACCATTCCCCCAGCGCCTCGATCAGCTCGTTTTCGAGGCGGACGGAAGCGCCTTGGCCGAGTTGCAGTTCGCATTCGGCTTGACCATTGCGGTAGCGGATGCGAACCGGGGCCGGGCCGGGGGTGAAGGGGGCGAGGAGGGTTTTGAGTTTACGCGCGTCGGCTTCGCCGTTCATGTTGAGGCGCAGGTATTTGGCAAAGCGCGCCCGGGCTTCGCCGAGGGTCAGCAGTTTTTCGGCGGCGACGGCGTTGCTGCCGGAAAAGTCGTCGTGGCGGACTTTGCCTTCGATGATGAGAATGTCGTCGGTGACGATTTTTTCCCGTTCAGCCTCGAACAGTTCGTTGAACACGGAAACCTCGATCTGCGCCGCGCCGTCGTCGAGTTGCACGAACATCATCTTGCCGCGCCGGGTCATCAGCGTCCGCACGCCGACGACGATGCCGGCCATGAGGGTCATTTCCCTGGCGGGTTCAAGTTCGGCCAAGGAACGGCGGATGAAGGGCCGCAGGGCTTTTTGGTAGCTGTTGTAAGGATGGCCGGAGAAGAAAAAGCCGAGGGCGGTTTTTTCTTCCATCAGTTGCGTTTTTTCATCCCAGGGTTTGACCGTGACGTATGCCGGAGCGTGGGCGTCGGCGACGCCAGCCATGTCGAAAAGACTGGTCTGCATGGCGTCGCGCTCGGCCTGTTCGGCAAAGTCCATGGCGATGCCGACCGAAGCCAGCAGGCGATGGCGATCCGCGCGTTCTGCGCCAGCCACGGGCGGGGCGATGCTGTCGAAGGCGCCGGCTTTGACCAAGGCTTCGATGGCGCGGCGATTGACCATACGCTTGTCGCAGCGGCGGCAGAAATCAAAGAGGTCGACAAACGGCCCGCCTTCGTTGCGCGCCTTGACGATGACGTTAACCGCCTGCTCGCCGGTGCCCTTGACCGCCCCCAGGCCGTAGCGGATGGTGGCCGGGTCAACCGGCTCAAAGCGGTAGTTGGAGGCATTGATGTCGGGGCCGAGGATGGTGAGCTTGTTGTGGCGGCTGTCTTCGTAAAAAATTTTCACCGTATCGGTGTTGTCCATGTCCGAGGACAGGGACGCCGCCATGAAGGCGGCCGCGTGGTGGTGTTTGAGCCAGGCCGTGTGATAGGTGACGACGGCGTAGGCGGCGGTGTGCGATTTGTTGAAGCCGTATTCGGCGAACTTGGTCATCAGGTCGAACAACTGTTCGGCCAGCGCCGGGTTGTAGCCGCGTTCCTTGGCCCCGGCGGCAATGGTTTCGCGGTGTTTGGCCATTTCTTCCGGCTTCTTCTTGCCCATCGCCCGGCGCAGCATGTCGGCCCCGCCGAGCGTGTAGCCGCCGATGATCTGCGAAATCTGCATGACCTGTTCCTGATAGACGATGACGCCGTAGGTCGGCTCCAGACAGGCTTTGAGGTCGGGGTGGAAGTAGTCGATGGCCTGCTGGCCCTTTTTGCGCAGGATGAAGTCGTCGACCATCCCCGAACCCAGCGGGCCGGGACGGTAGAGGGCAAGCACGGCGATGATGTCTTCGAAGCGGTCGGGTTGCAGCTTTTTCAACAGCTTTTTCATGCCTTCCGATTCGACCTGGAAGATGGCCGTCGTGTTGGCGTCCTTCAGAATCTGGTAGGCGCCGGGATCGTTGAAGCCCAAGCGCATCAGGTCGGGCCGCGAACCCGTCATGCGTTCGATGTAAGTGAGCGCCAACTCAATGATGGTCAGGTTGCGCAGGCCGAGAAAGTCGAATTTGACCAGACCGGCTTTTTCAACATCATCCTTGTCGAATTGCGAAACGGGCGAAGCATCGGCGCCGGTAGCCTGGTAGATCGGGCAGAAATCGGTGATCCTGCCCGGCGCAATCAGCACGCCGCCCGCGTGCATCCCGACATTGCGGGTCAAATCCTCAAGGCGGCTGGCCAGATCGAACAGTTCACGGACGCTTTCGCCATCGCCGTCGCCGGCCATCATGTCGCGCAACTGCGGTTCCTGCTCCAGCGCCTCGGCGAGCGATACCGGCTTGTTCTGAACGACCGGAATGAGCTTGGAAATCCGGTCGCAGAGCGAATAGGGGAGGCCGAACACGCGGCCCACATCGCGGATCACCGCCTTCGACGACAGGGTGCCGAACGTGGCAATCTGGCTGACCGCCGCCGCGCCGTAGTGCTCGCGCACATATTCGATGACGCGCCAGCGGTTGTCCTGACAGAAGTCGATGTCGAAGTCGGGCATCGACACCCGCTCCGGGTTCAAAAAACGCTCGAACAGCAGGGCGTAGGCGAGCGGATCAAGATCGGTGATGCGCAGCGAATAAGCCACCAGCGAACCCGCGCCGGAACCCCGCCCGGGGCCGACCGGCACGCCGTTCTCCTTGCCCCAGTTGATGAAGTCGGCAACGATCAGAAAATAACCGGGAAAGCCCATCTGGATGATGGTGTCGCACTCGAAAGCCAGCCGCGCGTCGTATTCAGGCCGCCGCGCCGCCCGTGTCGCCGGATCGGGGTATAGCTCGGCCAGGCGAATCGCCAACCCCTTTTGGGCTTCGGCGATCAAATGCTGGTCGATGGTCAAACCCGGCGGAATCGGAAAATCGGGCAGAAAATTCTGGCCCAGCGTCAATTCGAGATTGCAGCGGCGGGCGATTTCCAGCGTGTTTTCAATGGCTTCCGGCAGATCGGCGAACAGTTCGGCCATCTCCTCCTGGCTCTTGAAATACTGCTCCTCCGTGTACAGCTTGGGCCGCCGATGGTCGCCCAGCACATAACCCTCGGCAATGCAAACGCGCGCCTCGTGGGCGCGAAAATCCTCGCGCTGCATGAACTGCACCGGCTGCGTCGCCACCAGCGGCAGACCCAGTTCGCCCGCCAGATCAGCCGTTTGCCCGACGATGCGCTCCTGCTGCGGCTGCCCGTAACGCTGGACTTCCAGGTAAAAGGCATCGGGAAAAATCGCCGCCCACGCCTTCGCCCGCTCGGCGGCAAGCGCGAAATTGCCGTTCAGCAAGGCTTCGCCGACATCGCCCAAATGCCCGCCGGAAAGCGCCAGAAGACCGTCGCAGCCGATTTCGCCGAACCAGGAGCGGGCAATCTCCGCCCGCTCGCGCCGCCCCTCGGCGAGATAAGCCCGCGTCAAGAGTTCGCACAACTGCCGGTAACCCTCGCGGTTGCGCACGAGCAGCAGCAGGCGGCAGGCTTCTTCCGGCGCCTCCCGGTTGGCGACCCAGACATCGGCCCCGACAATCGGCTTGACCCCCTTGCCCCGCGCCGCCGTGTAAAACTTGACGAGGCCGAAGACATTGCCAAGATCGGTCAAAGCCAGCGCCGGCATCCCATCCGCCGCCGCCCGCCGGACAGCGTCGCCCAAACGGACGATGCCATCGGTGACGGAGTATTCGGAGTGGAGACGAAGATGGACGTAACGCGGCGGATTCATCCCCCGGATTTTACCTTGGCGGGGGCGGTCGAGCGGGTTTCGCCGAGCCGGGCGTCACATCCATGACAACCCCATTCCGCGCGCCGCCGCTTTGGTCTTGCCGAAAAGATAGGTCAGCATTAACCGGCGCGCCATCGAAATTGACTAGGGCATCACAACAGCAAGCACTATCATTGATCGAGCAACTTTAGCCTCTCGACCAAACATCAGGGACATGAACAAAAACGAAGCCGAAACTCGCGCTGATCACATCGACCCGATGCTCATTGCCGCGGGTTGGGGCGTGGTCGAAGGCAGCCGCATTCGCCGCGAATATGCGATTACGCCGGGGCGGCTGGAAGGCGCGGGCAAGCGCGGCAAGCCGTTATCCGCCGATTACGTGCTTGAGTACCGCAACACCAAGCTCGCGGTTGTCGAGGCCAAGGCTTGGGACAAGCCCCTGACCGAAGGCGTGGGGCAAGCCAAGGCATACGCCGAAAAGCTCGCCATCCGCTTCACCTATGCCAGCAACGGGCAGGGGGTTTACGGCATCGACAGGCAGACCGGCAAGGAAGGCGAATTGCCGTCTTTTCCGTCTCCCCAAGACCTGTGGCGGGACACTTTTCCCACCGAGAACATCTGGCGCAATCGCTTTGCCGCCATTCCCTTCGAGGACAGAGGCGGCTATTGGCAGCCCCGCTACTATCAAGACATCGCCATCGGGCGGGCGCTCGCCGCCATTACCGAGGGCAAAAACCGCATCCTGCTGACACTGGCGACCGGCACCGGAAAAACTTCCATTGCGTTTCAGATTGCCTGGAAGCTGTTTCATAGCCGCTGGAATCTCGCTGACTGGAAATCCGGAAGCGAACCCACGCGCCGCCCGCGCATTCTGTTCCTCGCCGACCGCAACATTCTCGCCGATCAGGCATTCAATGATTTTTCGGCGTTTGAGGAAGATGCGCGCGTCCGCATTGCGCCGGATGAAATCAGCAGACGAGGCAAAGTGCCGAAGAACGGCAATGTCTTTTTCACCATCTTTCAAACTTTCATGAGCGGCCCGCCGGATGGTCGTCATTGCGAGGGGCGTAGCCCCGTGGCAATCCAGACAACGGAGTGGATTGCTTCGCCTGCGGCTCGCAATGACGGAAGTCTCTCAAAGGACGGCAAACCGTCAGCGTACTTCGGTGAATACCCGCCGGATTTTTTCGACCTCATCATTGTTGACGAATGCCACCGGGGCGGCGCAAATGATGAAAGCACCTGGCGCGAGATTCTTGAATACTTCGCGCCCGCCGTGCAGTTGGGATTAACCGCCACCCCCAAACGCAAAGACAATATCGACACCTACGCCTACTTTGGCGAACCCGTATACATCTATTCGCTCAAGGAAGGCATCAATGATGGTTTCCTGACGCCCTTCCGCCTCAAGCAAATTGCCACCACGCTGGACGAATATGTCTATACGTCCGACGACTACCTGCTGGAAGGCGAAGTCGAAACCGGCAAACGCTTTGATGAAAAAGATTTCAACCGCACCATCGAAATCAGGGAGCGAGAGAAAAAGCGCGTTGAAATTTTCATGAACGCCATCGACCAGCGGGAAAAAACTATTGTCTTTTGCGCCACGCAGGAACACGCGCTGCTCGTGCGCGACCTGATTAACCAGATCAAGAAAAGCGCCGACCCCAATTATTGCCAGCGTGTCACGGCAAACGATGGCGAGCAAGGCAACCAATGGCTGAAAGCCTTTCAGGATAATGAACTAACCATTCCCGCCATTCTGACGACCTCGCAAAAACTTTCGACCGGCGTTGATGCGCGTAACGTGCGCAATATCGTGCTCATGCGCCCAGTCAATTCGATGATCGAATTCAAACAGATCATCGG
>JAITMS010000181.1 GCA_031277255.1 Azonexus sp.
ATGCTGTCGCCGCCGACGCTGACCGGCGCGATCCCGGCATAGACGGTGAGCTTGCCGACATTGCCCGGATCGACATAGGACAAAGCCGGATTCATGTGATTGGGGCAGGAAGCGATCAAATCCATGCCATCGACCTTGACCCGCAGCCGGTCATCGGCCAGACCATTGATGATGGGCAAGCTGGAAACGCCGCCCGCGCCTTGCAGGCTGACGCCCGGCGCGTCGCGCAAAAGGCTGGCGGTATCGCTGCTGGCAGCGCGCAATTGCTGCTGCCGCCCGACATCCAGCGAACTGGCTTCCGGCATCGGGCGGACGCGCCCGGCGGAAACCACGACATCATCAAGCTGCTGCGGCTCGGCGCTGGCAGGCGCGGCGCTGACAAACAACAAAGCCACGGCAGCGGCCAGGGGACGGATGCGATGCGTCATTAAAAGCTCCCTCAAATCCTTATTTTTGGACGAGGGGCGATTTTGCCCGCCCCGGCGGGGACGGGGAATGCGGCATATTGTCGCGCGACCTTAAGACACCCGATCCGCCAGCCTTTACGGTTTCGCTTGGTGTCTCGGCATGGTGTTTTTCGTTTTAGCGCATTGCGGCCCGTGCCGCCTCTGCTAAAAAACCGGATCGAGACTCGCCGTGCTGGCGGGCGTATTCATCTATCTTTGCCAGCAGCAGGCGCGGCAGGGTAATGTTAACTTTCTCGGCTGGCCCAAAGTAACGCTCTATCGGCACTTCGACCACGGCCCAAATCCATCCCGCAAAATCCGGGTCTGCTTGATGCTCCGACAACGGCCTTGGAGCGGGCAGGTCGCCGCCATCTTCAATCAAGGCGGCGCAAAAAGCGTCAATCGCTTCTCTGGCCTTATCAATGGCTTCGTCCAAGGTATCGCCAGCCGAAAAGCAGCCCGGCAAATCGGGAACGGAAACGCCAAACGCATATTGGCTATCTCCCGGTTCAATGGCAATCACAAATTTCATACCAATCTCCTTACTTCAAGCCAGCCTGTTTCAGCAGCTTATGCGCCAAGCTGGGGCCGATGTCCTTCTTTGGGTGTGGCACGCTCAAATGGCCCCCGCGTTCGGGATGGACATAGATATGGTGCGAGCCTTTGACGCTTCGCAAAACCCAACCGGCTTTTTTTAATTGCTTGATGATGTCATCACTATTCATGGTGGTTATCATACCCACCAAAAAGAACATCGGCAACCCGTGTTCATAGGGGGTGCGATTCAAACTGATGCACGATGCTGCCCTTTCTCCCCTCTCCCGCTTGCGGGAGAGGGGTCGGGGGAGAGGGGGAAGCGGCTTTTATTCTTGCTGTAGTCGAATCGGCATAGGGGGCTGCCGTTAAGGCAGCTCCCCTGCCACACCACCCGGCATGCGGGTCCGCACCGGGCGGTTCGAGAGGTTGAGGTTATGTGAGCCGGGGCAGGCCCATCCGGTCGAACCAAGCCAGATTCAATACGCTGTTCAGGAGCTTGCTGCTGTTGCGCCACCACCGCCAGCGATTAGCCGCGATCTGTCGCGCTACATCATGGCTTGCACCCAATCTGCGTAACTCTCGGAACATGGTCGTGCCGCGCTGCCATTGTTTGAGTTGAATCGCCCTCAGGCGGTGTCGCAACCATTCGTCCAACTCACGCCAGACTCTCGGCGTTTGAGGCAACCCAAAATAGGCTTTCCAACCCAATAAGTACGGGCGCAGTTCCTGTATGACCTGCGCCATGCTGCGCCCGCCGCTGCGTCCCGTCATTTCCCGGATGCGCTGCTTGAATGCCGAGAGCGGTTTGGTAGCGACGGCGCATTTGATCTGTCCGCCCCAGGCTGCCCAAAAGGCATACCCGAGAAACTTGCGACCCAACGCGCCAGCCACCGCGCTCTTGGTTTCATTGACCTTCAGTTTCAGGCGACCGTATAACCGGCGCAGCAACGCCATCACCCGCTCGCCCGCCGCTTGACTGTGTACATACACATTGCAGTCATCGGCATAACGCGCAAAGCAGTGACCTCGCCGTTCCAGTTCTTTGTCCACTTCGTCGAGCAGAACGTTGGCTAGCAGTGGCGACAATGGCCCGCCTTGCGGCGTACCCTCATGCCTCTCCATGACCACGCCACCATCCATGATCCCGGCGTTCAGGTAGGCCCGAATCAGCCGGATCACTCCAGCGTCATCTATGCGCTTCCGTAGGCGGTCAATCAGAATGTCGTGGTTGACCCGGTCGAAGAATTTCTCCAGGTCAACGTCCACCACTACGCGCCGGCCCGACTGCACGAACGATTGCGCGGCCAAGACCGCGTCATGCGCGCGTCGTCCGGGCCGAAACCCGTAGCTGTGCTCTCTGAAAGTCGGGTCAAGCAGCGGTTGCAGCACTTGCAGTAACGCTTGCTGGATCAGCCGATCCGTCACCGTTGGGATGCCTAACTCTCGCTGGCTACCGTCTGGCTTCGGGATCGTTACCCGCCGTACCGGACTGGGCCGGTACACCCCCCGCAACAATTGTTCCCGGATCACCGGCCATTCGGTTTGCAGCTTCTGCGCCGTCTGAACAATGTCCAGTCCGTCCACTCCCGCCGACCCTCGATTGGCTTTCACCCGTTTGAACGCTTGCAACAGGTTCTCTCGCCTCAGCGCCGCTTGCAGCAGCGCCGACCCTGTGCCTTCTGGCCCATGCCGCGTATCCTTGGCTTCGTCACGGTTTGCCCCAGGCGGGGCTTCACCCCGGCTTACAGCAACCCGCCCCGCTGGCGCGGACTTCTGACGCAATGCCTCGGGTATCGTCATGGTTTCCGACACGCCCTCTCGTTCGGCCCTTCGTTGTTTCGTCTCGGCATCATCTGCCACGCTACCGCAACTACTACGGCCTCTGCTGACTTCTCGCTCCGGCTCAGTACCGTTGCCCTTTCAGGCACAAGGCGAGACCTCCCCAGGTAAGGGTCGCACTCCTTCATCACACAACCGCTGCATCTACGCCGCCTCGCCTTGGTCACGAGAGTTTCACGGTTGTTGGCCCGCTCACCCTGCTTGGCGACGCCTTCTATGCAGTTCTTGTTCATCGGCTCGTGATTTATGCTCCACGCTTCCTCTCCACACTCGGTCACCCTTATGCAGTTGCGCTTCACTTCGCTCGTTGTGACCAACTTACGGCGGGACTTGCACCCGCAGGAGTGCGCCCATGCTGGGCGCACCAACCAAGGCCGCCTTGCGGCGGCTACCCCTCTCCCTGCCCTCTCCCACAAGCCTGTCCTGAGCTTCGCCTGTCCTGAGCTTGTCGAAGGATCGAAGGATCGAAGGAGGGAGAGGGGTCTTTTGCTTCGACTTCCTGGACAAAACGACGCCTTGCATCAGTTTGAATCGCACCGGGTTATGCAATTGGCTGTCAAGGCAAAATAGAAATGTCCGGTAGTTGGGCAAAGTAGAGATGTCCGTGAGGATGCTGAGGTCATGTCTTCAGGGGCTGGCCAATTGGCCAGCCCCTGAAGGCGGTGATTTGAAGGGCTGGCGCCAGGGGTGGTTGGCAGCGGGTTTGGGCTGGGGTCGGTCGCGTTTTTCGAGGACATTGTCGACTTGGTGATTGAGCGTCTTGGCATCGGTTGGCGTTGCCACCGCCGAGGCCGGATCGAAGACCTTGAAAGGCAGGGTTTTTGTACCGTGCAACAGTTCGATGCGATGGTCGGAATAGGCGACGACCGTCACGGTTGCTCCACGCAACGCATAGCGAGGTTGGCCGCCGGTCTGGAGAATGTAGCGTTGCCGGTTGAAGGACAGCGCCAAGTCCTTCGAGAGTTTGCGATCGTGGTGAATCGCACAGATTCGCGCCAGCGTTGCGGCATCTCCCGCATAGGGAACATGGGCGTCTTCCCCCTCTTCCGGCGCTACCGCAAAACGGGCGTTGTGCTCAGCCAGATAGCCAGGCAAAAAGCTGTTGGCTGCCGCCAGGTCACCAATGCCAGAGAGGCGTATCGCCTTGACCAGACGATCCTGCAAGGTCTGGAACAGCCGCTCGACCCGCCCCTTGGCTTGCGGCGTCAGCGCCTGAATGCCCGCGATACCAAGACGCCTGATCGCCCGCTGAAACTGGGTCGGCACGGCATCCTCGGGATCATGCTTCATGAAGATGCCGTGCCGGTCACTGTAGAGGGCCGCCGGACAACCATAGGCCGTGACATACGTCTGCAAGGCATCCAGATAGGCTTGGCTGCTCTCGACAGGAACGAAATGAGCCGTCATCACCCGGCTGCTCGCATCGTCGATGAAGGCAATCAACGTACAGCGCGGCCCCCGTCCTTCGAACCAGTCGTGCGGACTGCCATCGATCTGTACCAGTTCTCCCAAGCGGGATCGGCGCGGACGGGGCGGATGAAGGCGCTGCCGACGCCCTTTGCTCGCTTGCCATAACCCGGCTTCGAGCAGCCAACGGCGCAGGGTCTCCTTTGATACCCCCAAGCCTTCACCCCGTAAATACTCCACCGCCAGCGTCGGGCCAAAATCCCAATAGCGTTCCCGTAGCCGAGCCAGTACCGCTCCTTTCTTCTCTTCGGCTATGCGATGGTTCGAGGGCCGCCCCCGGCGTTTGCTCACCAGCCCGGATACCCCTTCCCTCTCATACCCCCGTCGCAGACGCCTGACATGACGCTCCGATAAACCCAGTCTCCGCGCCGCAACCACCTGACTGATGACGCCATCCATCACTTGACGCAATACCTCCAGACGATTGACCTCTTTCTCGCTCATCTCTATCCGTTCCATCTTCAAAATCTCCGCTAGACCCATAGCGGACATTTCTACTTTGCTGAACCGGACATTACTAATTTGCTCCTACAGGGTTATGCAATTGGCTTGCCTATCTGGCGGCAAATGCTTATGCTCTCGCCGGTCGTCGTTTCATCTTGTTTATCGGCGTTCATATGAACACTACCAGCAGGTTAAGAACCACCCGCGCGGCGCAGGAATCCGCCTGTCTGCCTGTCTGCCTGTCTGCCTGTCTGCCTGTCTGCCTGCCTGCCTGCCTGCCTGCCTGCCTGCCTGCCTGCCTTTAGATAGGCCGACTCGAAAAGTTCCCCGTTTTTCTTTAACCGGCCCGC
>JAITMS010000036.1 GCA_031277255.1 Azonexus sp.
GGCCGACCAGGCGGCGCGCATCGAAGTCCGCGCCAACGCCGACACGCCCAATGACGCCCTGAAGGCGCGCAACTTCGGCGCCAGGGGCGTGGGCCTCTGCCGCACCGAGCGCATGTTCAACAACACCGACCGCCTGCCCATCGTCCAGGAGATGATTCTGTCCGACACCCTGGAGGAGCGGCAGGCCGCGCTTGACCGGCTGCTGCCCATCCAGCGCAACGACTTCAAGGGCATCTTCAAGGCCATGAAGGGCTTGCCGGTCACGGTGCGCCTGCTCGATCCGCCGATGCACGAGTTTTTGCCCACCGCCGCGCAACTGGAACTGGAAATCACCCATCTGCGCCACCTGCGCGACACCATCAAGGGTATCAAGGAATTGCCGGATACCCTGAAACTGGTCAATCCCGGCCTCTACCAGAAATACTCCGACGGCCTCGAACAACTCAACGACGCGATGAAGGTCTTCACCGAATCCCATCTTGAGGACGACGTGATCGTCAAAAAGGAAAAAACCCTGCGCAAGGTGCGTGCCCTGGCCGAAGTGAACCCCATGCTCGGCCATCGCGGCGTGCGTCTGGGCATCACCTACCCGGAAATCTACTCGATGCAGATTCAGGCCGTGCTCGAAGCCGCCGCCCTGTGCGCCAAGGAAGGCATCGAGGTGCATCCCGAAATCATGGTCCCGCAGGTGGCGACGGTCGAGGAACTGGAGCGGATCAAGAGCTATGTCGACCGCATCCACAAACAGGTTCAGCACACCCACGGCATCGAGGTGCAGTTCAAATTCGGCTCCATGCTCGAAGCCGTGCGCGCCTGCATCCGCGCCGGACGCATGGCGCAGACAGCGGAATTTTTCTCCTTCGGCACCAACGACCTGACCCAGGCGACCTTCTCCTTCTCCCGCGAGGATGCGGAAAACAAATTCCTCCCCGCCTACATCGAAGCCGGCATCCTTGAGGACAACCCCTTTGAAGTGCTCGACCAGAAGGGCGTCGGCGAAGTGATGAAGATCGCCGTGACGCAAGGCCGCCAAACCAACCCGGAACTGAAAATCGGCATCTGCGGCGAACATGGCGGCCATCCGGCCTCCATCGAATTCTGCCACCGCATCGGCCTGACTTACGTCTCCTGCTCCGGCCCGCGCGTCCCCATCGCCCGGCTGGCCGCCGCGCAGGCGCAGTTGAAGCATCCGTAGCTTTCAGAGGACGGAAGACGGAGGACGGAAGACAGTCGATATCCGCCGCCAGCCCTCTCTCCTATCCTCTCTCCCGCAAGCGGGAGAGAGGTGTGCCTCCCCTCGCCCACTTGTGGGAGTGGGGCCGGGGGAGAGGGAATGCGGCGCAAAAATTCAGTCTTCTGTCATCCGTTCCCCGTCCTCTGATTCCGGCTGGAACGCAACGTCGGCGACGACGATTTCGGCGTAGCTGGGGAAGCGCAGCGGCGGCCCCCAGGTGCCGAAGCCGCAGGAAACGATCAGCGAATAATTCCCCTGTGTCAGCAGCCCCCACGGGTTTGGGTAAAGCAGCTTGACGATGAGATTGACGGGGAAAAACTGGCCGTTGTGCGTGTGACCGGAAAATTGCAGGTCGATTTTTTCGGCAAGGGCTTCGTCGATTTGGCGCGGCTGGTGATCGAGCAGAATCCACGGCGTCGCCGGATCGGCCTCCGCCGTCAGCGCCGCCAGCGGCGCGCGCGGGCCGCTGGCGTCCGGCAGAATGCGGGAACCGCGAATCATGTCTTCACGCCCGATCAAGGTGATGCCGGGGTCGGCGAGATACAGCGCCTCATCGCGCAAAACGCGCATGTTGGAACGGTTGTAAGCCGCCACATTGCGCCTGGGCGATTCGCCGAAATAATCGTGGTTGCCCATGATGGCGTAAACGCCGTAGCGGCTTTGCAGCCCGCCGAGAATGCGCGGCATGTCCTGATCGAAATAGGGCTGGAGCGCGTTATCGACAATGTCGCCGGTGATGACGATGAGGTCGGCTTGCAGGCGATTGACGCGCTCGACCATCGCCGCCATCAGCGCCTGGGAACTGTAGCGCCCGACATGCAGGTCGGAAACATGGACGATGCGTAATTGCCGCCCGCCGTTTTTCAAGGGCTTATGCACAGTCAGGGAAAAATGCGTTTCGCGCGGCGTCTGCGCGTTGTAAAACCCCCAGGCGACTTGCAGGGCGACGACGGCGAGGACGAGCAGGCCGAGATGATGCGGCTGCTGGCGGACATAGCCGCAGACGCCTTGCAGAACAGGCAGGCGGCAGGCGATCAGGCCCAGCACATCGGCAATCAATACCGTGGCAAAGCCCATCACCAACGCGCCATAGCCAATGGCCGTGACCAACAGCAGCCAGGGCGGCAAGGCCAGGCCGAACAGGCGGCTGGAAAAATAAGCCAGCGGAAAGCTCATCACCGTCAAGGCAACGAGCGGCCAGAACACCTGCCAAGCCATCAGCCAGGACGGCAGCACGCCGCCAAAGGCCCAACGGCAACGCCAGCCGAGATAAGCGCCAAGAACCGTCTGGACGGCAAGCACCATGACGACAAAATAGTTCATGGGCGAAGTTTAGCGGTTATTGGGGCAATCGCCCGTTCTCCACGCCACCCTTCGCCTGTCCTGAGCCTGTCGAAGGAACAGGCCCAGAGCCTGCTCCGTACTTGATACGGGGGCGAATGGTAGTTGGCGGGCAATGGCTCAAGTTCAATATTTATAGTCGCTCCAATCAATAATCGGACTCTCGAATGAGCTTCTCCAAGTTTCCGCCGATTTTTCGCCATTGGCGCTTGAGGTTGGCCCAGAGTTTCTCGATGGGGTTGAGATCAGGGCT
>JAITMS010000121.1 GCA_031277255.1 Azonexus sp.
TCACCACAACACCGCTCCAAAACCTTTCATCTGGACTAAAAGCGCTCGTGACATCCTGCAAAAAGTCATCCGTGCAAATAAACGATTAAGCTATAAACAGAATGCAGCACTACACTAGACTAGACCATCCAGTCTAGATAGAATCCCGCCTCATGCATGAGCAGATCCATAATCGCGAGAAGTTGCTTCTTGCCGCCAGGGCGTTATTCCTTGAGCAAGGCTATGAAGCCAGCGTCGACGCCATCGTCGGTCGCGCTGGCGTGGCGCGGCAGACTTTTTACAATCATTTCAAGAACAAGGAAAGTCTGTTTGCCGAGACGGCGAAAGACTGTTTTCGTGACATCATCGTGCCCCTCGAAGGTGAGCCGGAGGATCTGCGCGCCAGTCTGAAAACCTTTGCCCAAGCCTACCGCAACGAGGCGCTCAGTGCCGAAGGCGTCGCCGCCTATCGCACGGTGTGCAGCCAGTCACCGCGTTTCCCGGAACTGGTGCGCGAGGCGTATGAACAGGGCTTTGGCCGGATGATCTCGCGGCTGGCGGCATTTTTGGACAAGGCGATGGCGCGGGGTTATCTGCGCCGCGTCGATTCGACCTTCGCGGCGGAATTGCTGGCGGCGATGGCGCTCGGCCAGGAACGGACCAAGCGGTTGTTCGGCCTCGCCTGCGAACCGACGGACGAAGCGGCGAAGCTCGATGACGTGATTGATGGTTTTTTGCGAATGCTGGCGATCCCTTGAATGTGATGGGGACGCTGATTTTTATGTTGGATTGATAGAGGCCCTTCCATGCGTATCGAGAGGATTTCGTTTCGCCTGACCGGTATCGCGGCGCTTGCCGTCATGCTGTCAGCTTGCGGGGAAAAGCCCGCGCCGCCGCCGCAACAGGCGCTCGAAGTCGGCGTCGTCACCGTCCAGCCGACCGCCGTGCCGATCTTCTCCGAGCTTTCCGGTCGCACCAGCGCCTATCTGGTGGCGCAGGTGCGGGCGCGGGTCGATGGCGTCGTGTTGCGCCGCGAGTTTACCGAAGGGGCGCTGGTCAAGGCCGGGCAGCGGCTGTACAAGATCGACCCGGCGCCGTATATCGCCGCCCTCAACACCGCCAAGGCGGCGTTGGCCAGGGCTGAGGCCAATCTGGCCACGCAGAACGCGCTGCTTGCCCGCTACAAGGTGCTGGTCGAGGCCAATGCGGTGAGTCGGCAGGAGTACGACAACGCGGTCGCGGCGCAAGGCCAGGCCGCCGCCGATGTCGCCGCTGGCCGGGCTGCGGTCGATAGCGCCCAGATCAATCTGGGCTATACCGATGTCGTTGCGCCGGTGGCGGGGCAGGTCGGCATTTCGCAGGTGACGCCGGGCGCTTATGTGCAGGCGGGCGTGGCGACGCTGATGGCGACCGTGCAGCAGCTTGATCCGATGTATGTCGATGTCACGCAATCCAGCCTCGAAGGCTTGAAGCTGCGCCGCGACATGCAGGAAGGGCGTTTGCAGGCGGGCGGCCAGGATGCCGCCAAGGTCACGCTGATTCTCGAAGATGGCCGCGCCTACGCGGAAAGGGGCAAGCTCCAGTTCTCCGATGTGACGGTCGATCAGACCACCGGCTCGGTCACGGTGCGGGCGCTGTTCCCGAACGCCGAGCGGGTGCTGCTGCCGGGCATGTTCGTGCGGGCGCGCGTCGAGCAGGGCGTCAACAGCCATGCCTTTCTCGTGCCGCAACTCGGCGTGCAGTACAACCAGCAAGGCCAGGCGATGGTATTCGTCGTCGACAAGGAGGATAAAGTCGCGCCACGGCCTATCCTGACCGCTGGCACGCAGGGCCAGGACTGGATCGTGCAGGGCGGGCTGAACGCGGGCGACCGCGTGATCGTTCAGGGCCTCGGCAAGATCAAGCCGGGTGATGTTGTCAAGGTTGCGGCGGCGCAATTACCGCCGCCGCCGCCGCCGGGCGCGCCCTCGGCGGATATGGCGACGGGAATGGCCAGCGTGGCGGCCAAAGCCAATGCCGGACCGAACGCCAGCGCCAATCCTGCCGCGCCGGAGGCGAAGCCCGCTTCTGGCAACGGGCGCTGACCGGGGGCTGGGTTCATGGCAAATTTCTTCATTAACCGCCCGATCTTTGCCTGGGTGATCGCCATCATCCTGATGCTGGCGGGCGTGGCCTCGATCTTCGAGTTGCCGGTTTCGCAATATCCGACCATCGCGCCGCCGTCCGTCCAGATCCGCGCCACCTATCCCGGCGCTTCGGCAAAGACGGTGGAAGATACGGTGACGCAGGTGATCGAGCAGCAGATGAGCGGCATCGACAATCTGCTCTATCTCGGCTCCACTTCTGACGATTCCGGCACGGCTGTCATCACCCTGACCTTCGCTCCGGGCACCAACCCGGACGTGGCGCAGGTGCAGGTGCAGAACAAGCTGCAACTGGCGACCCCGGTGCTGCCGCAGGTCGTCCAGCAACTCGGCATCGCCGTCACCAAATCGAGCAGCAGCTTCCTCATGGTGCTGGCCTTCGTCTCCGAAGACGGCAGCATGTCGCGCTACGACCTCGCTAACTACGCGGCCTCGAACATCATGGAGCCGATCAGCCGTTTGAACGGCGTCGGTACAGTAACGCTGTTCGGCTCACAGTACGCCATGCGCATCTGGCTCGATCCGAACAAGCTGACCAATTTCCAGTTGACGCCCATCGACGTGACCAACGCGATCTCGGCGCAGAACGTCCAGGTCGCTGGCGGCCAGTTGGGCGGCACGCCGGCGGCGGCGGGGCAGATGTTCCAGGCGACGATCACGGCGGCAACGCTGCTGCGGACGACGGAGGATTTCGGCAATATCCTGCTTAAAGTCAATCCCGACGGCTCGCAGGTGCGCCTGAAGGATGTGGCGCGTATCGCGCTCGGCGGCGAAACCTATAATTTCGACACCAAGTACAACGGCGCGCCGACGGCTGGCATGGGCATCCAGCTCGCGCCGGGGGCGAACGCGCTGGAAACCGCCAGTATCGTGCGCGCCAGGCTGGACGATCTGGGCAAGTATTTCCCGCACGGCTTTGTCATCAAGTTTCCCTACGATACGACGCCCTTCGTCAAATTGTCGATTGAAGAAGTGGTCAAGACGCTGTTCGAGGGCATTCTGCTGGTTTTCCTCGTCATGTATCTGTTCCTGCAGAACATCCGCGCCACGCTCATCCCGACCATCGCCGTGCCGGTCGTGCTGCTCGGCACTTTCGCCATCATGGCGGCGGCGGGGTTCTCGATCAACACATTGTCAATGTTCGGTCTGGTGCTGGCCATCGGCCTGCTTGTGGACGACGCCATCGTCGTCGTCGAGAACGTCGAACGGGTCATGTCGGAGGAAGGTTTGTCGCCCAGAGAAGCGACGCGCAAGGCGATGAGCCAGATCACCGGCGCCTTGGTCGGCGTCGCCCTCGTGCTGGCCGCCGTTTTTGTGCCGGTGGCCTTTTCCGGCGGCGCGGCGGGCGCCATTTACCGCCAGTTCTCGCTGACTATCGTGGCGGCGATGGTGCTCTCCGTGCTGGTCGCCCTGATTCTCACACCGGCGCTCTGCGCGACGATGCTCAAACCCATCCCCAAGGGCCACCACGAAGCCAAGACCGGCTTCTTCGGCTGGTTCAACCGGACTTTCAACCACAGCCGCGACCAGTATCACAACGGCGTGCACCATGTCATCAAGCGAGCCGGGCGCTGGCTGCTCATTTATGTCGGCCTCATCGTCGCCATCGGCTTCCTCTTCGTCAATCTGCCAAAATCCTTCCTGCCGGTCGAGGATCAGGGCACGATGTTCATTCTCGTGCAAACGCCGTCTGGCTCGACGCAGGAAACCACGACGCGGACGCTGGACAATATCTCGAATTACCTGAGCGACAAAAAAAACGGAGAAGGCAACATCGTCGAGTCGGTATTTGCCATCAATGGTTTCAGCTTTGCCGGGCGCGGCCAGAATGCCGGTCTGGTTTTCGTGCGCATGAAGGATTACCAGTACCGCAAGAACGACGACCAGAAGATTCCCGCCCTCGTCGGACGCCTGTTTGCGCGCTATTCGGCCTATAAGGACGCGACGGTGATTCCGGTCAATCCGCCCTCGATTCCCGAACTCGGCACGGCGGCGGGTTTCGACTTCCAGTTGCAGGATCGCGGCGGCGTCGGTCACGACAAGCTGATGGAGGCGCGCAATATGCTGCTCGGCATGGCGGCGCAGGACACCAAAACACTGGCGCTGGTACGTCCCAATGGCATGAATGACACGCCGCAGTTCAAGCTCGACATCAACCGCGAGAAGGCGGAGGCGCTGGGCGTTTCGACGGCGGCGATCAACCAGACCTTCTCGATTGCCTGGGCCTCGCAATACGTGAACAACTTCCTTGATCGTGATGGCCGGATCAAGAAGGTTTATGTCATGGCCGACGCGCCCTTCCGCATGAAGCCGGAGGATATGAACCTCTGGCAGGTGCGCAATGCCGAGGGCGACATGGTGCCGTTCGACGTGTTCGGCAAGGGTTACTGGACTTACGGCTCGCCCAAGCTGGAACGCTACAACGGCGTCTCCTCGATGCAGATTCAGGGCCAGGGCGCGCCCGGCGTCTCCACCGGCCAGGCGATGACGGCGATGGAAGCGCACGCCGCCAAGCTGCCGCCGGGCATCGGTTACGAATGGACGGGCATCTCCTATCAGGAACGCCAGTCCGGCTCGCAAGCGCCCATTCTCTACGCCATTTCCATTCTCGTCGTCTTTCTGTGTCTGGCGGCGCTCTATGAAAGCTGGTCGATTCCGTTTTCGGTCATCATGGTGGTGCCGCTCGGCGTTATCGGCGCCTTGCTGGCGGTGACCCTGCGCGGTCTGGAAAGTGACGTGTTCTTTCAGGTCGGCGTGTTGACGACCATCGGCCTGTCGGCGAAAAACGCCATTCTGATCGTCGAGTTCGCGCGTAATCTGCAAGCCGAAAACAAGATGGGGCCGGTCGAGGCGGCGCTCGAAGCCTCGCGCCTGCGGCTGCGGCCCATCCTGATGACCTCGCTGGCCTTCGGCTTCGGCGTGCTGCCGCTGGCCATCAGCACGGGCGCCGGTTCGGGCAGCCAGCACGCGATCGGCACGGGCGTCATCGGCGGTATGCTGACCGCCACCTTCCTGGCGATCTTTATGATTCCCATGTTCTTCGTCGTCATCCGCGCCAAATTCGCCGGTGAGACGGAAGACCCGGATGTCGCGCTGCAACATTATGACGAGCACCATGCGCACGATTACGACGATGAAAATGATGACGGCAACGGCGGCCAGCAAGGCGTGAACCCTGATGGCGACAGTCGGCCCGGCAAGGAAGGACAAGGCGATGTATAAACTACCCGTCATGGCAGTGGCCGCCGCGCTGGTCGCGGGGTGTTCGCTGATACCGGAATACGAGCAGCCCGCCGCGCCGGTGTCGTCGGCCTGGCCGCAGGGCGACGCCTACGCCGCGCCGCCCGATGTCAACGCCGTCGGGCGGAGCGCCAACGGCGTCGCGGCGACCGCTATCGGCTGGCGCGAGTTTTTCGTCGATCCGCGCTTGCAGCGGCTGGTCGACATCGCCTTGCAGAACAACCGTGATCTGCGCGTTTCGGTGCTCAACATCGAGGCGGCGCGCGCCCAGTACCAGATCACCCGCGCCGAACTGTTCCCGGCTATCGACGCGGCGGCTTCCCGGGCGCGGACGCGCGTGCCGGACGCCATGCAGTCCTTCCCGCAGAATCCCTACAACCTCTACAACGTCGGCTTGCAGGCATCCTGGGAAATTGACTTCTGGGGACGCATCCGCAGCCTCAAAGAGCAGGCGTTGGCGCAGTACCTCGCCACCGCCTACGGGCGTCAGGCGGCGGAAATCGCGCTGGTGTCGCAAGTCGCCAACCAGTACCTGACCCTGCTGTCCACCGACGACCTGCTCAGGGTCACGGAAGAAACCCTGAAGGCGGCGCGGGAATCATACGCCATCACCAAAGCCCAGTTTGAAACCGGCGTCGTCACCGAACTCGACCTGCGCCAGGCGGAGAGCGTGGTGGAAATGGCCGAGGCCAACCGGCAAGCGCAACAACGCGCCCGCGCCCAGGCCGAAAACGCGCTCGTGCTGCTGATTGGCGCGCCCTTGCCAGCCGACCTGCCGACCGGCCTGCCGTTTGACGGACAGAAAGTGCTCGCCGACATTCCAGAAGGCTTGCCTTCGGATTTGCTGACCCGCCGCCCCGACATCATGGCGGCGGAACAGATGCTGCTCGCCGCCAATGCCAACATCGGCGCGGCGCGCGCCGCCTTCTTGCCAAGGATCGCCCTGACCGGCAGCTATGGCTCGCAAAGCCTCGCCTTTCACGACCTGTTCAAATCCGGCTCACTGGCCTGGGGCTTCACGCCGCAGATCTTGCTGCCGATTTTTGAAGGTGGCGCCAATGTCGCCAACCTTGAACTGGCGCACGTCATGAAGCGCGTCGAAATCGCCAATTACGAGAGAACCATCCAGTCGGCATTCCGCGAAGTCGCCGACGGGCTGGCCGCGCGCGGTACCTACGACCAGCAGATCAAGGCGCTCGAACGCAACGCCGTCGCCAACCAGCGCGCCCTCTCGATTTCCGAACTGCGCTACCAGAACGGCGTAGACAGCTACCTGCCGGTGCTCACCGCCCAGACCAACCTGTACGCGGCCTTGCAGGCGCTGATCAACGCCCGGCTGGCGCGGCTGACCAATCTCGTCGACCTCTACCGCGCCCTGGGCGGCGGCTGGATCGAACACACCGGCGAAACACCGCGCCCGGCGGATAGCTGAGGACAGAGGACAGAGGACAGAGGGGTGGTCTGTCATCTGTTGTCAGTTGATTTGCGGCGGCGGAGCCGCCGGTAACTAACTGAATACTGCCCACTGAATACCTCTCTGTCCTCTGTCCTCTGAACCCTAGCGCACGACGGCAAAGCCGAGCATGGCCTCAAGGGCGATTTCGAATACGCCCTGGATTGGCGTCGCCATATAGTTAAGACCGACGGCCAGCACGAAAAAGCCGCCGATCAGGGTCATCGGAAAACCGAGGGCGAAGATGTTGAGTTGCGGCGCTGCCCGCGTCAGCACGGCGAGCGCCAGATTGGTCGTCATCATGGCGACGACGACCGGCAGGGAAATGAGAAGGCCCGCCGAAAAAATATGGCCGCCGAGATTGACCAGATTGATCCATGACTCGGCGGCCAAAGGCGTCGCGCTGACCGGAATGGCGACGAAACTCTGGGCCAGGGTGGCGAAATACAAGAGGTGGCCGTTCATCGAGAGCAGCAAGAGGAGCGTCATCAGGTTCATAAATTCGGCAACCACCGGCGTTTGCGAGCCGCGCAGCGGGTCATAGAAGGTGGCAAAGCCAAGGCCGACCTGAAAACCCATGAATTCCCCGGCCAGATCAAAGGCGGAAAAAACGATGCGGGCGGCAAAACCCATGCCGATGCCGACCAGCATCTGCTGCAACAGAATCCACAGACCGGCCAGCGTCGCCGGTTGCACCGCTGGCATCGGCGGCAGAAGCGGCGCGATGGCGAGCGTGATGGCGAGGCCAAGAATCAGGCGCGTCCGCTGCGGAATGACCGCCGTGCTCCACAGCGGAACGGTGGCGATAAAAGCAAGGACGCGGGCCAGCGGAAAAAAAAGGGCGGCGATCCAGGCGTCGATCTGCGCCGAACTGAGGCTGATCATCCGATCAGTTGCGGAATGCTGCCGAACAGGCGCTGGATGTAGTCGACCAGATATTGCAACATCCAAGGCCCGAACACCAGCAGCACGATGAACATCGAAACCAGCTTGGGCACGAATTGCAGGGTCGCCTCGTTGATCTGCGTTGCCGCCTGAAAAACGCTGATGATGAGGCCGACGGCCAGCGCCGTCAGTAGCGTCGGGGCGGCCATGACCAGAGCGACCTCGATCGCCTGACGGCCAATTTCCATGACCGTGCCCGGCGTCATGGCGTGAAACTCTGTATCAGCGAGCCAATCACCAGATGCCAGCCGTCGACCAGCACGAACAGCATCATTTTGAAGGGCAGGGCGACCATGATCGGCGACATCATCATCATGCCCATCGACATCAACATACTGGCGACCACCATGTCGATGACGAGAAAGGGAATGAACAGGATGAAGCCGATCTGGAAAGCGGTTTTCAACTCGCTGATGACGAAGGCCGGCACCAGAACGCGCAGCGGAATATCGTCTGGTTTGGCGAACGGCCCGACCTTGGCGACCCCGGCAAACAGCGCCAGATCCGACTCGCGCGTCTGCTTCAACATGAAGCCGCGCAACGGCACGACCGCCCGCTCGGCGGCTTCCATCACATTGATGCGGTTTTCCGACAAAGGCAGATAAGCCTCGGTATAAATGCGGTCGAGCACCGGACTCATGACGAAAAAAGTAAGAAACAGCGACAGGCCGATGACCACCTGATTGGGCGGCGAAGTCTGGGTGCCGACCGCCTGCCGCAGCAGCGCCAGAACAATGACGATCCGCGTGAAACTGGTCATCATCAGCACCATGGCCGGAATGAAAGTCATCGCCGTCAGCAGCAGGAGCGTCTGGATCGTCAGCGAATAGGTCGTACCGCCGCCCGCCGTCGGCGTACTGGTGATGGCGGGCAGGCCGCTGCTCTGCGCCAGAGCCAGGCTCGCGGGCAAAAACAAGGCGAGAAAAGTGAGCGTGCGCTTACTCATGCCGGTGTCTGCCGCTGCTTGATATTTTGCAGCCATTGGGCAAAAGCAGGCTGACCGGGCAAACCGGCGGCAGGCAGTTCACCCTTCGGCAGCCGGTGCAAGGTACGGATCTGTCCGGGGACAATGCCGACCACCAGCCATTCCTCGCCAATTTCAAGCAGCACGATGCGCTCGCGCGGCCCCAGGGCGACGCCGCCGACAACACGCATCCCGCCCTGCCCAAAGCCCTTGCCGCCGCTCACCTTGCGCGCCAGCCAGGCAGCCCCGACCAGCAACGAGACAATCAGCGCCAACGCCAAAGCGGCCTGCATGTAAGTGCCCGCCGACACGCCGGGCGGCGCGGCCTCAGCGGCCACAGCCGGAAGCGGGAGAAAGAGGAGGAGGAAGCGGAGCAAGGAAAAAGCCTGTCACATGATGCGATCAAGGCGCTATCTTAAACCGGGAAACGGCAGTTGACTGCGGCTCGTTTGCGGAAAGGTCACAGCGGATATTCGCGGCTGCGCCACAAAACGGGCGGCGGTGCTGGGTACCCGGCCTTGCCCATCCGCCAGACAGTAGCTGAAACCTGTAGGCTGGGATGAAACGCAGTGGAATCCCAGCGAGTATCACCCCAAGCTGGGATTCTGTTTCACGCCATCCCAGTCTGCCTCGCTAGAGCGTTTTCGGTTCAAGTACTTACGGTTTCCCCTCGCCCGCTTGCGGGAGAGGGTGGCCGCAGGCCGGGAGAGGGCCAGCGGCGTATCCATTGTCGCCACCGCCAATCGGGACGCTGGCCCTCTCCCCCTTCGACTTTGCTCAGGACAGGCCCGGCCCCTCTCCCGCGAAGCGGGCGAGGGGAGCAAAGCGCATGGGTGCGGAAACGGATGTCCACACTTGAACCCAAACCGCTCTATTTCTCGTCCTCGGCCTGATCGGCGCGTTGCTGCGCCCGCTGCGCGGCTTGGTCGAGCTTTTGCTGTATCTGCTCCTGGGTCTGCCGCGCCTGTTCCATTTCCTGCTTCTTCAGCGCCGCCGCGGTCGCCGCAGTACCAGCGGTTTCGACGCCGCAGCCAGCCAAGGTCAGCAACAGCAACAGGCGGAAAAAGGCTTTCATGTCTCGTCTCCTTGTCGTCTCATGCGGTCAGGATCGCCGCGAACGGTTCCTGATATTTTGACTCAGGCACAAACGCCATGCTACCCGCCGCAGCGGCTTGATCGTCTATTCACCCGGCAACTAGAGCGGTTTTGATTCAAGTGTGTACACACCCCCTATACCGTTCGGGCTGAGCCTGTCGAAGCCCGGTTCAAACCTCCATATCCTCTCTCCGCACCGTCCTTCGACCATTCGACAGACTCAGCCAGTCAATATTTGGTTATTGATTCCATAACGCCCAGGCTAACTGGCGGCACAGCCGTCCGGGTTGAACCGCAAGCTAAGCAACAAGTGTAATGCTCAATACTCGACCAGAATTAACAAGCAGAGATATTTCAACCCTATCGCCAACTTTTATGTGAGCTAAGCCTACCTTGGGTGGAAGCAAGGGATCGGATGCCCTGAAATCTCCAATGCAAATGGTTGTCACCATTCCGATAGAGATAACCCGATGTTCTACTGTAGACACTCTCCCAAAAACAACCAGTTTTGTCTTTGATAGGTAGTCCCGCCACGTTCCGATATTCAGAGTTACAAATGCCGTCAAGGCTGCGATGGCGACAAGCTCTATCGCGCCAAAAAACACATACTCTCCCCAAGAGGCTCTTGAAAACATGCCCTCGCCCAAAGAATTGCTGGTGATCCACCAATCCGTAATAAAAGGACTTGCTCCTGTCAGAATGATTAGCGCAATAAAAATGATCTGCGCAATAAAAGATCGCCTCAGAATTTTTGTTTCATGCGCCGATAAAGGTTCAATTGCTGTATTCGTAATGTTCATATTTGACAGCCTAAGGCCTGAATCAGGTGGCTGACAGCAAAGTCAGAGATGGCCAGCGATTTTTATATATCTGATGCTGAACTATACGATAGTTTCCAGTTCAGCAAATCGCAGGCTTTGGAGCTTGCCTCCACAAGAGCCAGCGCGCTTTGATCGCATGGTGACATCTTGATGTCTGCAAGAATGTCGTGTGAGCCGTCTGGGTCAGACAGGATCAAACGAAGACTTCCGGGGCCTTTGGCGGGGCACATAAATTCAACCCGAAGTCTCATCAAAGGAGGCGTAGAAAATAGAAAGCAAGATTTTTCAAATAAAAATCCAAAATCATGATCCCCGAAAGTATGCCTCATCAGAATGAGCGGATTCTGAAATACCGGACTGTTCTGCCAGTAGTCCAGAAGACTGCGCGGAGCTATAGAGATCGGCGTTATCTCCTTTATTGGCGCGGTATTTGAAAATGGCTCAAGCAACGCCCGAAAAGCGTCGTACAGGCTTCTGCTCTCAGTGCGCGCTCCCAGTTTTACAAATTCTATATCGCTTATGAATTGACTGATGCTCATTTTTCTTAATCCTAACGCCTAAATTAACCAGCGGCGAAGCCGCCTAGGTTGGCCGAGTTAGGCCCCGGTTGTGGAATGGGCCATTCAGTTGCAGGAAAGCCTGCGGCTTTTAATCTTTCAACTAATTTCGCAGTAGTTCGTACTCTGCCTCTGGTTTGTCGGCCGGTAACGGTTAAGCGAATTGTATATTCAGTGGGAATGTCTCTAAAAATAAGATAATCAGAAACTATCACTTGTTGATTGCCTAAATAGCCAAGAAATTCTGTACCCTGGGATTCATATTCATAAGGGAGCCTTTTGATTTTTTTCAAACCTATCGCTTTGCCTAGTTCTTCGACAGGCAACTCGTTCGGAATTTTCGCAAGGATATGGCCCATATTCAGCCTAACGGATTGAGTTAATCGACACAGGGCGAAGCCCGGCATCCGAGTTGAACAGTGTGGTTAAACAATTACCCCGCATGACCGGCAAAATAGAAAACGCGCCAAGTATTGGTTTCTGTTTTGCGAACAGTTACACGGAGAAGGCATGGGCTATTTACAAATTCAACGTGAACCTCTGGCATATCTATCTCTCTACCAAAAATGAGACGGCGAAGGCGATTTCCATTTGACTGATGCGGATGTGTACGCATGAACTTAGTGGCCTTGCATTCTCTATCAGATATGGCTCGAAGTTCGTCTGGCGTGAGGCCTACATAGCCTTGTTTAACAGTCAAATCGAAAGCTTGCGCGAACTGTCTTGCGTCTCGCAATTTAAGAAAGGATTCGGCGGCCTGTATTGCTGCTGTTGGGGTGTGCTCTGCTTTCAACCAAAAAATGGGAATTGGGGCTAGTAATATAGCAAGAGCTATGGCTGAATAGATCGAGTATTTGAAGTGTGGTTTCATAACCCTAACAGCCTGCGTTAACCGGCACCGTGCGTAGCGCCGCGTCCGTGTTGAACAGCATAGTTAGACCCAGAGTTTACATCGTAGCGGAAAACGCGAGCCATATCGACTGGCTATTCCGGGGAAAAACGGTAATGCCCGGTAATACGGTAACTGAACAAGCTATCCTCTTCCTTTACGCCATGCCCAATATTGTGAATCACCAAAGGAACCCCGCTAACTGACTTGCGATCTGAAATAATACCGATGTGGGGTAAATTTCCGGGCAATATCTGAGTGATTAAGTCGCCTGGCTGGTAGACGGCTGGATTGGCATTCACAGACAAATCTTGCCCTTTGCGTCGGAAAAATACTTGTAGATTTGGCACTCGGCGATGGTCGATATTGCTGTCAGTTCGACGCAGCCCCCAGTGTCTTGGGTAGGCCGAAAAGTTTGCTCGCATGTCGGCATTGACCGCTTTTTGTAAGTCAAAATCAAATACAGTTCGGTAGGCGCGAATGACAACGTCAGTGCAAACACCACGATCAACAGGCACATCGCCTCCCGGAAACGCCATCTGGACATAAGCAGAATCATAAATCACGGTTACGCCGATTTGAGTGCGCGCAGCAGCCACTAACGACATGGCAGATGCCGCTACCGCCGGCATAGAAATCAGCAAAGCGCCAAGCGTCAATAGCCATCTTGCCGTCCAATAAATTTGAGACACGTCAAATATCCTGGAGTAAATGTATAACGCCTAAATTAACCAGCGGCGAAGCCGTTCGGGTTGAATGCAATGTTAAGCTAACAATTCAAGCATGGACATCTGAACGGGTGCTAATGACGCTTTGATGACTCGTAATCTCGAGCTGTCTTCTGCAATTTGCTGAAATGCATCAGTAATTTTCGTGCCATATAGCCGCCATTCTGTTTTTGCGTTCATATAAGGAGCCCAATCCGGTGGTGGAGTAAAGGCATCTGCTGTTTTTTCCTTGAGTTCTTTTTCCGCCGCGGCGGCTGTGGTTTTCGACTCAAACCCTAGAATCACAAAAGAATTTTCCATGTCGAATCGAATATTAACGGGCCTTGTTTGATTTGGGTTGTTGCCAGATAAAACAAAAGCACGATTCAAAACGTTGCTTGAAAGTCCGATTTTTGCACACGAATGATCTAATGTAACCAACAGGTAGACGCCCCACTCTTGAAGTCTTGATCCGTAGAAATCTCGTGGTAGCCGGTTTCTATAGCGTTTTCGTAACGTCGAGACGAAAAGAGGTTGCCCGGGCCAGCGTTCGAGCTGACGAATAGCGGCTTTTGCGATGATTTCTGACCCGAGAATTTCATACAATCGATGTAGTTGCCATGCATCGGCATCGCTACAGATATGATAACCTGAGAGAATTTCATTAGGTATCAGTCTTAAATTGGGGTACAGCGTCTTGTAAACGTCAATATCAGACATGATTTTACTTTACGATGCTCCGATTTTTTTGCTTTGCCTTCAAATGAGCTGCTCTTGCGCTCAGCTTAACGCCTAAGCTAACCGGCGCGCCGTAGGCGCGTCCGGGTTGAATGCAATGTTAGGCCAAACGCTAACTGATTGTATGGATTTTATTTTTTCGTAAGCCATTGTTTGAGTTCCTTTGTGCGTTTAACGGTGGCTTCTTTGAGGCAACTATGGAATAGTAGTGGCCAAATTGAGCCGCCCTCTGAATCTTTAACTTCCTCATAGCATTGAGGATCGCGCCTATTTAGCCAAGCCCGCTGTTCATTTTTGAGCAAAATTTGTTGCTCTGGTTCGAGTTTTGCCATGAGTTTTTTGTATTCGGTGTTCAGTGCTCGATCTGCTTTCTGAAAATCTTGGAGAGCACAAAAATTCATTTCTGCCTGATTGCCAGAGTAGTTGCACTTGACTTCATCGGCAGCAACCGTGCCGATGCTGCCAATTAAGCTGATAAGAAAACAGAGTGTGCGCATATATAGCCTAACGCCTAAGTTAACCGGCGGCGAAGCCGTCCGGGTTGAACGCAATGTTAGGCCTGTTGGTAGTTAATGAGAAATATTGCACTTTGTATTAAACGGACAAGTTATCAATACAGGAGAAAACAGGATGATATTACCTAAAATCAACGCGCCATCCGCCAATACTGTCACAGGCGTGAGAAGCAAAGCTGACTTTTCCGTGAGCGAGGGGGATACCGTTTCCTGGATGGTGAAATTCGAATTGGGTAAATTGTTGCTTGCTATACTCTCCGGTAGCTTAAAATTACCTGCCTTGTACCGTACCCCATCATTTGCTTGGAATTTCGTGCAAAAAACCCCAGGTTCCATAACCCACTTAGGACATAAGTTACGAACATTTTGATATTGCCATAATTTACTGAATGGTGAATCTCCCCATAGTTTCTTCTGCTCACTGCCAATCATAAAGTAAAGTTGTCCGCTGAGCTTTCCGTTTTTATCAACTTCGAAATCTCCTCCCTTGAGGTTTTCCCAGATCCATTCCCGGGACTTCAAGAATTCACTGAATTCTATTTCTGAATAATCAAAAATATAATGATATTCAGCCCCGATAAAAACAAGTTTTTCCCCATCCTCTGAGGATAGAGCCTGATTGATGCGTTCGTTTTTGAAAACCGTTTTGTCACTTGTGGCATTTTTTACCAACGAACTGGTCATATCTACGGCGCAACC
>JAITMS010000177.1 GCA_031277255.1 Azonexus sp.
TTGAGGAAGGAGGTCTGGTATTCCTGGGCGCCGCGCAGTTTGGCGACGATGGAAAGATTGTCGGTCGCCTTCCAGTCCATGTTGACGCGCAGCATGGTGCGGGCCATCGACAGCTTGTAGCGGTCGTTGTAGTCCTTTGTGTCGGCCCAGTTTTTCATATTCCATGAGAAATCCTGACGCAGGTAGCCGTCAATCTTGAAATTATCGCCTATCCCCAGCCCTTCGGCGGCGGCATACGCCGGGACGGCGAGCAGTACGGCCAGCGCCAGGTGGCTGAGACGCCCTGGCCGGGCGTTTCGTTTGTCATCGTTCATCGCTATCTCCTCCTCTTTCTATCAGTCAATGGGGCGCTTGCCCCCTGCGTTTAAGTCCGGCTTCAGCCTCAGGCCGCCGCCGGACGTAAATTCTCAAGCACCGCCGCGCCCTTCGGTTCAAAGATGAAGGCCGGACGGAAGGTGTACATCAAAGACGGCATGACAAAGACCGCCGACATGGCCGAGACGCCCAGCCAGATCGCCATCAACAGCCCCATCTCGGCCTGAAACCGCAACGACGAGGCCCACCACAGCAGGGTCGAGAAGATCAGCACGGTGGCCGTGATGGCGACGCCCATGCCGGCCGATTGCAGGGCCGAGCGGATGGCGACTTCCGGTGTGCTGCCGACGGCGATTTCTTCCTTGACGCGGTCGGCGATGTAAAAGGCGTAGTCGACGCCCAAGCCAATCCCCAGGGCCGCTACCGGCACGGTGTTGATGCTCATGCCGATGCCTTTCCAGGCCATGAAGCTGAAGGTCAGCGTGTTGGAGATGATGACCGGAACCATGAACAGCATCCCGGCAATGGTCGAGCGGTAGACGATGGTGCAGATGACGACCAGCACCAGGAGCGCCAGGGCAATGGCTTCGATCTGCCCGGAGAGGATCACTTCATTGACCGCCGCCATGACGCCGATGACGCCGCCGGCCAGTTGCCAGTGCCCTTCTTGCAGGGGGTTGGCATTGGTGAATTCCTTGATCCGGGCGACCGCCGTCTGGATGGTGTCGCCCTGGCGGTCGCGGAACATCATGGTCACCGCGCCATTGGCCCATTTGTTGTCGGCGTAGCGGTCAATGTCGCCGGGTTCCGAGACGGTGTCGAGAATGGCGGCAAGGCTGCCATTGACGGTTTGCGTCGCGCCCAGTTCAAGGTAGCGCGGGTTGCCTTCGCGCAAGGTGGCGTTGACTACCGGCAAGACGTCGGCAATCGAGACCGAGCCGCCGACTTCCGGCTGGGCTTCGATGAAACGCTGAAAGCGGTTCATCGCTTGCAGGACTTCGTTGGTCTTGAGCAGCCCTTCCTTGCCGTCTTCGCCGACGACGATGAACATCCGGTCAACGCCCTGAAAGCGTTGATTGATCGAGGCAGCGTCGACGTTGTAGGTGGAACTCGGCCAGAGAATGGGCGAGCCGGGATTGGCGTCGCCAATCTTCAGGTTGAAGGCATAGACGCCAGTCACCGCGAGGACGACGACGCAGGTGGCGATGTTGATGTAGCGGAATTTCGAGGTGCCGATCCAGTAGGCGATGTTGAGAATTTTGCGGGCAAAGGGAAAGAGATTGAGGGGATGCACCATGCCATGCGGCTTCTGGATGTAGGAGAGCATCACCGGGGTGAGAATGACGGCGCTGACGGTCAGGGTCGATACCCAGACCACCGCCAGAACGGTGAGCTTTTGCAGCATCGGGATCGGTGAGAGGGCAACCACCGCCATGCAGGCGGCATCGACGACGATGCCGAGCATGCCCGGTCGAAAGAGATCAGCCAGGGCGATCTTGGCCGCCAGTTTGGCGCAGTCGGGGCCGGGCGGGATGATCGGCAGTTCGTCATCGAAGCGATTGACGATCTGTACCGAGTGGGATACCGCCCGCGAGGTGATGAGCATGGCGACGACAATGACCAGCGGTTCAAAATGGATGCCCAGGAGCTGACAGATGCCAAGCGCCCAGATGGCGCTGACGGCGGCGGCCAGCATCGGCAGGATGACGCCGCGCCAGGTGCGCAGCCAGATGAAGAGGAGCAGCATGGTGACGGCCAGCGCGGCGGCGACGAGGTCGATGGTTTCCGGGACGTAGTAATTGACCCAGCCATAGAGGATGGGGTCGCCAACGGCGCGGATGCGGACGCTGCCGTCATCAACCTTGGCGATCAGGGCGCGGATCTCGCTGAAGACTTTGCCGTAGTCGACTTCACGGTCAATGAAGTCGACGGTAATCAATGTCGCTTGCAGGTCTTTGGAGACGTATTGCCCCAAGACCAGCGGGTTGCGCAGGACTTTTTCTCGGAGTTCAGTCAGCTCGGCGGGGTCTTTCGGCAGGTTCGGCCACATCAGGGGCTTGGTTTCAATGCCGTCGGTCGAGGCGCGTACTTCCTTGAGCTTTTTGGAGGCGAGCGAGGTGATCTGGTAGGGGTTCACCGCCGAGACTTCGCGCAAACCCAGGGTCAGGGCCTGGACTTTTTCCAGAACGGGCAGACTGAAGATGTCACCTGCCGGGACTTCAACCATCAGGGTGACCATGTTGGAGCCGCCAAAGGTGTCTTTGAATTTCTGGTGCGTCTGCACGTATTCGTGCTTCGAGGGCAGCATGTCTTCAAAAACGGTGCGCACTTCAATGCGCAAGGCAAAAAATCCGAGGATCAGGGTCAATAAGGCAAGGGCGATGACAACCAGGCGCCGCTGCCGGATACAGTATTCGGCTATCCGTTCAATCATTTTTTGTCTCCGCATCAACGGGCTTTTTGTCGGCATTGACGGGTAGCCCCATCAGCGCCCGCGGTTGCCACGATTCGCCAAGCGGCGACCAGGTCTGACCATCCCAGCGTCCGACATTGGCGCCGATAAACCAGAGGATGTCGCCTTCGGGTACGGCGCGGACGTGCCAGGTGAGGTCCTGGGCGTCGAGCCGTCCGCTTTCGGCTTGGCCGTCAATGCCGACCGTCAGCCAGCAGCCGAGACTGCCAGCGCCAACCCAGCGGTTATGGGCGGCGTCCCAGACGATGTCGTAGAGGTGGTCATGCAGCGGGGTGGCCAGCGTCCGCCAGGTCTGGCCGCCGTCTGCGGTGAGCAGGACGATGCCTTCCAAGCCGACGGCGAGTCCGTTTTGTGGGTCGCGGAAGGCGACCGACATGAGTGAGACGTCAACCGGGGACGGGATGTCGCTCCAGGTGAGGCCGGCGTCATGGCTGATGGCGATGCGGCCGAATTCGCCGACAATGAGACGTTTGTTGTCAGGCAGAAGGGCGATGTCGTTCCAAGCCTGGTCTTCTTCCGGGCGCAGCCGCCGCCAGGTGGCGCCATAGTCTTCGGTAATGAGCAAGGCGCCCATTTCGCCAGTGGCGATGGCCAGGCCATCGGCGCCCAGACGGACCCGGTTGAGTTTGTTGGCGACGGCGGATTTGGGTACGTCGGCAACCGCTTGCCAGGTTTTACCACCATCGGCGGTGCGCACAATGATGCCTTCATTACCGACGGCAACGCCCCGCTGTGCGTCCCAGACGGCAATGTCCTGCAAGGTTTCACCCAGTCCGGCAGCCAAGAGCGAGGCCCGCCCGTCGCCTTCAATCTGGATGATCTTGCCATTCGATCCGGCTAACCACCGCCGCGAACCCGACAATACCGCCAATCCATAGTAATAGTCCCGCTGCTCCAAGACCGGCGGCTGCACCGTCTGACCCACAGGCTGCGGCTTGATGAATAAACCCGCCCATAACAGCCCCGCAATGATCAGCCAGGGAACGGCGGACATCATGACTCTAATCAGACGCGCCATCTTGCCTCGCTCCCAATTTTCTCCACCACGATCTCTCTCCTCTCCCAAGCATGACATTTGCGACGCCTCGCCGCTTGATTCTGAACGCGACGCGACATGACTGACGATGCAGAGCAACCAGCCTCCCGTCACCACTGCCCGGCAGCTCTTGCGCTTTATTCACGACGTTTCCTCATCTCAATCCATACCCCATTTACGCAGACGCATCTTGTCGATCTTGCCCACCGCCGTTTTGGGCAAGGCGTCGACAAACTCGATCTGGCGCGGCACCTTGTAGGGCGCCAGATGCGAGCGGCAATGCCGGGTGATTTCATCAGCACTCAGTTGCTTGCCCGGACGCACCGTGACAAAAGCCTTGAGCGCCTCGCCCTGATAGGCATCGCCAACGCCGATCACCGACGCTTCGATGATGTCGGGATGCTGGTACAGCACTTCCTCGACGGCGCGCGGATAGACGTTGAAGCCGGAGACGATGACCATGTCTTTCTTGCGGTCGGAGATGTAGAGGTAGCCATCCGAATCGAAATAACCGATGTCGGTGGTGTAGAGCCAGCCGTTGCGCCAGACGGCGGCGGTTTCTTCCGGCAGGCCGCGATAACCCCGCATCAGTTGCGGCCCGCGCAAGCGTATTTCACCGGCTTCGCCGGTCGGCAACACCTCGGTTCCCAGCGCCGTGTCGACAATTTCGACCTCGACGCCGACCAGCGGAACACCGACCGATCCCGGTTTGTGCTCGCCCTCCAGCGGATTGAAGACGACGCCGCCGCCGGTTTCGGTCTGGCCGTAGCCTTCGAGCACCGGCGCGCCGGTCGCCCGTTCAAAGCGATGCAGGGTTTCCGCCGGTAGCGCCGAGGCCCCGGAATAACTGAAGCGCAGATGCGGAAAGCGCCGCTGCGGCAGGCTCTCGTTGGCCAACAGCCCGACCAGCATGGTCGGCCCGCCCGCCAGTATGGTGATGGCTTCCGCCGCCATCGCGTCGAGCACGCCGTCCGCCGAATAGCGCGGCAGAATGACCAGTGTGCCACGACGGTAGAGCATATTGTTCAGGCCGACGAAAATGGAATAGATATGACACAGCGGCGTCGCGCAGAGCAGGCGTTCCTGATCGGGACGCGCCGGGATGAGGCTGTTCAACTGGGCGACGCCGTGCGCCAGCGCCGAATGGGTGAGATCGACGCCTTTCGGCACACCCGTCGTGCCGCCCGTATAAAGCAGCAGGGCCAGCGATTCCTGAGCAGGCAAATCATCGGCGTCGGCCGTTGCCGACGTCGACCGCCAGCGCGTCAGGGTTTGCGCGTCCGCCGCCAGACAGTGACGGCAATGGACGCCCAGGCGATCAGCCAGCGGCTCGATCAGCGCCTTCTTGTCCGCTGTATAAATAATCGCTGCGGCGTCGATGTCGGTCAGCAGGGGCAGGAGTTCATATTCCGTCAGCAGCGGATTGAGGAGAGCGACCTGGGCGCCGACCATCTGCGCGCCGAGGAGGGCGATGCAGATATCCACCGAGTTGCCGAGGACGATGGCGACGCGCCCGCCCTTGACGCCTTCGCGGCGCAGTTCGGCGGCAAAGCCCAGGACGCAGCGCAGATATTCCTCATAGTTCAAACGCACGTCCTCACAGACGAGCGCCTCGTGGCCGGGCGCTTTGGCCGCGGCGTCGACGAGCATATGGACGACGCTCGGAAATACCGGCGGCATCGCTTTTTGTTTATCCAGGTGCATTTCCAGTTCCCCTCCAGAATGCCGCTTCGATCAGCAACACGCAGTGTGACAGTACAGTTCGGTTTCAGCCATAACTCACCAGCGTCTCGGCATCAAGGCCGTCGACGCGGGCCGCCCCCGGCATGGCCTGGGCTTCCAGCGCCAGCAGTTCGGGCATCAGGTAGCTGGCGTAGAAAGCGGCCAGTTCCCGCTTGCGCCGGTGCAGCGCCGAGCCGCCCGTCGCCGCCGCCGCCATGCGCAACCACATCCAGGCGCTCGTCACCCTGCCGGTCATCGCCAGAAAAGCGGCAGCGCCCGCTTCGGCGGCCCGCCGCTGCCCGCGCGGCAGGGCGCGATAGGCGGCGCTGACGCGCTCCAGCCGCGCCAGACCATCGGCCAGGGCGCTGCGGATGTCGAGCAGATCGGGACGGGCGGCGTGCTGTTCCAGATCGCGGCGGATGCGGGCGACGAACTCGCCGTAGCGCCGCCCCTCGTCGTTGAGGAGCTTCCTGACGACCAGATCGAAAGCCTGGATGCCGTTGGTGCCCTCGTAAATCGACGCCACCCGCAGGTCGCGGACATACTGCTCGACGCCCGCCTCGGCAATGTAGCCATAGCCGCCAAAGCACTGCACGGCAAGGTTCGCCACTTCAAAGCCGGTGGCGGTGAAAAAGGCTTTGCCGATCGGCAGCAGCCATTGCGCCTGTTCGCGCGCCGTCGCGCGCCCTGCCGCGCTGCCCGCGGTGACGGCCAGATCAAGCTGGAGGGCGGTTTCAAACATCATCGCCCGCATCGCTTCGATACGCGAGCGCATCGTGTAAATCATCCGCCGGATGTCGGCATGATCGACCAGCGGCACCGGCGGCGCATCGGCATTGCCGCCCTGCAAACGCTCGGTGACGTAAGTGAGCGCCTTGGCCAGCGCCGCGCCGCCGACGCCGAGGCCGTGGATACCGGCCTCCAGCCGCATCACGTTGACCATGTCGAACATCGTTTTGAGGCCGTTGCCTTCGCCGCCAACCATGAAGCCGCGCGCGCCATCGAAGTTGAGCACACAGGTGGGCGAGGCTTTGAGGCCCATCTTGTGCTCGATGCTGGTGACGATGGCCGGATTGCGCGCGCCGAGCGCGCCGTCGGCGGCAAAGTCGAACTTCGGCACGATGAACAGACTCAAGCCCCGCGTGCCGACAGGCGCGCCGGGCGTCCGCGCCAGGGCCATGTGAATGATCTGCGGCGCCAGATCGTGGTCGCCAAAGGTGATGAAGATCTTGGTTCCGCTCAGCGACCAACTGCCGTCATCCCGTGGCGTGGCGCGCGTGGCGGTGCGGCCGACATCGGAACCGGCCTGTGGTTCGGAAATGCAGATGGTCGCCGTCCACTCGCCCGCGGCCAGACGCGGCACGACGGTGTCGCGCAGCGCCGCCTCGGCGTGTCCGATCAGCAGCCGGGCAGCGGCGCGGCCCATCAGCGGCAACATGCTGAAAGCCATGCACGAGCCGGTCACCATTTCCGCCATGCCGGCCTGGATCACCAGCGGCAAACCCTGGCCGCCGTATTCCGGCGGCAGATCGAGGCCAACCCAGCCGCCGTCGCGGTACTGGCGATAGGCGTCGATAAAACCGGGGGCCGTGCGCACTTCGCCATCGACGAACTGCGCGCCGACGGCATCGCCCCTGGCATTGACCGGCCCCAGCACCTCGGCGGCAAAACGCCCGCCTTCGTCGAGCACGGCGCGGGCGATGTCGAAGCTGATCTCCTCATAAGGCGGCTGGCCGAACACGCCGCTGAGATCGAAGACTTCTTCGAGCAGGAAACGCATGTCCTCCAGCGGCGGGACGTAGTACGGCGCGTTCATCGTCTTTCCCTCGTTCAGCGATGGACGAAAACGGCCTGCGACTTGGCGCCGTTGTTGACGAAATTCTCGATCCCGATCCGGCCATCCGCCGTCTCGACACAAGCGCCGGAGAGCCGCGCTTCGAGTTCCAGCCCCTGTTCGAGACTGCCTTCGGCGCCTTCACGAATGGCCTGCACCATGAGTTGGTCGATCCGCCGACTGCGAAAGCCGATATCCACCGCCGGTAATTCCACCGGGCACGGAATCGGCCCTGTCGGCAGTTTTTTGCGCCGGGCCGGGTTTTCGGCGAGACGCAGCGCCAGCGCCAGCGCCGCATCGAGCGGCGGGCCGTCGGTCAGTTCATCGACCAGACCGAGCGCCAGGGCTTCTTCGGAAGAAACCGAGGCCGCCGTGCGCAACATTCTGGCGGCGGCTTCGACGCCGATCAGACGCGGCAGGCGCTGCGTCGCGCCGCCGCCGGGGACGATGCCGAGATTGCTTTCCGGCAGGGCGGCCAGCACTTTGAGTTTACTCCGCGCCACCCTGGCGGCGCAGGCCAGCGCCAGTTCGACGCCGCCGCCAAAAGCCAGCCCGTTGAAGGCGCAGACGACCGGCTTTTTCATCGCTTCGATCTGCACGGTCAGTTTCTGGAAATCGCGCGAGACTTTGTAGCCATCTTCCGCCGTCCGGCAGGCCGCCAGCATCCCGATGTCAGCGCCGGAAACAAAGGCTTTCGTGCCGTGTCCGGTCATCACCACGGCGGCCACTGAATCGTCGGCCTCGGCCTCCCGCAGCAGCCGTTCGAGCGAAGCGACGACGGCGCTGTCGAGGGCGTTCAAAAAACGCGGGCGGCGAATCTTGAGCACGGCGACCTTGCCCCGCCGGGCGCGGACGACTTCCGACAAACGCCAGCCGCCTTCGGCGCGGGCGCGCTCCAGACTGGCGGGCATTTTGAAATCGGGGTGGGCGGCGCAGAAGTTCGAAACCAGTTGCCAGACTTGCTCCATGCCGGTTTCGTTCATCAGCGTAAATGGCGGGCGCATGTCGAGTGAGGTGCCGACCGCCAGATTGAGGTCGTCGATATCGACGATGCCGAGGTCGATGATGAAGGCGGCCAAGCCAAAATAACAGCCGAGATACTGCTCGCGGATGCGCTGTTCCTTTTCGCCGCCGACTTCGACGACTTCGCCGCGCGCCGCCGTATCCCAGCGATCCTGCCCCAGCCGGACTTTCTCCTTCAGGGAGGCGGGCGAGCGGAACCACGGCATCAGGCGCGTGTGCATTTCATCGAGGCCGTGATCGGTGATCGGGTTGCCGTTAGCGAGATTGATCGCCGTGAAATGCCCGACGCCCATGCCCAAGGTGCGCATGGCCACGGCGTCGATTTCCTTTTCGTTGCCGAGTCCGGCTTCCCGGCAGAGAATGGCGCACTGGACGAGGCCCTCGAAAATCGGGTCGACGGCGAAACCATAGGAACTTCTGACGAGAATCGGCGCTTTGCCGATGGCTTCATAGAGGTCCATCAGCAAATCCGTCAAGGCCGGGTCCGTCTCCTTGCCCGGCACCAGTTCGACGATCGGGTTGCGCTCGGCGGGGAAGAAGTAATGGGCGACCAGGCAGCGGGAGCGGTTATGCAGATGGGCGAAGATATGCTCCGGCTGCATGTGCGAGGAATTGGACAAAAAGATGCAGCGGTCGTCGCAGATCGCCTCGACCGCCTTGAAGATCCGGTGCTTGATCGCCTCGTCCTCGGTCGCCGCTTCCAGCACCAGGCCCGCGCCCGCGATGCGGTTGTAATCGGTGGTATAGACCACCGACTGCTTGATCCGCGCGCCCTGTTCGGCGGGGAAAATACCCTTCGTCACAGCGCGGTCGACCTTGCCCTCGAATTTTTCGCGGGCGCGGTCAAGCGCCTCCTGGGCAATATCGACGAGCACGGTTTCGACCCCGCGCGCGGCGAGGTTTTGCGCAAAATGCAAGGCGATGTCCGGGCCGATGCTGCCCGCGCCGATGACCGCCAACTTCCGCAGGCTCAGGGTCTTGTACTCAAACGCCATCTTTCTCTTCTCCCATCAATGGTTGGCACATCAAGCGCAGCATCCGCCGCCACTACCGACTTCACCCAGACGCACGCCGATGTCGTAGCCTTCGAGAATGGCGTCGTAGATCTTGCGCGGCTGCACGCAGTCGCCAATCGCGGTCGCTGGCACGCCGAGTTTCTTCAGTTCGTCGGCGAACCACGGCTGGCCGCTGAAACCGGACGAGATGACGATGGTGTCGGCAGGCAGCAGCGTCTCGCGGCCCTTGTTGTCGGTAAACAAGGCTCCTTTGCCGTCGACGCGGACGACGTGGTGGCCGGTGCGGACGGCGATTTTATTGGCCGCGAACAATTCGAGCATGGCGGTGCGGTTCGTTTCCTCGACGCCGATGCCGGTATCGCCGCTGGCGCCCATGAAATCTTCCCGGCGGGTGACGACGCTGACGGTGCAGCCTTGTTCGGCCATGTGTCCGGCCACTTCGCAGCCGACCAGGCCGCCGCCGATGACGACGACGCGGACCTTGGCCTTGTCGTCGCCGCGCAGCACGGCGCAGCCATCGAGCACATTTTTCCGATCGGAGCCGGGGAAGGCTCTGTCCACCGGCGCGCCGCCGATGGCGACGACGACGTGGTCAAAGCCTTTTTTGGCCAGGTCGGCAGGCTTGACTTCACGATAGACGACCTCGACGCCGAGTTTCTTGAGGCGGCTGCTCTGCTGGTTCATCAAGAGGCGCAGATCGGCCTTGAACGACGGCGCCGAGCCTTCGATCAACATGCCGCCGAGTTTGCGCCGCTCAAAGAGCGTCACCTTGCCGCCGCGCGCCGCGAGCATTTCCGCCGCCTTCATGCCGCCCGGCCCGCCGCCGACGACGGCGACGCGGAAGTTTGGCGGCAGCGGCGTCGGACAGACCATGCCCTCGTTGCCGAGATCGGGATTGACGGTGCAGCGGACGGCCTGAAAACGCTTGAAAGAACGGTCGAGGCAGCCGTCGTTGCAGCGGATGCAGGGCACGATGTCTTCCGCCAGCCCGGTTTCGGCCTTGATCGGAAAATAGGGGTCGGCAAAGAGCACGCGCCCCAGCCCGACAAAATCGCCCTTGCCCGCGGCCAGCACCGATTCGGCCAGTTCCGGCGTATTCAGGGAACCGCTGGCGATGACCGGAATGTCGACCGCCTGCTTGATGGCGTCAGCGGCCCAGGCGTTGTGCGCGTTCGAGACGTAGAGCGGGCTGACCTGATGGTGCATCTGATGGTGGTTGCCGCCGGAGACGTGAATGACGTCGACGCCCGCTTTTTCAAGCGCCTGGGCGACGATGACGGTTTCTTCGATGGTGGTGCCGTCCGGCTCGTATTCGGTGCCGCTCAGGCGCACGCCGAGCGGGAAATTGCGCCCGATCTTCTTCCTGACATCGGCGATCACCTGCATCAGGAAGCGCATCCGGTTTTCCAGCGAGCCGCCGTACCAGTCGGTGCGCCGGTTGGTGCGCGGCGAGAGGAAATTGGTAATCAGATAGCCATGCGCGCCATGGATTTCGACAAAATCAAAACCGGCCATTTTGGCCCGCCAGGCGGCATCGCCAAAGGCTTTGACAATCTCCTGAATCTCGTCCCAGGTCAGTTCGTCCGGCGGTTCGCCGCCAACCGCGTGCAATTCCTCCCAGGGAATGCGCGACGGCGCCTTGATCGGCCGGGTGCCGAGAAATTTCTGCCGCCCGGCGTGTTCCAGTTGAATGCCCGCCTTGACGCCATACGACTGGATCGTCCGCGCCAGCCACGCCAGCCCCGGAATATGCTCGTTGCTGGAACAGCCGATCTGGCACATCGCCGATTTGCTGGCGTCGTTGTCGATAAAGGCGTACTCGACGATCAGAAGACCGGGGCGACCGCGCGCCAGTTCCGTGTAGTGCCGTATGTTGCGATCGGTCACCGCGCCGTCCATCGCCGCCATGCCGCTGGAGCATGGGGCGCGGACGATGCGGTTGCGGACTTCGAGCGTGCCGATGCGGCCCGGCGTAAACAACTTGGGATAGCGTTGCGGGTTCGTGGTTTTTTTCATCAGTTCTCTCTCCGAAATACCCGGCCCAACCCGGAGCGGCGTCAGCGCGCCCCGGTTCGAGCCTTTGTTCATCTTGCGACCAGCGCCCGCTTGACCGGGCGCTGGCGTCATTTCACGCCGTAGTTCTGGCGCGCCTGTTCGGGCGTCACCAGGCCATCGGCAATATCGGCTTCGATGCGGGCGCGGTCGCGTTCATGCGGGTCGCCGTAACCGCCGCCGCCGGTCACGTAGAGGTGCACCTCGTCGCCGCGCTGGAGATTGAAAAAGGACTGGGTGTCGATCTCCTGCGCGCTGCCATCGCTGCGATAGAGGACGGCGCGGGACTTCGGCGCCGGCAGCCCGCCCATCAGGCCGTAAGGCCGGGTTTCCTCATTGACGCCGCCGCCGAAATTGACCGCCGCGATGCCATCGGCCTCGACCCGATAGCGGTACGAGGTGCCCATGCCGCCGCGCCATTTCCCCGGCCCGGCGCTATCGGTCCAGTATTCGTACTCAAGGACGCGATAGGGGTTGACCAGCTCGTGCAGTTCCGGATCGGGCGAGCGCAGCCCGCCCGCCGTAATCACCGTGCCCATGTGATCCCAGCCATCGAAACCCTTGGCCGCGCCGCCGCCGGATTTGGCCATGAAGTGGATGTCGCCGAAGTGGCGCTGCGTCACCGGGTTCATGCCCATCGACGACGGCGCCAGCCAGCGTCCCCAACCGGCATAGACGCGCTCCGGCACGGCTTGGGCCAGGGCCAGCCAGACGGCTTCGACGATGGCTTCGGCGGTGACGACGGTGCAGGTCGTCACCGGCGCCGGTTCCAGTGAATTGACGATGGAACCGGCTGGCGCATGGACGCTCAGGGCGCGCAAAGCGCCGTCGTTGTAGCGGACATCGGCGCAGACGGTCATAAAAATGGCCTGGAAGGAAGCGGAAATGGTGTTGCTCAGGGTGCTGTTCACGTAACCCGCGACCTGGGCGTCGCTTTCCGACCAGTCGAAATGGATCGACTCGTCGCGCACGGTCAGCGCCAGCCGCAGCCCGATCATCTGCGCCTTGTTGATGCCGTCGTGATCGAGGAAACGCTCGGCCCGGTAGGTGCCGTTCGGCACATTGCGCAGCGCCGCCCGCATCTGGCGGTCGGAGGCGTCGAGCATCCGGTCGGCGGCGTCTTCGAGCACCGGCATGCCGTATTTGGCGATCAGGGCGCGCAGGCTGCGCTCGCCGACGGTGCAGGCGCCCATCTGGCATTCGAGGTCGGCTTCGACCAGCCAGGGCATGCGGACATTGAGCAGGATCATGTCCCACAGCGCCTTGTTGCGCTTGCCCGCGACCATCAGCTTGGCTGGCGGAATGCGCACGCATTCTTCCCAGACGCTGCGCGCCGCCGGGTTGTAGCCGACGACGCCGCCGCCGCCGACATCGGCATGGTGTCCCTTGGAGACGGCCCAGAAACACAGTCTGCCCTGGTAGAACACCGGCTTGGCCACGGTCACGTCGGGCGGATGGTTGTTGCCGCGATAGGGGTCGTTCAAGACGAACACATCGCCCTCGGCAATATCGCCCTCAAAGGCGCTGGCGATGCTGTGCAGGGCCGACGGCAACGACCCCATCAGCACCGGGATGTAGGCGGTCTGGGCAAGCAGATGGAGACGGTGGTCAAAAACGCCGGTGGCGAAATCGCGCGCCTCGGAAAAAATCGGCGACCTTGAGGTGCGCAACATCGTCTGGCCGATTTCCTTGCTGATGGCATCCAGGCGGTTGCTGATGACCGAAACCAGAATCGGGTCGGTCTGGATTTCAGAAGCATTCGTGCTCATTGGGATTCTCCCGTCGAGAGTTTGCGGATCAGTTCGGCCACGTCCTCGCCCTTCCTGTACATCAGGTAGTTGTTGCCGATGTCGCAGCACAGTTCAAAATCGCTCGGCACGAGAATGCTGGTCGTCGGCTGCACGACGATGGCCGGTCCCGGCACGATATTGCCGTTAAAGAGGCGCAAGCCCTCGTAGACGGGCGTTTCGACCCAGTCGCCTTCGTGCCACGCCATGCGCCAGCCGGTTCTCGCCGCCGACGGATCAGTGCCTTGCAGCACATGGGTATCGGCAATCGGCTTTTCGGTGACGCCGAGGGCGCTGACGCGCAGGTTGATGATCTCGACGGGCGAAGCCGGTGTGCTGTAGCCGTAGAGTTCGTCGTGCCGCCGGTGGAATTCGTTGGTCAGCGTCAGCAGCGCCGCCGCCGAGAAATCGCCATGATCGAAAGCCGGGACTTCGACTTCGTTGAACTGGCCGATGTAACGGAGATCCGCCGAATACTTGATGACGACCTGGTCGGCGGAGACGTTTTCCGTCTCCAGCGTCTTGACGGCGGTGTTGACGATGTTCTGATAGATCGCCGCGACGTCTTCGAGTACGACGCTGCCGAATTCGCGGGCATAGGTGTGCACGTAGTCGTGCTTCAGGTCCGAGAGCAGCATCCCGGCGGCGCAGAAGACCGACGATTCGCGCGGAATCTGGATCAGCGGAATTTCCAGTTCGCGGGCAATCGGCCCGGCGTGAACCGGCCCGGCGCCACCGGCGACGACCAGCACGAACTCGCGCGGATCATAGCCGCGCTGCACGGAAACGACCGCAATGGCCGCCGCCATGTCGGCATTGACCACCTGATAAACCCCATGCGCCGCATCGACGACGCTCAAGCCGAGCGGTTTGGCCAGGTATTCCTCAATGGCGCGGCGCGCTTCGCCGCCGTTCAGGGTCAACTCGCCGCCGGCGAAATCGAGGTAGCCGAGCACGTAATTGGCGTCGGTCACCGTCGGCAGCTTGCCGCCACGCCCGTAGCAGGCTGGCCCCGGCGAAGCGCCGGCGCTTTTCGGGCCGACGTGCATGAGGCCGCCGTCATCGACCCAGGCAATCGAGCCGCCGCCCGAACCGATGGTATGAATATCGAGACTCGGCGAAGCCACCCGATGGCCGCCGATCGACCCTTCCGTCGTGACGCTGGGCAGACCGTTGCGCACCAGCGCGACATCAAACGAGGTGCCGCCCATATCAACGGTAATCAGATTGCGGAAGCCATGCGGCGCGCCATAGTAGATACCGGCCTGCGGCGCTCCGGCAGGCCCGGAGAGGAGCGTGTTGGAAGCAAAACGCTGCGCCACCTCCGGCGACATGACGCCGCCGTTCGACTGCATAATCAGCAACTTGCCGGTGAAGCCAAAATCCTGCAAGCGCGTCTGCAAGCGCGACAAATAGCGATTGAGCACCGGCCCGACGTAAGAATTGAGGGCCGTGGTGCTGTGCCGCTCATAGACCCGGATCTGCGGCAGAATCTCGGTCGACAGCGAAATATAGACGCCGGGCAGCTCCTCTTCGAGAATCTCCTTGGTTCGCCGCTCGTGCTGGCCATTCAGGAATGACCACAGGTAGGACACCGCTACCGCCTCGACGCCCGCTTCGCGGAACAGCGCCGCCGCCTGGCGCACGTCATCCTCGTTGAGCGGCGTCGCCACCGCGCCGTCCGCCGTGACGCGCTCGTTGGCCACGGCAATCAGACGCCGCGGCACCAGTTGCGGCGGCGGCGCATAAATACTGAACTGCCGCTCCTTCAAGCCGCGCCGCATGTTGAGCACATCGCGGAAACCGGCTGTCGTGACAAAGCCGGTCACCGCGCCTTCCCCGGTCAGAACGGCATTGGTCGTGATCGTCGTCCCGTGCACGATCGTCTCGACCTGACGCAACCATTCCTCCAGCGACAAGCCGACGCTCTCCGCCGCCTTGCTCAGCCCATTGAAAAACCCGATCGTCGGATCTTCGGGTGTCGTCGAAGTCTTGTAGACCTTCGCCGCGCCTTGATCGTCCTTGACCAGAAAGTCGGTGAATGTACCGCCGACATCAACGCCTACCCGTATGCCCATACGCACTCCTGGTTTGTGATGGCAAACTCGTTGCCGGGTTTCCGGGTAGCATCATGTCTCCTCCCGGTGTAAATATTTTATATCTGAATATTATGCAGACTTTTTTATATTTTGCAAAAGGCGCGGTTGACATAGGTCAAGCTCACTGTGTTTTTTTTGCCAATGGCATCGCGCGAGACAGGGCGAAATGATTGAACCGGCAACCCAGGGTTGTTCTGGCAGCGCATCCATGATGGGGGAGCGTGCGCCTGGCAGAAGAAAATCGCCAGCATCAAGCCATTTGCCGCCGTCGGCCGGGCGGCTACACTGGCGGTATCCCGTGTTTTCAAGCATCGCCGCCGTGTCAGCTTCCGTTGCTCTTGATCCGCATCCCGCCACACCCGCGCCGCCTGACGAGGCGTTGAGGGTTGATTACGCGCTCAGTCGGCGCGGCCTTGAACTCTGTTATCGTTTTCACGGCGATCCGGCGGCTTTGCGGCTGCCGGAGCCGCGAGTTGGCGGCCCTGCCGATGGTCTGTGGCGGCAGACCTGTTGCGAGGCGTTTGTCGCCGCCGTGGATGCGCCGGGCTACCGGGAATTCAATTTTTCGCCTTCCGGGCAGTGGGCGGTTTATCGTTTTGCCGATTACCGGCGGCGCGACGGCGCGGATTCGCCCGTGGCCCTGCCGCCCCTTGTCTTTCACCGCCGGGCGGATGGTTTCGAGCTGCGGGCGGTGATTCCCTCCGCACTGCTGCCCACCGGGCCGTTGCATGTCGGTTTGAGCGCCGTACTGGAAGACGCCGACGGCGGCATCCGTTACCGGGCGCTGGCCGACGGCGGCGGGCCGCCGGATTTTCATTTGCGTCGAACTTTCATTCTCACCCTCGATCACCCATGAGTCATCCCTGCCAAACCGGCCTCGACCGCCTGCTCGCCGATCCCGCCCTGCGCCGCCCGCTGGCGGGCCGCCGCGTGGCGCTGCTGGCGCATCCGGCTGCCGTCACCGCTGCGCTCGACCATGCGCTCGACGCGCTCATGGCCTTGTCCGATCTTCGCCTCACCGCCGCTTTCGGCCCGCAGCACGGTCTGCGCGGCGACAAGCAGGACAACATGATGGAGTCGCCGGATTTTGTCGATCCGCGCCACGGCATCCCGGTCTTCAGCCTCTATGGCGAGGTACGGCGGCCAACGGCGGCGATGCTGGATGCTTTCGATGTGTTGCTGGTCGACCTGCAAGACCTCGGCTGCCGCATTTACACCTTCATCACGACGCTCCGCTACGTGCTGGAAGCCGCCGCCGCTCACGGCAAAACGGTGTGGCTGCTCGATCGCCCCAACCCGCTGGGCCGTCCGGTCGAAGGGCTGACGCTGCGTCCGGGCTGGGAAAGTTTTGTCGGCGCGGGCCGGATGCCGATGCGCCACGGCCTGACGCTGGGCGAACTCGGCCACTGGTTTGTCGCTGACGGCCAACTCGATGTCGATTACCGCGTCATCGAGATGCAGGGCTGGCGGCCCGACGCCGCGCCCGGTCACGGCTGGCCGGAGGATGAGCGGCTGTGGATCAACCCCAGCCCCAACGCCCCCAACCTCGGCATGGCCCGCGCCTACCCCGGCACCGTCATGCTCGAAGGCACGACGCTTTCCGAAGGGCGCGGCACAACGAGGCCGCTGGAACTGTTCGGCGCGCCTGATCTGGATGCCGCCGCCGTGCTGGCGACCATGCGCGACCTCGCCCCCGGCTGGCTGGCGGGCTGCGCCCTCCGTGACTGCTGGTTCGAGCCGACCTTCCACAAACACGCGGGACAACTCTGCCACGGCCTTTTCATCCACGCCGCAGCGCCCTGTTACGACCACGCCGCCTTCCGCCCCTGGCGTCTGCAAAGCCTCGCTTTCAAGGCAATCCGCCGGATTTACCCGGATTACCCGCTGTGGCGCGATTTCCCTTATGAATACGAACACGAGCGCCTGGCGATTGATCTCATCAACGGCTCCCCCCTGCTCCGCCAATGGGTCGACGACCCCCAGGCCACGCCCGCCGACCTCGACGCCCTGGCGGCTGTTGATGAAGCGGCGTGGATTGAGGAAAGACGAGCGTTTCTATGTTACTGAGGGCAAGCGGCAAGGCAGCAGCATCGTAACGACAACGACACTACAGGCGGCTATAATAAGCCAATATACCGAAAAAACCGAGGAGAAACCCATGCTCAACGCCACACCCGCCACCGCGCCCCGCAAGCGCGAAACCTTGAATCTTCGCATCAAACCAGAGGAGCGCAGCCTGATCGACCGCGCCGCCGAGGTGCGCGGTAAAAACCGCACGGATTTCGTGCTCGACGCCGCTCGCGCGGCAGCAGAAGAAGCCTTGCTTGATCGCGCCATCATCACCGCCACCCCGGCGGACTGGGCGGTATTCCTGGCCCGCCTCGACATGCCGCCGCAGCCGAATGCGCGGCTACGCCAGACCATGCGGGCAACGGCGCCGTGGGACGCGCCATGACCCTCGCCGCGCCGGAACCGCTGACGGCGCATCACGAACTCGAAACCTTCTCATCGGGCATCGACAGCCTCGATCAATGGCTCAAGCGCCGCGCCCTGAAAAATCAGGCAACCGGCGCATCCCGTACTTTTGTTGCGGCTGATAGCCGCCGCGTGTTGGCCTACTACGCGCTGGCTTCCAGCGCCGTTACCGTCAACGCCGCCGCAGGCCGCTTTTCCCGCAACATGCCGGACCCGGTTCCCGTGGCGCTTCTTGGCCGCTTGGCCGTCGATCAATCCTGGCAGGGCCGGGGCATCGGTCGCGCCTTGATCCGGGACGCCTGTCAGCGCGTCATTCAAGCCGCCGACGCGATCGGCATTCGCGGCCTGGTTGTTTACGCGCTATCGACTGAAGCCAGGGCTTTTTATGAACGGGTCGGCTTCGACCCGTCGCCGCTTGATCCGATGCTGTTGATGGTGACCTTGGGTGACCTGAAATCATCGGTAATGTAGAACGGACATTGCCGCATCTCGATCAGACTTGAAAAACCGCCATGAAACACCTGCCCGCCCTGCTTGCCTGCCTGTTCGCCGCCCTGTGCCTGACCGCCAGCGCCAGCGCCGGAGAAGTCCGGGTTGCCGTGGCTGCCAACTTCGCCGCTCCGGCGCAGCGGATTGCCGCTGCGTTTGAAGGCGCGACGGGTCACCGGGCGGCGCTGGCTTTTGGCGCGACGGGCAAGTTTTACGCCCAGATCAGCCACGGTGCGCCGTTTGAAGTGTTGCTCGCGGCTGACGCGGCGACCCCGGCCAGGCTGGCGGCGGAAGGTCTGGCCGTGGCGGACAGCCGCTTGACCTACGCCGTCGGCAGGCTGGCCTTGTGGTCGGCGGGGGCCGATGTGGTCGATGACCAGGGCAAAATCCTTGGTCGCGGTCATTTCAGGCGTCTTGCCATCGCCAACCCGAAAACCGCGCCCTACGGCGCTGCCGCCATTGAAACCTTGAGCCGCCTGAAGCTGCTCGAGACCGTGCGGCCGAAGCTCACGCAGGGCGAGAACATCGCCCAGACGTGGCAGTTCGTCAGCACCGGCAATGCCGAACTGGGTTTCGTCGCCCTGTCGCAAATCACCCAGGACGGCAAACTGACCGGCGGTTCGGTCTGGATCGTGCCCGATGATCTGCACGCGCCGCTCCGGCAAGATGCGATTCTGCTCGCCAAGGGCAAGAACAACGCCGCCGCCGCCGCTTTCATGGATTATCTGAAAACACCGTCCGCCCGTGCCATCATGGGCGCTTTCGGCTACGTCCAGCCCTGAAAGCCAAACCATGCTCACCGCCGCCGACCTTGAAGCCCTGTCGTTAACCGTCCGTCTGGCGACGACGGCGACGCTGATTCTCTTTCTGCTCGGCACGCCGCTGGCCTGGTGGCTGGCGCGGAGCCGCGCCTGGTGGAAGCAGCCGATTCGCGCCGTGGTCGCCCTGCCGCTGGTGCTGCCGCCGTCGGTGATCGGCTTTTACCTGCTCGTCGCCCTTGGCCCGCACGGGCCGGGCGGGCGGCTGACCGAGGCGCTCGGTCTGGGGACATTGCCCTTCACCTTCTGGGGGCTGGTCGTCGCTTCGGTCATTTACTCGCTGCCCTTCATGGTGCAGCCGCTGCAAGGCGCTTTCGAGGCCATCGGCGAGTGGCCGCTGGAAGTCGCGGCGACCTTGCGCGCCTCGCCGCTCGACCGCTTTTTCTCGGTCGCCGTGCCGCTCGCCCGACCCGGCTTCGTCACCGCCGGCATCCTGAGTTTTGCCCACACGGTCGGCGAATTTGGCGTGGTGTTGATGATCGGCGGCAACATCCCCGGCGTCAGTCGGGTCGCTTCGGTGCAGATTTACGATTACGTCGAAGCGGCGGAATACGCCAATGCCCACCGGCTGGCGGCGGCGCTGCTGCTGTTCTCCTTCCTCGTGCTGCTGGCGATGTACCTCTGGCGGCCGCATACCGTCACCACGCCCGGCAAGGGAGGTTGAGATGCCGGACATCGCCGCCGCCTTTCGTCTCGACCGGCCAGGGTTTTGCCTCGATGTCGATCTCGGCCTGCCGGGGCGCGGCGTCAGCGCGCTGTTCGGCCCTTCCGGCTCCGGCAAAACGACGCTGCTGCGCTGTATCGCCGGGCTGGAAAGGCCGCCGCGAGGCCGTCTCGTCTTCAAGGGCGAAATCTGGCAAAACGGAACCAACGGGCTGCCGCCGCACCGGCGGCCGCTCGGCTATGTTTTTCAGGAGGCCAGCCTGTTCCCGCATCTGACGGTGCTCGGCAATTTGCGCTACGGCCAGAAACGCAGCGCCGAGGCCCGCCCGGAAGGACTGGAACAAGCCATCGAACTGCTCGCCATCGGCCACCTGCTGACGCGCCAACCGGCAACGCTGTCCGGCGGCGAGCGGCAGCGCGTCGCCATCGCCCGCGCCCTCGCCGTCGGCCCGCGGATGCTGCTGATGGATGAGCCGCTCGCGGCGCTCGATCTGCCGCGCAAGCGGGAAATTCTGCCCTATCTCGAACGCCTGCGCGACCAACTCGACATCCCCATTCTCTACGTCAGCCACGCCCCCGACGAGGTGGCGCGGCTCGCCGACCACATCGTCGTCCTCGACGCCGGTCGCGTCGTCGCCAGCGGCCCCTTGAGCGAAACCCTGGCCCGCCTCGATCTGCCCATCCGCCTTGGCGAAGACATCGGCGTCGTGCTCGAAGCCACTGTCGGCGCGATTGACGCCGAATGGCGTCTGGCCCGCGTCGATTTTGTCGACGGCGGCCTGTGGACGCGCGATCGCGGCCTGCCCGCCGGGCAGCGCGTGCGCTTGCGCGTGCTCGCCCGCGACGTCAGCCTGGCCGTTGGCGAAACCGGCAACAGCAGCATCCAGAACAGCCTCGATGGCGTCGTCGATAGCTTGGGGGACGACGAACATCCGGGTTTGCTGCTGGTGCGCGTCGCCATCGGCAAAAGCTACCTGATCGCCCGCCTCACCCGCCGCTCAGCGGCCCAGCTCGGCATCGCCGTCGGTCAGCCGGTCAAGGCGCAGATCAAGTCGGTGGCGCTGATGGAGTAATCAGAGGACAGAGGACGGAGGACAGAAGACAGAGAGGTCGTCAGTAATCTGTTGTCTGTCAGGTTTGCGCCGCCGGGAGGCGGCGGTAACTGGCTGATGACTGTTCTCTGAACACGCCTCTGTCCTCTGTCATCCGTCTTCTGTCCTCTGATCGCGCAAACTCGCATTATCAATGACAAAGCGGTATTTCACGTCGCCCTTGAGCATCCGCTCGTAGGCGGCGTTGATTTGGTCGGCGCGGATCAGTTCGATGTCGGCGACGATGCCGCGTTCGGCGCAGAAATCGAGCATTTCCTGGGTTTCGGGAATACCGCCGATGAGCGAACCGGCGAGGCTGCGGCGCTTCATGATGAAACCAAAGGCTGACGGCGCGGTGTGCGGCGTCGGCGGCGCGCCGACCAGGGCCATGGTGCCGTCGCGCTTGAGCAGAACGAAAAAGGGGTTGAGGTCATGGGCGGCGGCAACGGTGTCGAGGATGAAATCGAATCGTCTGGCCTGCGCTTCCATTTCGCTGCTATTCGTTGACACCACAACCGCGTCGGCGCCCAAGGCTGTGGCCGCCGCGCGCTTCATTTCCGAGGTGGTGAAGGCGACGACATGCGCGCCCAGAGCGTGGGCCAGTTTGATCGCCATATGGCCCAAACCGCCGATGCCGACGACGCCGACCGTGTGGCCCGGCCCGACCCGCCAGTGGCGGAGCGGCGACCAGGTGGTGATACCGGCGCACAGGAGCGGCGCGACGGCGGCCAGTTGCGCCTCCGGGTGGCGGATGCGCAGCACGAAACGCTGATGCACGACGATGCGCTCGGCATAGCCGCCGAGCGTGTGGCCGGGCGCGTCCGGCGTCGGCGCGTTGTAGGTGCCGACGGCCTGATCGCAGTAATTTTCCAGCCCGGCGTCGCACTCCTCGCACTGCTGGCAGCTATCGACCAGACAGCCGACGCCGACCAGATCGCCGATAGCAAAGCCGGTCACCGCCCGGCCCGTGGCCGAGACGCGGCCAACGATTTCATGCCCCGGCACACAAGGGTAGCGCGTGCCCGCCCATTCGGAGCGCACCTGATGCAGGTCGGAATGGCAAATGCCGCAATAGGCGATGTCAATCTGCACATCGTCGGCTCCCGGCGCCCGCCGGGTGATGTCGAGGGGGCCGAGGGGCAGGTCGCCCGCCTGCGCGCCGTAGGCTTTGGTCATCATGGTCTGCTCCTTGATTGGAATGAGGGATGCAGTCTACTCTTACCGCGCCATGAAACGATTATTGACCTGGCTCTCCGGCGAACCGCCGCCGCCCATCCCTGATTCCTTGTGGCAGCGCGCTGCGGCGGGCCTGCCTTTTCTCGCCGCGCTCGACGACGATGAAAACAGACGCCTCAAACAACTGGCCGAGGTTTTTCTCGCTGAAAAGGAATTCACCGCCGCCGGCGGCCTCGAACTGACCGATGACATCTGCGTTGCCATCGCCGCCCAGGGCTGTCTGCCGATTCTCAATCTGGGGCTGGCGGCCTATGGCGACTGGGTCGGCATCATCGTTTATCCCGACGAATTTGTCGTACCGCGCCAGATTTACGACGAGGACGGCGTCGTGCACCAGTTCGACGACATCCTCTCCGGCGAAACCTGGGCTGGCGGGCCGCTGCTCATTTCCTGGCAGGACGCGCAGTTGGCGGGCGCGGGCTACAACGTCGTCATCCACGAATTTGCCCACAAGCTCGACATGCTGAACGGCGAAGCCGATGGCGTCCCGGCGCTGCATTCCGGCCTCGCCGCCGCCGAGTGGGAAGCGGCGCTGCTGGCCGCCTACGACGACTTCCGCCAGCGCGTCGATGACGGCGAGAACACCGCGATCGACCCCTACGCCAGCGAAAACCCCGCCGAATTTTTCGCCGTCCTGAGCGAATGTTTCTTCGACCTCCCCGCCGTCTTCGCCGCCGAATACCCAGCCCTTTACGCCCTGTTCTGCCGCTACTACCGCCAGGAGCCGCTCGCCCGGCAGGGGGCGAACGGCATCCGGCGGCCAGCAACTCCGGCCATTGGCCCGTGAAAAACTGCCGTCATTGCGAGGCGTGTAGCGCCGTGGCAATCTAGAGCGGTTTTGATTCGGGTGCATACAGACCAAAACACCGTTCGCCCTGAGCTTGTCGAAGGGCGGTGCGGAGAGAGGGTTTGGAGGTTCGAACCGGGCTTCGCCTGTCCTGAGCTTGTCGAAGGGACAGGCTCAGCCCGAACGGGAGTATAAGCATTTGAGTGAAAACCGCTCTAGACTGACGTATCTACCCCCCGACGCCTTCCTCTCCGACGCCCCCGCCGTCGCCCGGCGGCTGATTGGCGCGACGCTGCTGGTCGATGGCGTTGGCGGCGTCATTGTCGAAACCGAGGCTTACGACGCCAGCGAAGCGGCCTCGCACAGCCATCCCGGCCTGACGCCGCGCAACCGCGCCATGTTCGGCCCGCCGGGACATGCCTACGTTTATCGTAGCTACGGCATCCACTGGTGTCTCAATGTCGTCTGCCGCGAGGCGGGCCACGGCGCGGGCGTGCTCATCCGCGCCCTGCAACCGACGCACGGGCTGGAACACATGCGCCAGCGGCGCGGCCTGCCCGCCGCTGGCGACGACCGCCTGCTCTCTGCCGGGCCGGGCCGCGTCGGACAGGCGCTGGGCATCACGCTGGCGCACTACGGCCTGCCGCTGGATGCCCCGCCCTTCGCCCTGCTCGCCGCCGCCACGCCGCCAGACCGCGTGCTGACTGGCCCGCGCATCGGCATCAGCCGCGCCGTCGATCTGCCGTGGCGCTTCGGGCTGGCGGGGTCGCCGTATTTGAGTCGGCGTTTTGCTGGGAAATAAGACGGCGGGCTATGGTTGAAGCACAGATGTAGATAGTGTTCCGGTACCGGGGTTATTTCGCTGCTGCCTCCGGCGGCAGCAGCAGCCACATCCGACCCTGCTGTTTCATGCGTCCGGCCTGTTCGCCCGCTGCCTTGCCGAAGCCCCAGAAGAAGTCGGCGCGCACCGCGCCCTTGATGGCGCCGCCGGTATCCTGGGCCAGCATCAGGCGATTCAAGGGCTGGCTGGAATTGGGACGCGTCGTGCTCAGAAAAACCGGTGCGCCGAGCGGTACCGAGCGGGGATCGACGGCGATGCTGCGCTCCGGCGTCAGCGGTACGCCGAAAGCGCCGATCGGCCCCTCGTTGCTGTCCGGCAGTTCGCGGAAAAAGACATAGCTGGGGTTGTTGTTGAGCAATTCGTCGAGGCGCTTGGGATTTCTCCGCGCCCAGGCCTGAATACCCTGCATCGAGGCTTCTTCCAGTTTGAGTTCGCCACGGGCGACCAGCACGCGGCCAACCGACAGGTAAGGATGACCGTTCTGGTCGGCGTAATTGAGACGCACCATGCCGCCATCGGCAAGAAGCACCCGGCCTGAGCCTTGTATCTGCAAGAAGAACAGTTCGACGGCGTCATCGACATAAAGCAGGACAGGGGCCGGAACGGCCTCGCCCCGGCTGACAATCTCGGCGCGCGTCCAGTAGGGGACGATGCGCTTGCCGTCTATCCGGCCACGCACCCGCTTATCCTTGAGTTCCGGGTAGAGATCGGCGAGATCAATGGTCAACAGATCATCCGGCACGCCCAGCACCGGCTGGGCAAAGCCCTTGGCTGCCTTGCGGCTGCCGCGCAGGAGCGGCTCGTAATAGCCGGTCATCATGCCGCTGTCGCTGCCGTCTGCGGCAAGGATGGCGTAGGGTTTGAGATGCTGCTCAAAAAAAGCGCGGGCATCGAAACCGGGCTGCCCATCGGCGGCGCGGGCCAGCTTGCAGACGCGCCGCCAATCCCGACTGCGCGACCGGCCATCGAAGCCGCGGCAGGATTGCAAAAAGGCGGGCCAGGCGGCGGCGACGTCATCATCGCGCCAGCCCGGCAGGTCGCCCCAGTCGGCGGCCTGCAAAGTGCGCGAAAAAATTGGCGGCGCGGTCGTCTCCGGCTCCGGCTCCAGTTCTGACCTGGCGGGACAAACCGGACAGGCGGCGCAGGGCGGACAGACTGGCGCAGCCGGTTCAGGCGCTTGGGGCGGAACAACGGCGCAACCGGCAAGCAACAGGAAGATCGCGGCAGCGGGGAAAACCCCCATCCGTTCGCCCTGAGCCTGTCGAAGGGCGGTATGGCGGCAGGCGTTTCGCGCAATGGCTCTGCCAGCGGCAAGAATGGCTTGTATCGGGGACATGGCTTTGGTTAAAGTTTGCAGTTTCGCTTGGAAGTATACCTGTCCGATGCCCAACACTCCCCCGCTCGAACGTCTGCTCGCCCGCGCCGAAACGCTTTTTGACCGGCTTGAAGCCATCCTGCCGCCCGCCGCGCCGCCAATTGACTGGCAAAGCGCCGTCGCTTTCCGCTGGCGCAAACGCCAGGGGCGCGGCTACTTGCAGCCGGTGGAAAAGCCGCACGCCATCCGCCTTGCCGATCTGGCCGCCATCGACGAGCAGAAAGCGCGCATCTGCGCCAACACGCGCCAGTTCGTCCGTGGCAAACCGGCCAACAACGTACTCCTGACCGGCACGCGCGGCAGCGGCAAATCCTCGCTGGTCAAGGCGGTGCTCAACGAATACGCCGCTCAGGGCTTGCGCCTCATCGAAGTCGACAAAGACGACCTGATTGATCTTGCCGACATCGTCGATCTGATCGCCGGGCGGCCGGAGCGTTTCATCATCTTCTGCGACGACCTTTCCTTCGATGCTGGCGAAACCGCCTACAAGGCGCTCAAATCGGCGCTCGACGGCTCGGTCGCAGCGCCGCCGGACAATGTGCTGATTTACGCCACCTCCAACCGCCGCCACCTGATGCCGGAGTATTTTTCGGAAAATCTCGACAACACGCGGGTCGATGAAGAAATTCACCCCGGCGAAGCGACCGAGGAAAAAATCTCCCTCTCCGAGCGTTTCGGCCTGTGGATTTCCTTCTACCCCTTCAGCCAGGACGATTATCTCGCCGTCGCCCGCCACTGGCTGCGCCACTTCGGGGTCGCTGAAAAAACCATCGCCGCCGCCGAACGTCAGGCGCTCAACTGGGCGCTGGGCCGCGGCTCGCGTTCCGGTCGGGTGGCCTGGCAATTTGCCCGCGATCAGGCGGGAAAAGAAACGCCGAAAAAAACAGGCCGCAAAAAACCGTGAGCGACATCGTTGAAGTCGCCGCCGCCGTCATGCTGCGCGATGAAGGCCGCGAATTCTTGCTGGCCCAGCGGCCACCCGGCAAAGTCTACGCCGGTTACTGGGAATTTCCCGGCGGCAAGGTCGAAGCCGGAGAAAGCATCCGCGCCGCGCTGGCCCGCGAGCTACAGGAAGAACTCGGCATCACCGTCACCGCCTGCGCCCCGTGGCTGACCCGGCAATTCACCTATCCGCACGCGACGGTACGCCTCCATTTCTGGCGCGTCACCGCCTGGCAGGGTGAAATCGGCATCACCGCGCCGCTTGAGCACAGCGCCGTCAGTTGGCAACGCTGCGACCAAGCGGCCCGCGTCGCCCCCATCCTGCCCGCCAACGGCCCCATCCTCAAAGCACTGCGCCTACCGACGATCATGGCCATCACAATGGCCGGAATCGACGGCGTCGAGCGCCAGTTGCAACGCCTGAAAACCGCTCTGGACAACGGTCTGCGCCTCATCCAGTGGCGCGAAAAAACCCTCCCGCCCAGTGAGCGCCGCCGCTTCGCCGCCGCCGTCATCGACCTGGCCCGCGCCGCTGGCGCGCTCGTCGTCATCAACGACGACGCCGACCTCGCCCGCCAAGTCAGCGCCGACGGCCTGCACCTCTCATCAACCGCGCTCGCCGCCTGTTCCACGCGCCCCGATTTTGCATGGGTCGGCGCTTCCTGCCACGATGCCGACGAAATCGCCCGCGCCAGCCAACTGCAACTCGACTACGCCCTGCTCGGCCCGGTATTGCCAACACCCAGCCACCCGGCGACCCCCGGCCTCGGCTGGCCCGAATTCACCCGCCGCCGCGCCGACAACACCCTGCCCGTCTTCGCCATCGGCGGTCTGCGCCCTGACCTGCTCGCCACCGCCCAAGCAGCAGGCGCCCACGGCATCGCGCTGATGCGCGGCTGGTAGCGCGGCGGCATAGCGATGCCTGCGATAAAGGACAACCGCTGTCTTATAATCCGCCCAGCCGCTGCAAGCGGCCCCCGATCCATAAGCATAGAGGCTTGCCACGATGACTACATCCGCCGTCACGATTCCCGATGTTTCCCTGGTCGACAACAGCGAGCAGCGCACGCCGCTGGTCTTGGTGCTGGACTGCTCCGGCAGTATGAGCGGCGGCCCGATGGAGCAGTTGAACGCTGGCCTGAAGCTGCTGGAGCAGGAACTGAAGGGCGATGTCATCGCCGCCAAGCGCGTGCGCGTGCTGCTGGTGGAGTACGGCGGCATGGACAACGCGGCAGTTTGCGGCGACTGGTGCGACGCGATGGATTTTGCCGCGCCAAAGCTCTCGGCCAACGGCACCACGCCGACCGGGGCGGCGGTGGAACTGGCGCTGCGGGAGATCGAGGATGAGAAGCAACGCTTCCGCCAGGCGGGCGTGGCCTACACCCGGCCGTGGCTGTTCCTGATGTCTGACGGCCAGCCGACCGATGCCTGGGAAGCGGTGGCCGAACAGTGCCGTGCCGCCGAAGGACAGAACAAGGTGGCGGTGTTTCCGATCGCCGTCGGCGACGCCGACATGGCCGTGCTCGGCCAGTTCAGCCGCAACGGCGAGCGCGGCGTCAAGCGGATGCAGGGCTTGCAGTTCAAGGAATTGTTCCTGTGGCTGAGCGCCAGTATGCGCGTGGTTTCCAATTCGACGCCGGGCGGTCAGGTGCAACTGCCGTCGACCGATAGCTGGTCGCAAGCGCCGGTCTGAAATGAAACGGCCCCCACGCAGCGCCTTCGGCTTGCTGCCCCCCAAGGGGGCTTCAGCCTCCTTCGGGCGGCCGTGCGGAGGCTGACGATGAACTGGCGCGTCATGGCCGCCTCGGCCACGGGGCGCTCCCATCTGGATCTTGGGCTGCCGTGTCAGGACGCCCATGCCTCTGCGCTGGTCGGTGAGCTACTGGTGGCGGTGCTCTGCGATGGCGCAGGCTCGGCAGCGCAGAGCGATGCGGGAGCGCGGCATGTCGCCAGCAGCGTGGCAGCAGCGGTGGCAGCCGCGCCGACGCTGGGCGCTGATCCGCTCGCTCTGCCGGTCGAGGCCTTGCGGCCGATCATCGAAACCGCCATCGCAGCCGCCCGCGAGCAACTGGCGGCGCAGGCCGCCGCTCAGGGGCTGTGCCTGTCCGACTATGCCTGCACGCTGGTCGGCGCGCTGGCCGATAGCCGTGGCGGCTGGTTTTTTCACGTCGGCGATGGCGTCGCCGCCTGTGTTTTCAATGGCGACCTGCCCGCCGCGCTGTCCTTGCCCGCCAATGGCGAGTACGCCAACGAGACTTTTTTCGTCACCGGCGACAACTGGCGCGAACAACTGCGGCTGACCCGTTTTGCCGGCGCTGTCGCGGCGCTGGTGTTGATGTCCGACGGCGTGCAGCCATTTGCCATGGCGCGCGGGGGCGAAAGCCTGTTTGACCCCTTCATCGCGCCGGTGCTGCGTTACCTCGGCGGGGTAGACACGGCAGCGGGCAGCCAGGCGCTGCACGCGACGCTGGCCGATCCGCGCACCGAGGCGATCACCGGCGACGACAAAACCTTGCTGATCGCCCTGCCGGTCTGAGCGTATGTCCGGCCACAGCGGCGACAAGGTTTACGACCAACAGCGCCAACCGCTGACCCTGGCTCGCCTGCTCAAAAGCGGCGGCGCGGGCAGTGTGTTTACGCTCAAGGAGCGCCCCCGCGAAGTCGCCAAGCTCTATCACACGGACAAGGACGCGCGGGCCTACGAGCGCAAGCTGCAAGCGATGCTGGAACTGCGGCCAGACCTGCCGGCCATCGAGGAAGGCGGCGGCGAACAGGTGCAGATCGCCTGGCCGACCAGCCTGCTGCGTGACGGCGGCGGACGCTTCATCGGCTACGCCATGCCGATTCTCGACGTATCGGCCACCACCGATCTGGAACATGTGTTGCAGGAGCGGCAGGCGCGCGCCGCCGGGCTGCCGACCGGGCTGGGGGCGAAGATGACCCTGGCCGCCAATCTGGCGGCGCTGCTGGCGGCGCTGCACCATCGGCAGCATTACGTGGTCGATTTGAAGCCCCTGAACGTGCGCTTCTACCGCGACTCGCTGCACATCGCCATGCTCGACTGCGACGGCTTCAGCATCCAGGGCAGAGGCGAGCGTTTTCCGGCCGGGCAGGTCACCACCGACTATCTGGCGGCTGAATTTCAGCAGCGCGGCGTCAAGCCGGGCGAGGAGGCGGCGCAGGATTGCTTCGCGCTGGCGGTGATGGTCTTCCAACTGCTCAACGCCGGCCTCCATCCTTATGCCGGGCGACCGCGCGACGCCACAGCGCCCAGCGACCTGCCGGGGCGCATCGCCGCCCACCTCTATCCCTACGGGCGGCGGCCCAATCCGCGCATGTTGCCATCGCCGGTCAGCGGTCACGAGATGTTTCCGCTGGCGCTGCGGGATATGTTTGATCGCGCCTTCGCGAAAGAAGCCCGCCAGCGCCCCTCGGCGCAGCAGTGGGCGACGCTGCTGCGGGAATACGCGCGGCGTGACACCGGGCAGTTGGTGACATGTAGCCGCGATGCCACGCACCAGCACTTTGCCGGACTGCCCTGCGCCGCCTGCGCCCGCGCCGGGCTGCTGGCTCAAAGCGCCAAAGCGGCGCGCGCACCACAGAGCGCGGGCGGCAGAAAGAAAAAGAAACGCCAGCAGGCTCGCACGGTCACGGCAACGCCGCGAATCGTTACACCGCCGCCCGCGCCGCCCGTGACGCCGCCAGCCCCGGTGGGGCCGCCGGGTTTGGGTTTGCGGGTATTCATGGCGGTCATCGGCACGCTGCTGCTGGGCTGGGTGATGAGTTGGGGGATGCCAGCCTGGCGCGACTACAGCGCCATCGCCGATCCTGGCTGGGGACTGGGTTTTGGGCTGGCGGTCCAGTTCAGCCTGTTGCTGCTGGCCATCGTGGCATTCATCATCTTCGTGCCAATGGTAATCCTGAGCAAGCGACCATGAAGACGCTTCGCTCGCTGTTGATCGTATGGGTGGCGCTACTGTTTTTGCTGACCCCGCTGTTGGCATGGCTGGCTTCGCTGGTCTACGCCAGCATCGACTGGCTGGGCCACCTGTTCGTTACCGACAAGATCAGCGATGGCCGAGCCGCCTTCCGGGCGGGGGTGATGCTGGGTGGAAGCATCTCGGTGCTGTCGTTCATGCGTGTGGCCTGGCTGGACAAATCAGACTATTACTCAATCGCGGTGGGGATGTTGAGCCTGCTTTTCTTTTTCTTGACGCTGCTGACGGGCATTGGCGCTGACAGCGACCAACGCCCTCAGGCGTCCCGCGATGACGCATCGGCCACGATGGACAACAGCCCGCGCAACGCCTCGCGCTGGCAAACACCCTCGCGCTGGCAAACACGCGAAGCATTCGAGCAAGACATGCGCAAGAAACTGCACGAAACCATGCGCACGGCGGCGCGTGGCAATATGCGACGCACCGATGTCTTGCTTGACGAACTGCGGGTATCGTCGCGCAACTGGCCTCGCCGGACTGAGGATTCGACCCGGTTTGAAAACCTGCGGGCCAAGTACGACCCGCTGGCCCAAAAACAGGAGGCGCTGCTGCCGGACCGCGCCCAGACCTGGGCGCGAAGATTGGCAATGAACTCCGAGGAATACCAACGAATGGAAGCGGAGTCGATCGAACTGCTACGACAGATGTGGGCGGCATCACCGGAACAACCTGGGATAGGCATGCTGCTGCTGGTGAAAGACCTGCGTTCACTGGTGGTTTCGGGGGGGTTCTGGCCAAGACGCCGGGCCGTCTCCGGCGAAGCCCTGGAATCGTTGCGCCAGCGGCTGCGGCAGATTCATGCGCAGCAGGAACAATTGCTGGTCTACGCGCCGCTGGAAGAATCGTTGTGGGAAACCTATGGCAAGACGCTGGTCGATCAGGATGAGGAACTGGCTCTGGGCGCTCAGGTCATTGCCGGACGAATCGAGGAACGCCGGAGCAGCGGCGATTACGGTTACGGTCTGAACAGTTACCCCATGCTGTCCTCGAATTTGAAGATCGTGAGCAGCCTGCTATTGGGGAACAAGGAGAACAATTCACAGGCGCGCGCGGACATTCTGGAAGCGCGCGCGAAACAACTGCTCGCCCCGCCATCAGGCAATGTTCTTCTGTCGGAGAATCTGTCAGAGAAAGCTCCGGTAATATTGTCACAGGAATCCGCCGCTCTGGCAGAGCAGGCGATGCCGCCAGCCGGACGGCTCGAAGACGGAACCGGGCTGTGGATGCCGCCGCCCGAACCGCTGCCAGCGCCGCCGAAGCCAACGCCAGAAACCGATTTCGGCCAGATCACGGTCGATCTGGCCGCAGCGGGGTTCAAACCGCAACCTTCCGGCATCGTGTTCAGAGAGTCGGGCATCATCGTCAATAGCCGGGTCGTGCTGGCGCTCGATGTCTGGAAAGACGGTCGGGTGACCTCGGTGCTGGTGGAGGAAAGCAGCGGTTTACCGGGGCTGGATCAGGCCGCGCGCCTTGGCGCGGCGGGCTGGCGCAGCGCCCGCAAGGTGCCGGAAAGCGGCGAGCGGCGGCGCGTCACCATTGAGTTCACAGCGCCCCCGCGGCGGCTACCCTTCTCCCTAACCCCTGTCCCACAAGGAGGAGATGGGCTTTGACTTTGGCGCAAGGTGATGGATTGGAATGTGTATGCGTTTGAACCCAACCGCTCCAAACCTGCGGTGAGCGGCTTAGCGCGGTTTTGATTGAAGTGCATACAACCCCTATACCGTTCGGGCTGAGTCTGTCCCTTCGACAAACTCAGGACAGGCGAAGCCCGGTTCAAACCGCCGTATCCTCTCTCCGCACCGTCCTTCGACCATTCGACAAGCTCATGGCAGGCGAAGCTCAGGACGAACGGGAGTACAAGGACTTGAACAGAAAATGCGCTAGAGCGGTTTTGATTAAAGTGCATATACACCCCCTATACCGTTCAGGCTGAGCCTGTCCCTTCGACAAACTCAGGACAGGCGAAGCCCGGTTCAAGCCGCCGTATCCTCTCTCCGCACCGTCCTTCGACCATTCGACAAGCTCATGGCAGGCGAAGCTCAGGACGAACGGGAGTGTAAAGACTTGAACAGAAAATGCGCTAATCTGAAAATGGAATCAGGCGTCCGGCAACGGTAATTGATCTTCGTCCCCAGCCGCCCCGCCTTCGGCCGGAATGCGGTAAGCCTCGCTGGCCCAGGCGCCGAGGTCGATTTTTTTGCAACGCTCGGAACAGAAGGGTCGCCACGGGTTTTCCGGCGACCACAGGGCTTGGCTGCCGCATTGCGGGCAGCGGACTTGGCGGGTTTTTGTCATTACAGATTGCAGAAGGTCAGTTCAAAAGACACCTGGCCTTCGCAGTTACGCGCCCTGACTTCGCCATGCGGCGGCTTGGTGAAACGGATGTTGAGGAAGTATTTGTTGGCGCTGACTTCGGGAATCGCCGCTTCTTCGTCGGCGATCACGACGCGCGCCATCTGCGCCGTCGTGCCGCCGAGGTTGAGCTGGAACTGACCGGCGCTGGCGGTATAGCTCTTGGGGCGGCCACTGGCGCGCAGAAGGCGAAGGACGATGGCGGCGGCGTCGCGCATCGGCGCCATCGTGCGCGCCCAGCCTTCGAGCGCCTGACGGCGGGTTTCCGGGCTGCGATGCAGCCACCAGTGGTAGGAGGGCAGGTCGAATTCGCAGACGCCACCGGGAATGGCGGCGCGGCTTTTGATGCCCATCAGCCAGTCGTTGTCGCGCAGTTGCTGGCCGAGTTTGCCGTTCATGGCGAGCAGCGCGGCGGCGGATTGTTCGATTTCGTACAAGGCGCCGGAGAGGGCTTCTTCGGAAATGTCGGGGTTGTTGCGGTAGGCGAGCAGCGTTTGGCGCTGCCGCTCCAGTTCCTGCAACAGATCCATCTTGAGGTCGACACGGCCTGCGGTGTCGAGGATTTCAAAGAGGGTGACGAGCGCCGTGTGATGTTCAAGCGGCTCGTCGCCTTGCGTGAAATACACCGTTTTGTCGAACAGGTCTTCCAGACGCAGGAGCGTGCGGATGCGTTCGTTAAACGGGTATTCGTAGGTAATCACGCTGCCGGTATCCAAAAAATACAAAATCTTCTGTATTTTGAGTGATTTGCGTGCAAATCTCAACAGTTTGCTTTAGCTGGATTGGTAGAAAATTCCAGATATTTTTGGTGCAGCCCGGCGACTGCCGCTGCCAGCGCATCCATGTCGCTGTCATTGACAATGACATCATCGGCAGCAGCCAGCCGTTCGGCGCGCGTCGCCTGAGCCGCCATGATGGCGCGCACGGCGGCTTCGTCGTGGCCGTTGCGGGCGGTGACGCGGGCGATTTGCAGGTCTTCCGGGCAATCGACGACGAGAATGCGCTGGTAGCGGCCCGTGCGCTGACCGCCGCCTTCGACCAGCAACGGTACGTCGACGATGACGTAGGGCGAGGTTGCGGCCTGGCAGCGGCGGCGGCTTTCGGCATGGATCAGGGGATGGAGGATGGCTTCGAGTTGCTGGCGTTCCGCTGGATCGGCGAAAACGCGGCGGCGCATGGCGGCGCGGTCAAGCGCGCCGCTGGCGTCAACCATCTGCGGGCCGAAGCGGGCGGCCAGCGCCGGTATGGCCGCGCCGCCGGGGGCGGTCAACTGGCGGGCGATGGCGTCGCTATCGACAATGGCGATGCCGCGCTCGGCAAACAGTTGGGCAACCAGGCTCTTGCCGCTGCCAATGCCGCCGGTCAGGCCAACGACGTAACCGCTCACGGGCAACCTTGGCGCGTCGGCTTGACGAAATCGCCATTGAGCGCCGCCAGGAGATCGGCCAGCCCGGCGCTTGGCCCGTCAGCGCGCAGACCGAGTGTGCCGTCCTTGCCCGGACGCAGCATCAGCCGGGCGGAGCGAACGCCCATGCTTTTCAGTTCGGCATAACGCTCCTGACCGCCTTTTTCGGAAGAAAACACGCCGAGTGAAATGGCAAAGCGGTTGGGGCCTTCCTGGACGACAAAATAATCGGTAATGCCGTAGCGGCGCAATTCAGCCGCCTTTTTTTCCGCCTCGGTCTTGCTCGTCTGCGGCGGAATATAGATCCACCAGCCGCCGTTCTCGCCGCCATCGGTGCGGCTCAGCGTAAAGTTGGCGAAGCGGCTGGCAATGAGGGTGCTGAGGCGGTCAGCGTCAATCGCCGATAAATTTTCCCAGAACAGACAGGCGCGGGCAGCCAGATCGAGGGTGACGGGCGCGGGTTCCGTTCCGGCCCGGCTATTCGACGGCAACGGCGGCTCGACGCCGCTGGAGACGACGCGGATGCTTTCCTGTCGCAGCTGACGGGTCAGACGCCCGGCGTCCGGCCCTTCGGACTTGCCGAGATAGCCTTGGTCAAAGGCGTAGAACAGCAGATTGGCGAGGACGAGGAGAAAGACAAAAACTTTCACGATCAACCCACTTTGGGCAAATGCTTCAGGGATTCGCTGATCGCCTCCGCCGGGTAGTCGTAATCTTCCAGCTTGCCGGAGAAGTAGCGGTCATAGGAGGCCATATCGAAATGCCCGTGGCCGGTCAGGCAAAAGAGGATGGTTCTGGCTTCGCCGGTCGCCTTGCAGGCCAGCGCCTCGTCAATGACGGCGCGGATGGCGTGGCAGGATTCCGGCGCCGGGATGATGCCTTCGGCGCGGGCGAACTGGATACCGGCCTCAAAGGTGGCGACTTGCGGCACAGCCAGCGCCTCGATCCGTTTTTCGTGAAAAAGCTGCGACACCAGGGGCGAAGCGCCGTGATAACGCAAGCCGCCGGCGTGGATGCCAGGCGGCATGAAATTGTGGCCGAGGGTGTACATCTTCATGATCGGCGTATAGCCGGAAGCGTCGCCGTAATCATAGGTATAAGCGCCCTTGGTCAGCGTCGGGCAGGAACTCGGCTCGACCGCGACACAGCGCAAATCGCGCGCCTGCCTGTCGCCCGCGGCCTGATCGGCGAGAAAGGGAAAGGCGATGCCGCCAAAACTGGAGCCGCCGCCGCAGGGGCCAAAAATCACATCCGGGTAGAGGCCGATTTTGGCGAACTGCTTTTTCGCCTCCAGCCCCATCACCGTCTGGTGCAGCAGCACGTGGTTCAACACCGAACCCAGCGTGTAGCAGGTCTGCGGATCAGCCGCGGCTTCTTCAACCGCTTCGGAAATCGCCAGACCAAGCGAACCCTGGCAATCGGGATCCGCCGCCAGCGCGGCGCGTCCGGCCTGGGTCAAAGCGGTCGGGCTGGCGAATACTTCGGCCCCCCAGGTCTGCATCATCGAGCGGCGAAACGGTTTTTGCTCAAAACTGACCTTGACCATGAAGACCCGCACCGGCAGGCCGAACATCTGCCCGGCGTAAGCAATCGACGACCCCCACTGCCCGGCCCCGGTTTCCGTCGTCAGCCGTTTGGTTCCCGCCCGTTGGTTGAAATACGCCTGCGGCACGGCGGAATTGGGCTTGTGCGAACCGGCGGCGGAGACGCCTTCGTACTTGTAGAAAATTTTGGCCGGCGTACCGAGCATCTGCTCCAGCCGCAGGGCGCGCACCAAGGGCGCCGGCCGCCATTGCGCGTAAATCTGCCGCACTTCCTCAGGAATCGGAATCCAGCGCCGACTGCTCATCTCCTGTTCCAGAATCGGCCCCGGAAAAATCGCCGCCATCGCCTCCGGCGACACCGGCTGCCCATCCGGCCCCAGCGGCGGCGACGGCGGCGTCGACAGATCGGCGGCGATGTTGTACCAGTGGTCGGGAATTTCGTCAGCGGTCAGATCAATGCGAAGCGGCGTCATTGTTTTTTCTCCCAGCAAGTTGCGTATGCAAAGACCGCTAACTTAACCGGAAACGCGCGGCTGAAAAAGCCCGCCGTGTTTTGTCGCGCTAACGCTGCTGTCTCAAACCGCGCCCAGCGTCTTGGCGAGGTGAAAACCCGACCCGCCGCCCAAGCCCGGCCCGGGGTGCGTCGACGCGCCGATATGCCAGAGATGGGCGATCGGTGTTTCGTGATTGCGCGTGGCGCGCAGCGGACGCCAGAGAAAATATTGATCCAGACTGCACTCGCCGCCGTAAGGGTCGCCGCCGACCAGATTCATGTTCAAGCCTTCGAGATCGGCGGGCGACAGCACGGCGCGGGCCAGGAGACTGGCCTTGAGGTTGGGAGCCTGCCGCGCCAGCCGTTCGATGATGCGATCGGCATAGGCTTCGCGCAACGCCACCGTCCACCGCCCGCCGGGCGGAACCTCGATCAGACCGGCGGCGTCGCCAAGCGGCTGGCGCGGACATTCGGGCAATTGAACCCACAGAATATGACGCCCCGGAGGCGCCCGGCTGGGATCAAGCGCCGTCGCCTGCCCCACACAGATGGTCGGCTCGGCGGGCAGCAGGCCGCGTTCGGCCTCATTGACCGCGCGCGATACGGCATCGGGGCCGCCGCTCAAATGCAGGTAGCCGACGCGCGCCAGCGCCGCATCGGGCCATTCCGGCGGTGCCGAGAGGGCCAGATGAATCTGCATATTGCCCCGGCCATAACGCCAGCGCCGCGCCTGGGCGGCAACCTCATCGGGGACATGGACGGGATCGAGCAGGCGCTGGTAAAGCTGAGTCGGCGTCACGTTGCAGATCACTTCATTGGCGCGAAATTCACGGCCATCCGAGAGCCGCACGCCGACCGCGCGGCCTGCTTCAACCAGTACCCGCTCAACATCGGCGTCGGTTTCGAGAACGCCGCCGCCAGCGCCAATCAGGCGCGCAAAAGCGCCCACCGTGTTGGCGTTGCCGCCGCGCACCAGCGGCAGACCAACCGCTTCGAGGGTAAAGGCGACGACCTTGGCCATCAGTCCCGACAGCGGCGCGTCCGGCCCCAGGCCGCAATGCAGCGTCCAGGGGGCGAGCAGCGCGGCCGGCAAGGTCGAGCCGAAAGTCTGCGCCAGCCAGGGCCGCGCTGGCGTCAAGGCCGCGCCGAACGCCCCTGCCAGCTTGTGCGCTCCCTGCTGCCAGGCCATCGAAGTCAGTGTTTTGGCCATGCCGAAACGCCACAACTCATTACCGAGCAGGGAAAAAATCAGCGGCGCCTGACTGGCGATGTCGCCCAGCGCCGCCTCGTAAGCCGCGCCGTCGCCGGGATGGCAGGCGTCAAAGCGGCGACGGTTAGTCTCGCGCGAGGTCGACAACAGCAGATGCCGACCATCGGGCAGCAGCACGCCAGTGGGCGAATCGGTATTGCAGTATTCAAGCCCCGCCTCGTGCAGCGCCTTGCCGAGCGCCGCATAGGCTGGCCCGACCAGAAACAGCGGATGGGCGGTCGCCAGCGTGTCGTGGCGCAGCCCAGGCAGCGTCAATTCATCGGTGCGGATGCAGCCGCCGAGCGCCTGCTCGCGTTCCAGCACGCGCACCTTCCGCCCGGCGCGCGCCAGCAAGGCGGCGCAGACGAGAGAATTGATGCCGCTGCCGACAATCAGAACATCATCCGGCCTTGTTGAAAGCGATCCCATGACGATTGAACGCAATATCCGGCGCAAACCTTATGGCAAGGGCGGCATTTCGGGGAAATTGGGCAGCGCCGGATCCAAATGATCCCAGGCGGCGGCGCTACGGGTGAAGATATTGACCGCTGGCGCATACATCGACGCATCATCGAGCGTTCCGGCGCGGATGCCGAGCAGACCCGGCAGTGAACCGGGACGGCCAAACAGTTGTGAGCCGCATTCTGGACAAAAGCGCCGCTCCACCGTTTTTCCATTGCTGCCGATACGCGAATAACTGCGCGTTTCACCCCTGATGTTGACGGCATCCGCCGGGAAGAAAAGCGTCGCCGAGTAGGCGCTGCCCGTCATGCGCTGACATTCGCGGCAATGGCAGTTGCCTTGCAGCACGGGTTCCGCCGATGTTTCATAGTGCACCGCTCCGCAAGAGCAGCCGCCAGAATATTTCATGCTTTCTCCTTTGCCATGAGAGGGTGACGGGGCAGCCTGACGCGCGACCAGCAGGGGAAGCCTGATGCGACGCGGCATAATCTATCATCATTCGCCCCGGTCACGGCATTTCGTCACGGAGGAAGCGGCGGGCGGCTTCGCTTCCTGGCTGCTTGAAAAATTCGGCGGCGGGGGTTTGTTCGAGCACCGCGCCGTGGTCGATGAAAATGACTTCTTCGGCGAGGCGGCGCGCCTGGCCGAGGTTGTGGCTGCTCATGACGATGCGCGCGCCAGCGGCGGCGATGTCGCCGATGATGCGCTCGACTTCGCGGCTGCTGGCCGGGTCGAGGCTGGCGGTCGGCTCATCGAGAAACAGGACTTGCGGTTCCAGCGCCCAGACGCGGGCCAGGGCGACGTGCTGCTGTTCGCCGCCGGACAAGCGCCGCGCCGGACGTTTGGCAAAGTCGCCCAGGCCAACCTGGGCGAGCGCGGCGGCGGCGCGGCGGCGGCGCTCGGCGGATTCGACGCCGCGAATTTTCAGGCCGTATTCGACATTGGCCAGAACCGTGGCGCGCAGCATGGCCGGGCGCTGGAAGACCATGCCCTGCGATAGCGGCGTCGGCCAGATCAGGCGACCCTCGCTTGGTCGCAGGAGGCCGTGCAGCAGCCGCAGCAGCGTGCTTTTGCCCGCGCCATTGGCGCCGAGAATGGCCGTCCGGCCAGCCGTCAGCGTGAGATTGACCGGGTTGAGGAGACGCGCGCCGTTTTCGTTCAGTCCCAGCGCCTCGAGACGAAGCCAGCCGCTCATCGTCATCCCCAGCGGCGGGCGGCCCAGGCCCGCAGCAGCGCGGCAAAAAGATTGACGCCCATGACGAGAGCGATGAGGATCAGGCTCAAGGCCAGCGCCAGCGGCAGATCGCCCTTGCTGGTTTCGAGCGCGATGGTCGTCGTCATGACGCGCGTGACGCCGTCGATATTGCCGCCGACGATCATCACCGCGCCGACCTCGGCGATGGCCCGGCCAAAACCGGCCAAGCCGACGATGCTGAGCGAAAAACGCCCGTCCCAGAGCAGCGTGGCGACCGCCCGTGTCCGGCGAGCGCCGAGGCTGCGCAGCTGTTCGCGGTATTCCTGCCATGCGTCCTCGATCAACTGGCGGGTCAGGGCGACGATCAGCGGCGCGATCAGAAAGGTCTGGGCAATGACGATGGCCGTCGGCGTAAACAGCAGGCCCAGGCCGCCGAGCGGCCCGGCGCGGGAAAGCAGCAGGTAAAGAAACAGCCCGGCAACGACCGAGGGCAGCCCCATCAGCGCGTTGAAGGCGACGATGAGCGTATGCCGCCCCGGAAAGCGCCCGATGGCGAGCCAGGCCCCCAGCGGCATACCGAGCGCGCAGGCCAGCAGCGTCGCGCCGAGACTGACGCCAAGGCTCAAGGAGACGATTCCCGCCAGCCGCGCGTCGCCCGCGCTGACCAGATGAGCGGCGAGGGCAAGGCTGGCGGCAAACTCCTGCATGGCCGCCGGGTTATTCCGCCGCGTTGGGGAAGAATACGGATTCGCCGCCGATCCGGTAAGCGGCGATGGCCTGCTGGCCTGCGGCGGCGACCAGCCAGTCGATGAAACGCTGCCCGTCCGCCGCTTTGACCTCTGGATGCCGCGCCGGATTGACCAGAATGACGCCGTACTGGTTGAAAAGGCGGCGATCACCGGCAATGAGGATGCTCAGCTTGCCCCGGTTCCTGAAATTGAGCCAGGTGCCACGGTCGGCAAGCAGGTAAGCATCAAGCGCAGCGGCGGTATTGAGCGCCGCCCCCATGCCGGAGCCGGTATCGCGGTACCACGGCCCCTTGATGGCGTCGAGATCAATGCCTGCGGCCTGCCAGTAACGCAATTCGGCGGCGTGGGTGCCGCTCTTGTCGCCGCGCGAAACAAAAGGCGCGCGGGCCGCCGCGATCCGGCGCAAACCCTCGGCGATGTCCTGACCGGCGGCCTGGGCCGGATCGTCTTTCGGCCCGACGAGAATGAAATCGTTGTACATGACCGGCTGCCGCCGCAGCCCGTCGCCTGCCGCGACAAATTTCTCCTCCGCTGCCTGATCGTGCACAAAAACCACGTCGGCATCGCCGCGCCGCGCCAGATCAAGCGCCTGCCCGGTGCCAAGGGCGACGACGCGAACCTTGATGCCGCTGGCCTGGGTAAACTTCGGCAACAGATAGTCAAACAAGCCCGACTGCTCGGTCGAGGTCGTCGAGGCGACGGTGATGAAACGCTCCCCGGCCGCCGCCCCGGCCACGGCAAACAGGCTCAGGGCCGCCAGTAGAATGGCGCGGCGCAGCCGGTCAAGCACTTGCATGGGGTTTTCTCCGCCTGATTCAAATTGATTTGTTTTAAGATTAAAGGAATGGGCGAAAAGGAAAAATATGCCAAAGACTGCAACAAGTTTGCCCCGCCTGCGCTGGAACTGGGATTTCGGGATCGACCTGAGCGACCTCGACACCCGCCGCCTGCTGGCGCTCTTGTCGGCTTTGCTCGACACCCGCGCGCTGGCGGCGGCGGCGGCCAGCGCCGGGATGTCTTACCGCGCCGCCTGGGGTTTGCTGCACACGGCTGAACAGCGGCTCGGCCTCAAGCTGGCGGTCATGGCGCGCGGACGGGGGACGCATCTGACGGCGTTTGGCGAGGCGCTGGTCGGCATGGATGCGGCGGCGCGGCAGGCGCTCGGCGAAGCGCACGCCCATTGGGAAGAACGGATGCAGGACGTGCTGGCGACGCCGCCAACGGGCGCCCATGCCGACCGTTGCCGCCGTCCGCGCCTCTACGCCAGCCATGATCTGGCGCTGGCCGACTGGGCCGAGCATGGCCGCCGGGTGCCGGTCGAAATCACCTGGCGCGGCAGCGAAAACGCGCTCGCCGCGCTTGGCCGGGGCGAATGCGACATCGCCGGTTTTCATGCGCCGGAACACTGGTCGCCAGCGCAGTTGGCGACCTGGCTGGGGCAATGGCTCAAGCCGCGCCTGCACCGCTGCCTGCCGGTGATGCGACGGCAGGTCGGGCTGCTGGTGGCGAGCGGCAATCCGCTCGCCTTAACGAGCCTCGCCGATGTCTCCGAACGCCGCCTGCGCCTCGTCAATCGCCAGCGCGGCTCAGGCACGCGCCGCCTGCTCGACCAGTTGCTCGCCGCCAACGGCATCGCCGGCGAGCGCATCGACGGCTACGCCCACGAGGAATTCACCCACGACGCGGTTGCCGCCACGGTCGCCAGCGGGGCTGCCGACGCCGGTTTCGGCATTCTGGCGGCGGCGCGGCGCTACGACCTCGACTTTCTGCCGATGCTCTGGGAACGCTACGGTTTCGCCCTCTGCCGCCCAACCCTGGAAGACAGCGCCGGAGCGGCCTTCCTGCGCCGCCTCGGCGGCGCGACCTTTCGCCAGCGCCTGCTGGCCCTGCCCGGCTATCAGCCGCTCGACGGGCCGACAGACGGCTCCTGGGCGCAGTTTTTGGCTCCAGCGGACAAATGAAGACACCGGCCCCCAACAAACCCTTCGGTCGTGGCCGCTGGCTGCACGTCCTCTTGCGCGCCGCGCACCTGGCCGCCGTCGTGCTGCTTGGCGCGCAATGGCTGGACGGCGCGATCAGCGGCGCCGAGGCGGCCATCTGGGTGGCCTTGACCGGCCTCTTGATGTTCGTCCTGGATATTGTCAGAAGGCCCTCCCACCCGCGCGAACTGGCGGGCTTTTCCGTCATCGTCAAACTGCTGCTGATCGTCTGGATGATTGTTGACGCCGATGCCCGCCTGACCTTGTTCTGGGTGATTCTGGCCGGTTCCGTATTTTTCTCCCACGCTTCGGCGGAAATCCGGCATATTCCCCTGTTTGGCCGCCGCCCACGCCAATCTCCGCCGGATTAGAGTATTTTCTGTTCAAATCATTACACCACCGTTCGCCCTGAGCCTGTCGAAGGGCGGTGCGGAGAACGGGAGTGTAAGTATTTGAGTGAAAACCGCTCCAAATAGCAAACCCTGCCCCTCAACCCTGATCCTCAATCTCTGCCCATGACCCCCCTGAATTTTTCCCAGCTTGACGATTACGACCCCGACGCCCTGCCGGTTGACCGGGCGCGCGCCATCCTGCTGGCGGCAGTCGAGCCGCTGACCGGCAGCGAGCGGCTTGGCCTCCGCGAATCGCTTGACCGCGTGCTGGCGGCGGATGCCATCTCACCCATCGACGTGCCGGGGCACGACAATTCGGCCATGGACGGCTGGGCGGTACGGAGCGCCGACCTCTCGGCAACGGCGGAAACCCGCTTGCGCCGCAGCGGCACGGCCCTGGCCGGTGGTCCATTTGCCGACCCGCTCAGGCCGGGCGAAACCGTCCGCATGATGACCGGCGCGCCGCTGCCCGCCGGGGCCGATTGCGTCGTCATTCAGGAAATTGTCCGCGATGAAGGCGAAACGGTCATCATCCCGCCCGGCCAGCGCCGCGAACAGAATGTGCGCCGCCAGGGCGAAGACACCCGCGCCGGAACCGCCGCGATCAAAGCTGGCCAGCGCCTGGGGCCAGCCGAACTGGGCCTCCTCGCCTCGCTCGGCGTCAGCGCCATC
>JAITMS010000031.1 GCA_031277255.1 Azonexus sp.
TTTTACGCCATGCTTTTCCTCCAAGGCTGACAAAGAGCTAAATTCAGAGCCTGGCTGTATCTCCGCGCAGAAAGCACTTATCTTGGATGTGTCGAATGCCATCCAGACGGCATAGATGCCAAAAACAAGAAGTATTGCAACAATTACTTTGAATATGCCCGAAATAAATGATGACATTTTTTAACCTCTGGCGAGTGAATGAAAAGCAAACGCGCCATACCCCACAACCCGCTCGCGGTCACCCGCGGTGTCGCCGGAATTGCAGCAGCCAATCAGTTGCGGCTGTAAACCGTGGCGGCGGGCGGCGAGCAGGAGGCCGTTGATCGGGTAAGCGCCGCAGGCTTGTTCCGGGCGGATGCGGGGGTCGAGATCGAGGATGTGGCGGCAGGTGTCGCCATCGACCTGTTGCGCCGTGGCGTAGGGCAGGAAGTGCGAGAGGTCGGAGCTGATGACGAGTAGGGTTTCGTCGCCGCCCCACAGCGTTTCGAGCGTTTCGGCCACGGCTTCCGGCTCGGCGTGGCCGACGGCCAGCGGGATCAGGGTGAAATCGTCGAAACAACGCTGGAGGAAGGGCAGATGCACTTCCAGCGCATGTTCCAGGGCGTGCGCCGCGTCGTTGCGGCTGATCTGCGGCAGCGGGTCGAGTGCGGCCATGACCGGGCCATCGAGGGGTATTTCGCCAAGCGGCGTGGCAAAGGATTGAACGCTGGGCAGCGCCAGACCGCGCACGGCGACGCGGTGCGTCGGGCCGAGCAGGACGATGCGGCGGATGCGCTGCCGCCACGGGCGCAGGGCGGCGTAAATGCGGGCGGCGGTGGGGCCGGAATAGATGTAACCGGCGTGCGGCGCGATGATCGCCTTGGGCTGCCGGGGCAGCGGTTCGGCTGGCGCGGCGGCGAGCAGGCGGTCGACGGCGGCGGCGAGGGCGCTGGCCGACGCCGGGTAGAACATCCCGGCAACGGCGGGGGGGCGGGCGGCGGCGTTCATGGCTTTAGAGCATTTTCTGTTCAAGTCCGTACACTCCCGTTCGGGCTGGGCCTGTTCCTTCGGCAAACTCAGGACAGGCGAAGCCCGGTTCAAGCCTCCAGATTCTCTCTCCGCACCGCCCTTCGACAGGCTCAGGGCGAACGGTATTGGGGAGTGTATGCATTTGAATCAAAACGGCGCTAGCGTCAACAGCCCCTAAGCCAGCAAAAGGCCGACGCCAAGCCCGGCGCCGATGGTCAAGAGGCCGGGCAGGGCGTGGCGGGCCAGGGTTTTGCCGCCGATGCTGATGACCAAGCCGATCTTGAAGGCGAGATTGGCCAACAGCGCCAGCGCCACGGCGATCACCGCCTGGGCCGGGAACAGACGCTCCATGCTGAACATGCGCAGCGTGGATAGCACGCTGGCGTCGGCGTCGGTGATACCGGAAGCCAGGGCCACGATGTACATGCCCTTGTTGCCCGCGAGATCGTTGAGCCAGGCGGCGGCGAGCAGGACGACGGCGTAGATGCAGCCGAAGGAGAGGGCGGTTTTGAGTTCGGTCGGGTTCTTGACATCGGGCATCGGCAGGTTGCCCGCTTCCTTGAGAATCCGCCAGCCGTGCAGCGCCAGCAGCGCGCCGGGGACGATGCCGCAGGCAAAGACGATGGCGATCGGCTGGATCAGCGCCGGGGCGACGATGCCGGCGATGACGCCAAGACGCACCATGACCATGACATTGGCGATGAGAATGACCAGGGTCGACATGCGCATCAGGTCGGGATGGTTGGCGGCGTGCCGCGAGAACATCATGGTCGTTGCCGTAGACGAGGCCAGACCGCCGAAGATGCCGAGCAGCGCCGCGCCGTGGCGGGCGCCGATGATGCGCAGTGCCAGATAACCGGCCAGCGCCAGGCCGGAAATCAGGACCACCAGCCACCAGATCTGACGCGGGTTGATGGCGGCGTAGGGGCCGAAGTCGCTGTCCGGCAGAATGGGCAGGATGACCAGCGAGAGGACGGCGAATTGCAGGATGGAGTTGAGATCCTTGGGCGTCATCCGCTGGGTGATCTGCTTTAGTTCGGCCTTGAAATAGAGCAGTACGGTCGTGGTGATGGCGAGCATCACGGCCAGCGTCGCGTAGCCCATCCAGACCGCCGCGCCGAGGGTGTAGGTGACGATGATGGCGGCTTCCGTGGTAAAGCCGCGAAACTGCTCCTCCTGCTGGGACGAGAAATTGGAGGCGATCATCGTCCCCGTCAGCGCCACCAGGCCGACGGCGAGCAGCCAGGGCGCGCCGCTTTTCTCGCCGAGCATGGCGAACAGGCAGCCGAGCATGGCGACCAGCGAAAAGGTGCGCAGCCCGGCTGCCGAATCCTGCCGCCGCTCGCGCTCCATGCCGATCAGGAGGCCGATGCCCAGCGTTGTTGCAAAGGCTTCGACCGGAGCGGCCAGTTCGGGGGCAACAAAGCTCATCCTTCTCCTCTCATGTTTTCGTTCTTCGCTAAAATTAAGCGATGCCACGTTATTACGCAATCGTTCCCGCTGCCGGTAGCGGCTCCCGCTTCGGCGCGGAGAAGCCCAAACAATACCTTGATCTTCTCGGTCGGCCACTCATTTTCCACACCCTCGCCGCGCTCGTCGCCTGTCCTCAGATCGAACGGGTGTGGGTGGCGCTGGCCCCGGATGATCCGTGGTGGCGTCGTTATGACTGGTCAGCACTTGGCGCCAAGCTCGAAACCCTCGCCTGCGGCGGCGCGACGCGGGCCGCCAGCGTCGCCAACAGCCTCGGCGCGGCAGCCACGGTCGCTGTCGATGACGACTGGATTCTGGTGCACGACGCCGTCCGCCCCTGCCTCAGCCAGGCCATGCTGACGGCCTTGTTCGCGGAATTGGCCGATGATCCGGTCGGCGGCCTCCTCGCCGTGCCGGTCGCCGATACCTTGAAACGCGCCGACGCGGCAGAGCGCGTGGCCGCTACCGAGCCGCGCGACGGTCTGTGGCAGGCGCAAACGCCGCAGATGTTCCGCTACGGCCTGTTGCAGAAGGCGCTGGCGGGCGGCCACGCTGTCACGGACGAGGCCAGCGCGATTGAAGCGATGGGTTTGTCGCCCCGACTGGTCAAGGGCGACGCCAGCAATCTGAAAGTCACCTGGCCCGCCGATCTGGCGCTGGCGGCCATGATTCTGAGGGCAAGACGATGACTATCCGGGTCGGGCAGGGCTACGATGTACACCCACTGGCGGCTGGCCGCAAATTGATCCTCGGCGGCGTCGAGATTCCGCACCCAACCGGCCTCCTCGGCCATTCCGACGCCGACGCGCTGGCGCACGCCATCACCGACGCCTTGCTCGGCGCGGCGGCCCTGGGCGACATTGGGCGGCACTTTCCCGATGACGACCCGCGCTACGCCGGTGTCGACAGCCGCATCCTGCTCCGCGCCGCCGTCGCCCTGCTGGCCGAACGCGGCTGGCGACCCGTCAATGTCGACGCCACCGTGATCGCCCAAAAACCCCGGCTCGCGCCCCATGCCGCCGCCATGACCGCCAACATCGCCGCCGACTTGGGCATTGGGCCGGACTGCGTCAATATCAAGGGCAAAACCAACGAGCAACTTGGCTACCTCGGCCGCGCCGAAGCCATCGAAGCGCAGGCCGTGGTCTTGATCGAAACAACTGAAAGGTGACTCACCGATGAAATGGCTTTTCTCCCTCCTTTTGTCGCTGCTCGCGCTGACTGCCGCCGCCTCGGCCCAGGCTTCGGCGGCCAACCAGGTGGCGACGCCGGTCGGCGGGCGTTTGACCGAAGCGACCCTCTACGGGCTGCCCGGCGCGGCCAACAAAAAACTCTCGGCCTATCGCGGCAAACCGCTCATCATCAACATCTGGGCCAGTTGGTGCAGCCCCTGTCGTCAGGAAATGGCCTCCCTCAGCCGCCTTGCCAAACGCTTCCACGGCGGGCAATTCAACATCATCGGCGTGTCCACCGACGACAACATCGAAGACGCAGCCTTCTACGCCAAACGCGCCCGGCTGGCCTTCCCCATTTACCTCGATAGCCGCGATTTCTACATCGAAGGTCTGTTGGGCGCCAAACACATCCCCCTGACCGTCCTCATCTCCGCCGACGGCAAGGTGCTGAAAAAAGTCGAGGGCGCACGGGAATGGGACGACCCCGAAGTCGTCAAGCTGATTGGCGAGACGTTTGGCCTCAAGCTCAAGTGAACAAAAACGAAGCCTTCTCCCGTGTCCCCATCAACGCCATGCTTGCCGCCCAGGGCTGGAACGTCGCCGATCCGCATGCGGTGCGCGTTTCTTGAAGGGGAGGCTTCTTTACAACGCATACCACGTCGCCCGCGCTTTTCCCCGTTGTCGTATCCGTCTCGCCGCGACCAGTTCGCGTAGCCGCACTTTCAGCGTATTCCGGTTCGCCCCCGTCATTTCTGCAAGCTGTGTGATCGTCAGGCGTTCTTTTTGCTGCAATGCCTTGATGACCTGACGCGAGAGTTCCGGCAATTCTTCTTCGTTGTCCTGCGCTTTCCGCTCGTCTCTGAGCCGCGCTGCGAGGCTGTCTTTCTGGCGCTTGAGGGAACGCAGGAAGAAGCCAACCCACGGCGCCCAATCCGGTGTTTTGCTGTTAAGTGTCGTTTGTGTGCGCCGCAGCGCCTTGTAATAGAAATCCTTGTTTTCTTCGATGACGCGCTCCAGTGAAGCGTAAGGCACGTAGGCGTAGCCCGCGCGCAGCAGCAGGAGCGTGGTGAGTACGCGCGAGAGCCGTCCGTTGCCGTCCTGAAACGGATGAATCGCCAGAAATGTCACGATGAAAACGGCGATGACGAGGAGCGGATGATGTGCTTCTTCCTCCTGTGTTTTGCGCGTCCAGGCAACGAGCGATTCCATTTCGCGCGGCGTATCGAAAGGCGAGGCGGTTTCGAATACGACGCCAATCTCCCGTCCATCCGCGTCAAAGGCGACGACGTTGTTGGGCAGCGTTTTGTAAGCGCCACGATGGCGCTCGTCTTTGTCGCTGTGGCGCAGCAGCGTTTGGTGCAGTTGGCGGATGTGATTTTCGGTGAGGCGCAGTTCGGCCCAGGCTTCGAACACGAGGTCCATCACTTCGGCGTATCCGGCCACTTCCTGCTCGTCGCGTGTTTTGAACGACTGGATGGTGAGCGCCCGCGCGAGCAGGTCTTCGACTTCGGCATCGGATAGCTTTGCGCCTTCGATGCGCGTGGAAGAACCGACGCTTTCGATCGTGGCGACCTTGCGCAAGGCGCTGAGACGGTCTGGCGAGAGCGTCTTGAGGGCTTCCCAGCGGCCTTTGAACTCGTCGATTTCGGCGATGAGTTTGATGAGATCGGGGCTGAGAGTGAGTTGAGGGTCTTTCATGGCGCGCTTCTTGTATACCCAAATATACCCGATTTAACCCGATCTTGTTGCGGCGGACTCGTCAGCGACGACCAAAGGACAGCTTTAGAGCATTTTCTGTTCAAGTCCTTACACTCCCGTTCGTCCTGAGCTTGTCGAAGGACGGTGCGGAGAGAGGATAGGGCGGCTTGAACCGGGCTTCGACAAGCTCAGCCCGAACGGTATAGGGGGGTGTATGTACTTGAATCAAAACCGCTTTAAGACGGTGGCCGTAGCTGGTAATCAGCGATGGCCCGGCTGATGGCCTGGCCGTTCAGAATGTTGCCGGTATGGACGCCGACGCGGCAAGCGCCGGTGCTTTTGCCGAGTTCGCGGAATATCCTGTCCTCGATTTGTGAGAGGCCGCCTTCGATCTGTTCCATCGGGTGCACGAGGATTTCATGGGCGCGCAGGGGGTGGCGGAGGGGTTTGACCGTGGTCTTGAGTTGCTGTTCGGCGGATGTGAAATGGCCGACCAGGAGGCGGGGCGAGGCGTATTGCGGGTCGCGCCGGGTGGTGGCGGATTGGCCGGTGGTGATGTTGGCCGCTACCAGACGATCGGAAAAAATCTGGACATAGAGGGTGTCGAGGGGCAGCAGGCGTTGCCGTAGCGTCAGCCACATTCGGGTTTCTCCTGGGGCTGGCGCGGCAGAATCAGCCGGGCGATGAGGCCGCCGCCGGGGTTGGGCAGCAGCTCGAGGCGGCCGCCATGCAGGCGGGCGACGCGGTCGACGATGGCCAGACCCAGGCCGGTGCCGCTGGGGCCGCTGCGGGCGGCGTCGAGGCGGGTGAAGGGGCGTCTGAGGCGCTCAGTCTCGGCGGCGGGGATGCCGGGGCCGTGGTCGATGATGTCGAGGCGGATGTCGTTGGCGCTGGCCGTTGCCGTCAGCCGGATTTCGCCGCCGCCGTATTGGCTGGCGTTGTCGATGAGGTTGTTGAGGGCGCGGGTCAGCGCCTTGGGCCGCAGTTGGAGCGGCGGCAGATCGGCGAGTTGGAGGTCGAGCGGGCAGCCTGCCGCGATTTTGCGTTCGGCGATGTCGCCGAGGAGCGCCGCCAGATCGGTCGTTACTGCCGCTTCGCCGGATTCGTCGCGGGCGTAGTCCATGAATTGCGAAATGATCGCTTCCATTTCTTCAATGTCGGCGATGACGCCCTGGCGGGCGTTGTCGTCGCCGATGCTCATTTCGGCTTCGAGGCGCAGCCGCGTCAGCGGCGTGCGCAGGTCGTGCGAAATACCGGCCAGGATTTCCGAGCGGTTTTTTTCGTGGCGTTCGAGGCTCGCCGCCATGGCGTTGAAGGCGCTGGCGAGGCGGCGGATCTCGCTCGCGCCCTGTTCGGCCAGCGGCGGCGGTGTCTGGCCGCGGCCAACGACTGCGGCGGCGGCGGCCATCGCCCGCAGCGGGCGGCTGATGTGCGAGGCAAGCAGCCAGGCGACAATGAGGGCCAGCGCCACGGCGAGCGTTCCCCAGGCCAGCAGATGACCGGCGACATTGCGCGTCGCCCGCTCGCGCGGCAGGATCAGCCAGAATGCGTCGTCGGGGTCGTTGGCGTTGTCGTCATCAAGGCGGAAGCTGATCCAGAATCCGGGCTGGCCGTTGACGCTTGAGGCGATGCGGGTTTGCGGCCCCAGCCGCTCGCTCAGCCGTTGCTGGAGCAGGCCGAGAAAGCGGGTGTCGGGCAGCGGCGTCAGGCGGTCGCCCGCTTCTGCTGGCAGGAGGCGGATGCCTTCGCGCGAGCCGAGTTCCTTGAACAAGGCCAGCTGCTGGTCGGGCGCGGTGGCGAGCAGCGAGGCGCGAACCAGATTGACGGTCGAGGCCATCCGCTGCGCCACGTCGCGGGCGCGCGGTTCGGCGTCGAGGTAGCGAAAGAGCGTGAACCAGGCGGCGGTGGTCAACAGGACGAGCAGCGCCAGCAGGAGAAAGGTGCGCGTCAGCAGCGAGCGCGGCATCATGTCTCGCGCTTGCCGGCGTCGGGGATGAAGACGTAGCCGAAGCCCCAGACAGTTTGCAGGTAACGCGGCTGGGCCGGGTCGTTTTCGATCAGCTTGCGCAGGCGGGAAATCTGTACGTCGATGGCTCGGTCGAACGGCCCCTGCTCGCGGCCACGGGCCAGCGTCATCAGCTTGTCGCGCGACAGCGGCTGGCGCGGATGCTGCAACAGCACCTTGAGCACGGCGAATTCGCCGGTGGTCAGCGGCTGCGGCTGGCCGTCGCGGTGCAGGGTGCGGGTCGCCAGATTGACTTCGACGGGGCCGAAACGGATGGTTTCCGCCTCGTCCTCCGGCGAACCGGGCGGTTTTTGCGTCTGGCGGCGCAGCACGGCATGGATGCGGGCCAGCAGTTCGCGCGGGTTGAAGGGCTTGGGCAGATAATCGTCAGCGCCCATTTCAAGGCCGACGATGCGGTCGACGTCGTCGCCCTTGGCGGTCAGCATGATGATCGGCGTGCGGTCGCCCGCGCCGCGCAGGCGGCGGCAGATCGAGAGGCCATCCTCGCCGGGCAGCATGAGGTCGAGGACGATCAGGTGAAAATGTTCGCGGTTGCGCCATTTATCCATCTGTTTGCCATCGGCGGCGGCTTTGACCTCAAAGCCCTGTTCACCGAGGTAGCGGGTCAGGAGTTCGCGCAGGCGGATGTCGTCATCGACGACGAGCAGGTTCTGGACGGGCTGGTTCATGTTTCAGGATAAGAAAAGAGAGGCCACAGCGCCACGGCAAATGGTAACAATGAATTACCGTCAAAAAATACGGAAAAACAGGGGAAACATATCCTTACATTTCTTTTCCGGCATACCGGTGGCGGCGGCGGACAATGATGGCTGTTCCCGCTTGCCGACAGCGCCATGAAGTTTGCCCTGTTCCTCGCCTCCTTGTTGATCGTGATCGCCGCCGCCGCCGCGGATGGCGATGGCGCGACGGCGGGGCCGGAGCCGGAAATGCAGGTCAGCGGCGATCAAGCTCCGCAGGCTGCCGACGAACACCGCGAAAGACGCCAGCGGATGCGCCGCCAGATGCGCGAACACTGGCGCGAGCATTGGCGTGAGAGCGGCCAGACCGCCGACGACAGGCCGCACTGGCGGCGCATGGCCCCGGAAGAACGGCAGCGCCTGCGCGAGGAGATGAGGCAGCAGAGGACAGAAGACAGGGAACAGAGGACAGAAGACAGAGGACAGAAGACAGAGAGGTAGTCTGTTTTCTGTTGTCTGTCGGCTTGCGCTGGCTCCCGCCAGCGGAAATTGGCTGATTACTGTCTACCGAACACCCCTCTGTCTTCTGTCTTCTGTCCTCAGTCCTCAGTCCTCAGTCCGGTAAAATCCGTCCCATGCTTATTCTTGCTCTGGAAACCTCGACCGAGGCGGGTTCCTGCGCCCTTTGGCGCGATGGCGCTGTGCTTGAACGCCGCTGTCCGGCGGGGCGCTCGCATTCCGAAACCTTGCTGCCGCTGGTGCACGAACTGCTGACGGAGGCCGGGGTTAGCGTCGCTGCCCTTGACGCCATCGCTTTTGGCGCTGGCCCCGGCGCTTTTACCGGGCTGCGCGTCGCCTGTGCGGCGGCGCAAGGGCTGGCGGTGGCGAGCGGGCGACCATTGCTGCCGGTTGTCAGCCTTGAAGCGATGGCGGTGCAGACGGGTGAGGGCAAGACGCTGGCCCTGCTTGATGCGCGGATGGGCGAAGTCTATGCCGCCCGCTACCGGGTGAGCGGCGGCGAATGCCAGTTGCAGGGCGATATCCGCGTTCTGCCGCCCGCCGCATTGACCCTGCCGGGAGCGGCGGGTTGGCGGGTCTGCGGCAATGCGCTGACGGCCTACCCTGAACTGGCCGAACGCTTGCAAGCGGCGGGCGCGCCATCAGCGGCCCTGCTGCCGGATATCCTGCCAACAGCGGCGGCGGTCGCCGCCCTGGCCGCGCCGCGCCTCAGGCGTGGCGAAGGCATCGACGCGGCGCTGGCGGCCCCCCTCTACATCCGCGACAAAGTGGCGAAGACAGTGGCCGAGCGGCTGGGCGCGGGCGGTCGGGCGTGAGTCTGCGGCACAGCGCCCTCGATCTCCCGGCGGAATTTTTCCCGATGGCGGAGAGTGACCTCGACGCGGTCGTGGCCGTGGAAGCCGCCTTGCAAGCCTTTCCGTGGTCGCGCGGCCATTTTGCCGATTCGCTGGCCGCCGGTCACAGCGCCTGGGTGCTGCGCCGGGGCGGCGAATTGATCGGCTTTTCGGTGCTGATGCGGGTGATTGACGAAGCGCATCTGCTCAATCTCAGCGTCGCCGCCCGCCACCAGGGCTGCGGCCACGGCGCCCGCTTGCTCCGTCAGGCGATGGAAAACGCCCGCCAGAGCGGGGTAGGACGGCTCTTTCTCGAAGTCCGGCCCTCGAACCACAAAGCCGTCGCCCTTTACCGCCATTTCGGCTTTCAGGAAATCGGCCGCCGCAAGGCATACTACCCGGCGACCGAGGGGCGCGAAGACGCGCTGGTTTTTGCGAAGGAATTGGCATGAGCCTCAACCGCGAACAGATCTTGACGGAAATGGGCATTGCGCCGCTGTGGGTGCGCCGCGAAACCGCCGCCGCGCCGCCAGCGGACGAGCCAGCGACGGGTGTGGAACCGCCCGCCAGCGCCACCGACAGCGCGCCGCCAG
>JAITMS010000136.1 GCA_031277255.1 Azonexus sp.
CGCTTTGCCGCCGCCCTGTTCGACACGCCGGCTGTTTATGAACAGATGATGGCGCGGATTCCCTTGGGCCGGCACGCGGAACCGGAGGAAATGGCTGGAGCCATTCTCTATCTGGTTTCCGACGCCGCCAGCTATACCAATGGTGAATGCCTGATTGTCGATGGCGGCTTGACTCTCTGACATCCCTGGTCTGAACGCTTGCCGACGGCTGGGGAAAACTACCCGGCGGGGTGGGGGGCGGACTGCGGCTCTCGAATAGGATCGTCACAGGTAAGCGCCGGTTGGGGGTTCAGCCTGGCAGGTCTTGCGAGGACGACGATGAGCGAATTGTTCGGGGTTGAAGGCAAACGGGTGCTGATTACCGGCGCGTCGAGCGGCATTGGCCTGCATCTGGCCCACCTGTTCGCGGCCCGTGGCGCCAAGGTCGGGCTGGCCGCCCGGCGTATTGAACGGCTGGAATCGGCTGTTGCCGAGCTCCGTGATGCTGGCGGCGAGGCAATGGCCATCGCCCTCGACGTGACCCGCCCGGAAACCTTCGCCGCCGTCTTTGACGCCTTTGAAGCGCGCTACGGGGCGACGGTCGAGGTGCTGGTCAACAACTCCGGGATCATCTATATCAAACGCTTCATCGACCAGGAGCGGGCCGAAGTCGAGCGGCTGTTCGACACCAATCTCAAAGGCGCTTTTCTCGTCGCGCAGGAAGCGGCGCGGCGGATGCGATCAGCAGGCAGCGGTTCAATCATCAACGTCGCCTCGACGGCGGGATTGCGGGCTGGCGGCCTGCTTGCCAGCTATGCCGCCAGCAAGGCGGGTCTGGTGCATCTGACACGGGTGATGGCCCTGGAACTGGCGGCGCGCGGCGTTCGGGTCAATGCCCTGTGTCCTGGCAATATCGAGACCGACATGCACGCCGCCTTCCGCGCCGAGCAAATCGACGACGGCGTGCTGAAACGGATTCCCATGCGCCGCTTTGGCCAACCCGGCGACCTTGATGGCGCTGTTCTGCTGCTCGCTTCGGACGCTGGCAGGTACATCACCGGCGTCGCCTTGCCGGTGGATGGCGGACAAACCCTGAGCTGGATGTAAGCATGGCCGATTTGCTGAACGACCGCGACCTTGCCTTTCTGCTTTACGAATTTCTCGATACGGCAGCTCTCGTCCAGCGCGAACGCTACCGCGAACATTCGCCAGAGGTTTTCACCGCAGTGCTCAAAACCGCCCGCGCCATTGCCGAGGAGGAATTTGCCCCGCACAACGCCAAGGGTGACGCGACAGAGCCGGAATACGATGGCGTCAATGTGCGCATGATTGCGGAAACCAAAACGGCCTGGGATGCCTTTGCCGAAGCCGGATTTTTTTCCGCGCACTGGGATGCCGAGGAGGGCGGCTTGCAGTTTCCCGAGGTCGCGCTGCGGGCGGCGATGGCCTATTTCAACGCCGCCAATGCCGCGACTGCCGCCTACCCTTTCCTCACCATCGGAGCGGCCAACCTCCTGCGCGCCTTCGGCACGCCAGAGCAAAAAGCGATCTGGCTGGCGCCGCTGGGCGATGGCCGCTGCGCCGGCACCATGGCCCTGACCGAAGCGGAGCAGGGGTCGGCGCTGGGTGATATCAAGACCTGCGCGGTCGAGTTTGGCGACGGCAGTTACCGTATCTTCGGTCAGAAAATGTTCATCTCTGGCGGCGATCAATCACTGACCGACAACATCGCCCACATGGCGCTCGCCCGGATAAAGGGCGATCCGCCAGGCGTCAAGGGGATCTCGCTGTTCCTGGTGCCCAAGTATCTGCCTGGGCCGGATGGCAATCCGGGAGAACGGAACGATGTCGCTCTGGCGGGTCTGTTGCACAAGATGGGTTGGCGCAATACCACGTCGACGGTTCTTTCCTTCGGCGAAAAGGAAGGCGCGGTCGGTTATCTGATCGGCAAACCGGGGCATGGTTTGGCGCACATGTTCCAGATGATGAACGAGGCTCGTATCGGCATCGGTCTGTTTGCCGCTTGCATTGCCTATCGAGGCTTCCTGCTCGCTCTGGAATACGCCCGCGAGCGCCGCCAGGGGCGCTTGCCTTCATGCCGGGATCCTCTTTCGCCGCAGGTTCCGCTCATCGGCCATGCCGACATCCGCCGTCTGTTGCTCGCCCAGAAGGCGGTCGCCGAGGGCGCGTTGGCGCTATGCCTTTATGCCTCCTCGTTATTCGAGGATCAGCATACCCATCCTGACCCTGCCCGCCGGGAGCGCGCCAGCCTCTTGCTCGATTTTCTCACGCCCATCGTCAAATCCTGGCCTGCCAAGTACGGCTGCCAGGCCAATGAAATGGCGATTCAGGTACTCGGCGGGGCCGGCTACACCCGCGACCACCTGCTTGAACAGCTCTATCGCGACCAGCGGCTCAATCCCATCCACGAAGGCGCTGAGGCTATCCACGGCCTCGATCTCCTCGGACGCAAGGCGGGCTTGCGAAACGGCGCTTGCTATGCCGCTTTTTGCGATGCGGTTGCTGAAACGCTGGCCGAAACACTGCCCGACCGGCAGCCTGATATTGCTGGATTGCAGGCTGCGCTGGCCGCCAGCCTGAAGCGTCTCGATCAAGTCACGGCGCATCTGCTCGATCTACAACAGTGCGATCCTGACCGCGCCTTGGCCAATGCCACCCTCTATCTCGACGCGGCGGGCCGCATCGCCGCCGCCTGGATCTGGCTCAAACAGGCGCTGGTTGCCGCCCGGGCGCTGGCTACCGGGACGGGAGCCGACGCCGGTTTTTATCGCGGCAAGTTGCAGGCCGCCCGCTATTACGGCGAGTGGGAACTTCCCGCCGTCAACCATCAATTCGATCTGCTGTCCGGCGGTAATTCGACGCCGCTGGATATGCAGGACAACTGGTTCTGAACTGCGAGGAAAATCATGAGTCGTCCCGTCACCTGGCGCAAAGACGATGGTCTGGCCGTCGTCACCATCGACAATCCACCCGTCAATGCCCTGTCAATGGCAGTGCGCCAAGGGCTTCTTGATGTTTTCAGGCAAATCCGCGACGATCCTGCGACGCACGCCGTGGCGCTCCTTTGCGCTGGCCGCACCTTCGTCGCCGGGGCCGACATCCGGGAATTTTCCGAGGGCGACCCGGTCGCGGTTGATCCCAATGGCATTTTTGATCTCATCGAACACCTCGGCAAGCCGGTGCTGGCCACCATTCATGGCACGGCGCTGGGCGGCGGGTTCGAGCTGGCCTTGGCCTCTCACTATCGCATCGCCTTGGCCAACGCCCGGGTCGGTCTGCCGGAAATCACCCTGGGTTTAGTTCCGGGAGCCGGCGGCACCCAGCGTTCGGTTCGCCTGATGGGTGTCCGTCCGGCGCTCGAACTGATGCTCTCCGGCACACCGATTGCCGCGCCGGAAGCCATGAAAAAAGGTCTGATCGACGAGATCGTCGAAGGCGATCTGTTGGCCGCCGCCAAAGCGTTTTTCTCGCGCCTGCCGGCGGGCGGCGAGGCAACGCGTCGCGCCAGCGAGCGGCCCATCGGCGACGCCGAGACTGCCTTGGCCGATATCGAAAGCGCCCGCCAGGAACTGCTCGGCAAGTCGCGCGCGCCCCTGGCGGCGGCGCGCATCGTCGATTGTGTCAGTGCTGCTGTCAGCCAGTCCTTTGCTCAGGGATTAGAATTTGAGCGTCATCAGTTTTTGGCCAGCGTCCGCTCGCCAGAGTCGGCGGCGCTACGCCACATCTTTTTCGCCGAGCGTGAGGCGGCGCGCATACCCGGCCTGCCCGAAGGCGTGCAAAAACACCCGGTCGCCAAGGTCGGGGTCATTGGCGCTGGCACCATGGGCGGCGGTATCGCGATGAATTTCATCAACGTCGGCATTCCCGTCGTCCTTATTGACATGGGACAGGAAGCCCTTGATCGGGGTCTTGGCATCATCCGCCGGAACTACGAGACGACCTTGGCCAAGGGCAAGCTCACCCGGGAACAGCTCGACGCCCGGATGGCGCTGCTTACAGGCGCCCTGCAATACGGCGATGTGGCCGACTGTGACCTGGTGATCGAAGCTGTTTTCGAGAATATGTCGATCAAGAAAGAGGTGCTGGGAAAACTCGGCGGCCTTTGCAAGCCCGACGCCATCATTGCCACCAACACCTCCTCGCTCGATGTTGATGAACTCGCCCTTGCCACGGGCCGGCCACAGGATGTTCTGGGCATGCACTTCTTCAGCCCGGCCAATGTGATGCGCTTGCTGGAGGTGGTGCGTGGTCGCCAAACGTCGCCTGCCGCGCTGGCGACCGTTATGGCGCTGGCCAAACGGATCGGCAAGGTTGCCGTGGTGTCTGGCGTTTGCTACGGCTTCATCGGCAACCGCATGTTGGAAGGCTATCTGCGCGAAGCCGAATTGCTGCTCATGGAAGGGGCGACCCCAGCGCAGGTGGATCAGGCGCTGGAAGCCTTCGGCATGGCCATGGGGCCGCACCGCATGATGGACCTGGCCGGTGTCGACGTCGGCGCCAAAGTGCTGATCGAGCGCGGCAAAGCGGGCGGCCTGCCAGCCGACCCGGCCTATCGTTCGGTGATTCAGACGCTCCACCAACTGGGTCGCAATGGCCAGAAGGCCGGTGTCGGCTATTACCGCTACGAGGGGCGCAAGGCCGTCTCCGATCCGGTCGTGGACGACATCTGTGCCGGCCTGGCGGCGCGTTACGGCATCGCCCGGCGGAGCGATATTGCCGCCGGGGAAATCGTCAGGCGTTGCCTCTACCCGCTCATCAACGAAGGCGCCAAGACCCTTGAGGAAGGCATTGCTTACCGCGCCAGCGACATCGACGTGGTGTGGACCAGCGGCTATGGCTTTCCTGCCCGCCTGGGCGGCCCCATGCACCAGGCCGATGTCATCGGCCTCGCTGCCATCCTCGAAGGCATGGCCGTTTTTGCCCGCCGCTATGGCAACCAGTACGGCTATTGGGAGCCGGCGGCGCTCCTGCAAAAACTGGCTGCATCGGGCCAGCGCTTTGCCGATTACTGAGTTTCGTCATTAGCGAACCTACACAACCGGGAGACTATCTTGAGAGAAGCCGTTATCGTATCCACCGCCCGTACCCCGATTGGCAAAGCCTTTCGCGGCGCTTTCAACAACATCAAATCGCCGACATTGATGGCGCACGCTATCAATCATGCAGTGGCGCGCGCTGGCGTCGACGGAGACGAGATCGACGATGTCGTCATCGGCAGCGTCCTCACCGCCGGTACCGCTGGTATGAACATTGGCCGGCTGGCGGTGCTGGCCTCCAATCTGCCTGTCACTGTCAGCGCCCAGACCATCGACCGTCAATGCTCTTCCGGCCTGATGGCGATTGCCACGGCAGCCAAGCAGATCATGGTTGACGGCATGGATATTGCCGTCGCTGGCGGCCAGGAGAATATCTCGACGGTGCAGAATCACTACTTTGAATGGTGGAGCGCCGAAAAGGACGCCGCCGTGATCGAACGCGTCGAGCACGCCTATATGCCCATGTTGTCGACTGCCGAACGGGTTGCCGAAAAATACGGCATCAGCCGCGAGGCACAGGATCGCTACGCGCTCGAATCGCAACGGCGGACAGCCGCGGCTCAGGCGGCCGGGCGTTTCGACGCCGAAATCATACCTGTTGCCGCCAGCATGGCCGTGGTCGATAAGGAAACCAAGGCCGTCAGCTACCAGAACATCACCCTTACGCGTGACGAAGGGAATCGGCCCGATACGACCCTGGAGAGCTTGCAAACCCTCAAACCCGTTATCGAAGGCGGGCGAATCACCGCCGGCAATGCCAGCCAACTCTCTGACGGCGCTTCCGCCTGTGTGCTGATGGCATCACGCCTTGCCGAATCGCGTGGTCTGGAGCCGCTAGGCATCTATCGTGGCATTGCCGTTGTAGGTTGCGCCCCTGAAGAAATGGGCATCGGCCCGATTTATGCCATCCCCAAGCTACTTGCCCGGCACGGGCTGAGTGTTGACGATATCGGCCTGTGGGAGCTGAACGAGGCCTTCGCCTGCCAGGCGCTTTACTGTCGTGACACTTTAGGCATCGACCCGGAACGCTACAACGTCAATGGCGGCAGTATCGCCATCGGTCATCCCTATGGCATGAGCGGCGCGCGTCTGGTCGGGCACGCGCTCATCGAGGGGCGTCGGCGCGGCGTCAAATACGTGGTTGTAACCATGTGCGTCGGCGGCGGCATGGGCGCAGCCGGTTTGTTTGAAGTCTGTTGAGGACGCCTGCCGGTCTGTTCCGGCGTTTTTTTTGCGAGCCTCGCCACGCTCAGATCAATCTGGCCAACTTGGCCGATGTTAATTGAATGTGCTTGTTCAGACTGTTGATGCATGGTCGAAATCGCTGACTGAACCCAGACTCAGTCAACAGCCTGGCGCTATACGCACGCGCCAGCGTCTCCGCGAGGCGCCAAGTGTCGTTGGCGATGTCGGCTTGAATTGGTATCTCCTCCAGGGTATCGGACAGCCCGCCGCCGCTCCGAGGGGCAAATCCCATTGGGCACATGTCGTATGCCGGCGCAATGTCGTAAGGGCGACCATGTTCGGACATGAAAGACAGATTGCCGTTGTGCATATCGGTGTTACCGATCATTTTGCCAAAGGCCCACAGCAGGTCTACGATGGCAACTGCCTCTGGGCGAATCAGATTGTTCGCCGCCAGTTGTCGCGCGATGACGGGCCATGTTGCCGATCCTGCGCCAACGAACTCGGCATCCAGCGCCGCCAGCGAAACCAGCAGGCGCCGTCCGAGGCTGCCGATTCTGTCGAAGCGCTCGACTTCAAGAAATCGCTGGCCCCGATAATCCAGTATTTGCGTGGTGGCAGAGGGAATGCCCGCTTCGCGCAAGACAGCTAGCGCCAGATGTTCGGCAAGAAGCAGATCGCGCCATCGCTCGGTCACCGGGCCGGGTTCTTGTTCGCTGAATTTGACGATAAGGTGTTGGGAACCGTTTGGCGTTATGGCGTAGGTGGTGAACTTTGGCTGTTCACCGCCTGCCGATGAACCTGGAACCTCTCCAGACGCAGCGGCCAAAGCGAGGGCAAGGTATTTCTCCGGCTTGTCCTCTGCAGCAAGCGGTTCAGGTGCTTGCATCACGAGAAAATGATCCCTTGCAATATCGCCAAGCAGCAGGTTGCCTGTGACATCGTATCCGTGCGTTAGCAGGGCGTGTAATACGTGGGTATCAGTCCAATCGGTAATACGCACTGGGAGTCCGAGCGCCGGACCGTGTTGGCTGGCATAGGCGCGACCAAGATAGCCTTGCGGGCGTATGTCGAATAACCACCAGGGCAGACCGTCGCTATGCAATGTGCGTCCACTCTCCTGACGCATCACAAATCCAGTGGGACGGACGGGTAGGAGATGACCGAGACGCTCAATTCTTGCTTCTGCGCTGACGCGGTAGATGGGAATGTCGGGCAAGCCTCTTGCGGCATCACGCAGAGCATATTGAATGGCTGGGCCTGCTCCCAAGCGCACGATTTCGTTACCCATCACCTTCATTGCACGCCACAGCGTCGGCTGGCTAAGGCCCGTTTTATCAATGAGTTGCCTGGTGGTTAGCGGGCCATCAGAGAGATGTTGGCGGATATTATTTGCATGACGTGGCATATTTTTGAATATATTCATGAATAGATTTTTAAATCAAAATACGAGACTGGCGTTGCCAAGTCAAGTGATCTTGGCGTGATGGCTGGGGTTCGGTAGAGCTTCCGCGAGCGCCTGCTTGTTGGGCAACATGAACCAAAAACTACCCTTCGGGGTGGCTTGCGCCGGTTTTCCTCTGCCTAGGATAGACGCCGGTATGTTCCGTTGACTGCGCCAAGTCGGTAGCGCAGTCTGCCGCGGCGAACCGAAGTACATCAATAAAGGAGACTGGAATGACGGTAAGCGCCACAACAAGCGCCCGGCGAAAGCCGAGAATTCTCGGCATCGATGCGGGCGGTACCATGACCGATTCCTTCATCATCGACGACAGCGGTTTGTTCGTCGTCGGCAAGGCACAGACGACGCCGCATGACGAATCGATCGGGTTCATCAATTCGGCCCGCGATGCGATGAATTACTGGAGCTTGACGGTCGAGGAGGGCTTCCCGCAATTGAAGACCGGTATCTATTCGGGTACGGCGATGCTCAACCGCCTGCTCGAACGCAAGGGGCGTCGCGTCGGTCTGCTGGTTTCCGGAGGTATGGAAGATTATTTGCGCCAGGAGCGC
>JAITMS010000043.1 GCA_031277255.1 Azonexus sp.
CAGCGAGGAAGACAGCGAGTGCGCCGCATCGAGCATGTTCTGCCTGACCCTGGCGGGCCATGAGGTCGGCCTGATCGTCAACCTCGACGCCATTTCGCGCAGCGGCATTCGCATCAACCCGAAAGTGCTCCAACTGGTGCGCCGCAAACAGGATAAAGGATGAACGAGGCCGCCGCCGAACCGGAGCAGGCGCCAACGCTGGTCGCCGTGCTGCACCACGCGACGCTGCGCGTCGTGATGGTTTCGATACTGCTGGCCGGGGCCTCGATGTTCGTGCTCGGCATCATCGCGCTGCGCTTCTACACACTCGACAATCTGGCTTTGTCGGCGCGCTCGGTCGCCTACGCCATCGAGGCAGCGGTGGTCTTTGAGGATCGTGAAGCCGCCACCGAGGAACTGGAGCGCATGATCGCCAATCGCCCGGTCGCTACCGCCTACGTCTTCGACCGCGACGGCGCCGAGCTGATCCACTGGCAGACGAAAGAAACCGGCGGCCTGGCGGCGCTGGACAAACTGGTCGTCAGCATTTTTCTCGACCAGCCGATCATCGAGCCAATTCATCACAACGGGCGTCAAGTCGGTCGCGTCGAATTGCGCGGATCGGGGCGTGACCTGACGACCTTCGTCTGGGTCGGGCTGGTCTGCGCCCTGATTTCATTCATTCTGTGCGCCGTCGCCGCCGCCTATCTTTCCCGGCGGGCGGCCAGCAAAATTGCCGAGCCTTTGCGCTATCTCGCCGCCATCACCGCCAAGGCAAGGCATGAGCATCACTTCCGGCAGCGCGTCGAACCGGCGGCTATCGCCGAACTGCGCCATCTTGGCGACAATTTCAACGCCCTCCTGGCCGAACTCGCCGCCTGGCAAGAAAAAATGCGCGACGACAATCAAACGCTGGCCCATCAGGCCAGCCACGATCCGCTGACCGGGCTGGCCAACCGCGCCCACTTTGAGGCGCGCCTGGAGCAGACACTGGCCATGACTCGCGCCAGGGAAGCCGCTGGCGACGCTGAGCACAGCGGTCACGTCGCGCTCTTTTTCATCGACGCCGACCGTTTCAAATCCATCAACGACGAACTGGGGCATGAGATCGGCGACATCGTGCTGTGCACGATTGCCCGGCGTTTGCGCGCCAAGATCCGGGAAAGTGATCTGGTCGCCCGTCTCGGCGGCGACGAGTTCGCCGTGTTACTGTCGTCGTTGCACAATTCGGCGCAGGCTTCGCGTATCGCCAGCGGCATGGTCGAAAGCATGGGCGAGCCGATCGAATTACCGCCGGGCATGACGCTGACCGCTTCATTGAGTATCGGCATCGCCTTCTTCCCCGACCATGCGACCGATGCGGCGGGTTTGCTGAAAAAAGCCGATGCCGCGATGTATGAAGCAAAACGCGGCGGCGGGAACATGTATGCCATTGCCTCTCAAGCGGAGGATGAGCCGGTTTTAATCTAATATTTTTAACCAGGGAGGGTGCGCCATGATGCGTAAATCGAGTGTGTTGTTCGTTCTGTGGGTGGTCGTGTTTGGTCTGACGGCTTGCCAGACGCCGCCGGAGAAAAAGGCGGGGCTGTCGGTTGAGCAGGTCACCGCCCTCAAGCAGGAAGGCTTTGTTGAATCAGAAGAAGGCTGGGAATTCAGCGCCTCGGAAAAACTGCTGTTCAGCGCCAACGAAGCGGCGCTGACGACCAACGCCAGGGAAGCCCTTGATCGTATCGCCCGGATGCTGGTCAGGATGGACATACCGGCGGTGCGCGTCGACGGTCACACCGACTCGACCGGCAGCGCCAGTTACAACGACCAACTTTCGCTCCGCCGGGCGCAGGAGGTCGCCAACGTCATCGTCGCCGCCGGGATGCCAAGCGACAATGTCGGCGTGCGCGGCCTCGGCAGCCGCTTCCCGGTGACCAGCAACAACACCGCCGATGGCCGTTCCCAGAATCGCCGCGTGGTGCTGGTGATCGGCGATAACGGAAAACTAGCGAAATGAAAAAATGCTCCAGACATGTCACACTGTCATTTGAGCAGATCAGGACAAACGGTTATCGAGGTATAGCGGTTCAAGTTCAATATTGACCAGGCTTTCAGCAAGGCTTGTCATTGCGAGCGGGGCGAAAATCGAGAAAGCCTGACTGGATTCTTTCGCCCCCGCTCCGAAATCATGCGGGGACAGGCTCTTTGGCTGGCTTTTGACAATGCTTGCCAAAAAGTCAGTCGTTGCCGAGGCAATCCATCGGGAAGGATGAATGATGCAAAAATCGGGTTTGTTATTTGTTCTTTGGTTGGCCGTCTTCAGCCTGGCCGCTTGTCAGACGCCGCCGCCGGAGAAAAAAGCGGGGCTATCGGTTGAGCAGGTCGCCGCCTTGAAGCAGGAAGGCTTTGTTGAATCGGATGAGGGCTGGGAATTCAATGCCTCGGAAAAACTGCTGTTCGGCGCCAACGAGGCGGCGCTGACGACCAACGCCAAGGAAACGGTATCCCGTATCGCCCACTTGCTGGTTAAGCTGGAAATACCGGCAGTGCGCGTCGATGGTCACACCGATTCGACCGGCAGAGAGGCTTACAACGATCAACTTTCTCTCCACCGGGCGCAGGCGGTGGCCGACATCATCATCGCCGCCGGGATGCCGAGCGACAGCGTCGGCGTGCGCGGTCTCGGCAGCCGCTTCCCGGTCGCCAGCAATAGCACCGCCGAAGGCCGCTCCCAGAATCGGCGCGTGGTGCTGGTCATCGGCGACAATGGGAATTGACTGAAACAGGCGCACCGCAAGATGGCGCGGCAAATCATTTCATCGGTTCAAGGAGACAACAGATGAAAGTCCGTATCGAAAACATGAGTCCCGCCGTGGACCTGACGCGGCGGCAGGCGATCGGGCCGGTTCGCACCCAGCATCCGGTCTGGCATGACGCGCTGCCGCCGTGCAACGAAGCCTGTCCGGCGGGCGAGAATATCCAGGGCTGGCTCGATCTGGCGCAGGCGGGCGAGTACGAGGCGGCCTGGCGGCATCTGGTGACCGACAATCCGTTTCCGGCCATTCACGGGCGCGTCTGCTACCACCCGTGCGAAACCGCCTGCAACCGCGCCGCCCTCGACAGCGCCGTGTCGATTCACGCCGTCGAACGCTACCTCGGCGACCTCGCCCTTGAACACGGCTGGAACGCCGTGCCCGCGCCAGCGACGGACAAGCGCGTGCTGGTCGTCGGCGCCGGGCCGTGCGGGCTTTCGGCGGCCTGGCATCTGGCGCTGCGCGGCCATACGGTGGAAATCCACGAGGCCGGGCCGGTGGCGGGCGGCATGCTGCATTTCGGCATTCCCGCCTACCGGCTGCCGCGCGATGTGCTCTACAACGAAATCGCCCGCCTCGAAGCCCTCGGCATCCGCATCACCCTCAATCACAAGGTCGAGGACATTCTGGCGGAAAAAGCCGCGGGCCGGTTCGATGCCGTGCTGCTGGCGATTGGCGCGCAAGCGGCGCGGCATATCGACATTCCGGCGCGCGAAGCGGCCAAGGTGATCGACGCCGTATCGCTGCTGCGCTCGGCGGGTACCGGCGAGCGGCCGCAGCTTGGCCGCCGGGTGGTCATCTATGGCGGCGGCAACACGGCGATGGACGCCGCCCGCACGGCGCGCCGCCTGGGCGCGGAAGAAACGCTGATCGTCTATCACCGCGACCGTTCGCACATGGGGGCGCTGCCCTTTGAAGTCGACGAGGTGCTTGAAGAAGGCGTGCAGATCCGCTGGCTCTCCAGCATCAAGGGCGTGGACGGGCAGGCGGTGCGGGTCGAGAAGATGCGCCTCGACGACAATGGCCGACCGCAGCCGACCGGCGAGTTTGAGACGCTGGAAGCCGACGCCGTGGTGCTGGCGCTGGGCCAGCAGACCGATACCGGATTTTTGCGCGGCGTGCCCGGCGTCGAGTTTGCCGCCGATGGCACGGTCATCGTCGGCGACGATTTCCAGACCGGCTGCGCCGGGCTGTTCGCGGGCGGCGACATGACGCCCGCCAACCGCACGGTGACGACCGCCACCGGCCACGGCAAACGGGCGGCGCGGCATATCGACGCCTGGCTCCGGGGCGGCAAATTCAAGAAACCGCCGCGCTCCGGCGTCGTCGGCTTTGACGCCCTGCATCTGCCGATTTACAGCGATGCCCTGCCCTCGCAGCAGCCTTCGCTGCCGGTCGCCGAGCGCGACGGCTTTCAGGAGGTGCTGGGCGGCCTCGATGAACGCCAGGCCCACCACGAGGCGCGCCGCTGCCTCTCCTGCGGCAACTGTTACGAATGCGACAACTGCTACGCCGCCTGCCCGACCGGGGCGATCAAGCGGCTGGGGCCGGGCAACGGCTACGCGGTCAATCTCGAACGCTGCACCGGCTGCGCCGTCTGCTTTGAACAATGCCCCTGTCATGCCATCGACATGGTCAGCGAAACCCGCCTGGAGGCCCAGCCATGAGCACCGCAAACCGCGCCACGATGGACGCCAACACGGCGGTCGCCCGCATCGCCTACCGCTTGAATGAGGTCTGCGCGATCTATCCGATCACGCCATCGTCAACGATGGCTGAACTCGCCGATCAATGGATGGCCGAAGGCCAGACCAACCTCTGGGGCAACCTGCCGCTGGTGCAGGAGATGCAGTCGGAAGGCGGCGCCGCGGGCGTGCTCCACGGCGCTTTGCAATCGGGGGCGCTGACGACCACCTTCACCGCCTCGCAAGGCTTGATGCTGATGCTGCCCAATATGTACAAGATCGCCGGCGAACTGACCTCGACGGTCTTTCATGTCGCGGCGCGGGCGCTGGCGACTTCGGCGCTGTCGATCTTCGGCGACCATTCGGACGTGATGGCGGCGCGCATGACCGGCTTTGCCCTCCTCAGTTCCGCCTCGGTGCAGGAAGCGCAGGACAGCGCCCTGATCGCGCAGGCGGCGACGCTGGCGTCAAGGGTGCCTTTCCTCCACTTCTTCGACGGCTTTCGCACCTCGCACGAACTGAACACCCTCGATCTGCTCGACGACGACGTGCTGCGGGCCATGATCGACGACAGCCTGATCCGCGCCCACCGCGCCCGCGCGCTCAACCCGGAGCAGCCCTTCGTGCGCGGCACGGCGCACAACCCGGACACCTACTTTCAGGCCCGCGAGGCGGTCAATCCCTACTACGACGCCGTACCCGGCATCGTCGACAAACTGATGCAGCGTTTTGGCGAACTGACCGGACGCCATTACCGGCTGTTTGAATACAGCGGCGCGCCCGCTGCCGAAGAAGTCATCGTGCTCATGGGTTCCGGCGCGCAAACGGCAGAAGAAACGGCGCGGGCGCTCAACGCCGAGGGCCGCAAGCTCGGCGTCCTGCAAGTGCGGCTGTACCGGCCTTTTTCGGCGGCGCATCTTTTGGCGGCGCTGCCCGCCTCGGTCCAGCGCATCGCCGTGCTCGAACAGACCAAGGAGCCGGGCGCGGGCGGCGAGCCGCTCTATCAGGACACGCTCTCGGCCTTGGCCGCCGCCTTCAGCCGGGGCGAGCGGGCGACGCTGCCGCGCGTCATCGGCGGGCGTTACGGCATTTCCAGCAAGGATTTCACACCAGCGATGGTCAAAGCGGTGTTCGACGAACTGCAAAGTGACAAGCCGCGGCAGAGCTTCACCGTCGGCATCGAGGATGATGTCACCCATCTCAGCCTCGCCTACGACCCGTCCTTCGACATCGAGCCAACAGACGTGACCCGCGCCGTGTTCTACGGCCTGGGCGCCGATGGCACGGTCGGCGCCAACAAGAACAGCGTCAAGATCATCGGCGAGGATACCGGCAATTACGCCCAGGGCTACTTCGTCTATGACTCGCACAAATCCGGGGCGCAAACCGTCTCCCATCTGCGCTTCGGGCCGCGCCCGATCCACGCGCCGTATCTCATCAGCCGCGCCGGTTTCGTCGCCTGCCATCGTTTCGATTTTCTCGAACGCACCGACGTGCTCAAATACGCCGCGCCCGGCGCCACCTTTCTCCTCAACGCGCCATACCCGGCGGATCAGGTGTGGGCGCGGCTGCCGCGTCCGGTACAGCAGACCATCATTGAGAAGAAACTCTCTTTCTACACCATCGACGCCTCGACCGCCGCCCGCGAACTGGGGCTGGGGTCGCGCGTCAACACGCTGCTGCAAACCTGCTTTTTCGCCCTCTCCGGCGTTCTGCCGCGCGAACAGGCGATCGAGCAAATCAAGAAAGCCATCGACCAGACCTATGGCCGCCAGGGCGAACACGTCGTCCAGATGAACTACGCCGCCGTCGACGGCGCGCTGGCGCGGATGCAGCAGGTCGACGTCCCGGCCAGCGCCAGCGGCAGCGAGCCGCCGCCGCTGGTTCCCGCCAGCGTGCCGGTCTTTATCCGCCAGGTCACGGCCAGAATGTTCGCTGGCGAGGGCGACGCCATTCCGGTCAGCGCCATGCCCGCCGACGGCACCTTCCCGTCGGGCACCAGCGCCTTTGAAAAGCGCAATGTCTCCGATACCGTACCGGAATGGCGGAGCGATCTCTGCATCCAGTGCGGCCAGTGCGCCTTCGTCTGCCCGCATGGCGTCATTCGCGCCCGCTATTACCACAAGGAAAAACTGACCGGCGCGCCGCCAGACTTTCCGTTTGCCACGGTCAATTCACGCGGCTATCCCGACGCCCGCTTTTCGCTGCAAATCTATATCGAGGACTGCACCGGCTGCGGCCTCTGCGTCGACGCCTGCCCGGCGACGAGCACGACCGAGCCGGAGATCAAGGCGCTCAACATCGTCGACAAACTGCCGATTCTGGAGCGCGAGCGCCAGCACATCGGCTTCTTCGAGTCCCTGCCGGTCAACGAGCGCGCCCGCGTGGATTTCGCCAATGTCCGCGGCGTGCAGTTCTTGCAGCCGCTGTTTGAATTTCCCGGCGCCTGCTCCGGCTGTGGCGAAACGCCCTACCTGCGCCTGTTGAGCCAGTTGTTCGGCGACCGCCTGCAAGTCGCCAACGCCACCGGCTGCTCGTCGATCTATGGCGGCAACCTGCCGGTCACGCCGTGGGCCAAGAACCATGAAGGGCGCGGCCCGGCCTGGTCGAACTCGCTGTTCGAGGACAACGCCGAATTCGGCTTCGGCTTCCGCCTCGCCGCCGACCAGCAACTGACGCTGGCCCGCCGCCGTCTGAGCGAACTCGCCTCGGCAGTCGGTGCCGATCTGGTAACGGCCATCCTCAACGCCCCGCAGGCGCAGGAATCGGAGATCCGCGCCCAGAGGGAGCGCGTGGCGCTGCTCAAAACCCGGCTCCACGCCTTGGGGCAAGATGAACGCGCCATTGACCTGCTCTCGGTCGTCGACCATCTGGTGCGGCGCAGCATCTGGCTGGTCGGCGGCGACGGCTGGGCCTACGACATCGGCTACGGCGGACTCGATCACGTGCTGGCGCAAGGCCGCGACGTGAACGTGCTGGTGCTCGACACCGAGGTGTACTCCAACACCGGCGGCCAGTCGTCGAAGGCGACGCCGCTCGGCGCCGTCGCCAAATTCGCCGCCGCGGGCAAGCGCGTGCCGCGCAAAGACCTCGCCATGCAGGCCATCGCCTACGGCAACATCTACGTCGCCCAGGTGGCGATGGGGGCCAACCCGCAGCAGACGCTGCAAGCCTTCCGCGAGGCCGAAGCCTACGACGGCGCCTCGCTGATCCTCGCCTACAGCCACTGCATCGCCCACGGCATCGACATGCGGCGCGGCCTCCACCAGCAGGCGCTGGCCACCACCACCGGCTACTGGCCGCTGTTCCGCTACAACCCGGAGATGCGGCGCATCGGCGCCAACCCCTTTGAACTCGACTCGCTGCGCCCGAGCCTGCCGCTCAAAGCCTATGCCTACAACGAGGCCCGCTACAGCTCGCTCGCCGCCACCGACCAGGCCACCGCCGCGCAACTGCTCGACGCCGCCCAACGCTGGGTCGACGAACGCTTCCGCCAATACGAAGACCTCGCCGCCCGCGACGGCAGCCGCTTCTGGAGCAGCGCCCCAACCGTCCCCGCCGCCGTCCCCGGCTCGGCCCCGACCACCGTAGCTGATGCCTTGCAGCAAGCGGGACACCGGACGACGTGAGGCGGCAATGGGTGGCCCATCAAGCGCGGCCTGAGCTTTTCGCTGCGCGGCAGGCGCGCCGATAGGGGGCGGCGACGGGCCGCGCCGGGGCGTGGCCGATTGATCGGGGAAGGCGTTTGGTTATTCCGTTTTCAGATCAAGCGAGTACGCGAAGACAAAGCGCAGGCAGTGCTATTGCACGGCAAGCGAAGTCGACAAAGTCATCGTTTGATCTGGAAATGGAATTACAGCGCCAATTGCTCCCGCAGCATGGCATTGACCCGCGTCTGCCAGCCGGGGCCGGTAGCGCGGAGCGCCGCCAGCACGTCGGCATCGAGCCGCAGACCGGTAAAGACCTTGGTTTCTTCGGCCTTGGGCCTGCCGCGCGGGCGTTTTTCGGTAAGCTCCGCGTATAGCGCGGGCGGCAATACCTCGCGGGCCGGTTTCGCTGCCTTGAACCATTCCTCGTCAAGCTCGCGCGCGTCCGGGTCGGCCTCAATCCCCACACGGATTGCCGCATCTTCTTCCGGCGTATTGAGCCGGATTTTTCGACCATTTTTAAGAAAAAGCTCTGACATAGTTCCGTTTCTCCCGGTTGTCGGCCCGACGCAGGCTAATCACACGAACAACCTCACCGCGCCAGCAAAAAGGCATCACGTAAAGGTCATTGCCAATAAACCCGGTCGCTTCAAACCGCTGCTCATCATAATCGTAGCGCCTGTCTTCCCGGACTACGGCAGTGTCCCACTCAAAGCCGCCCGCCTCAGAGAGGCCGATGCCGTGCTGTATCCGATTGAGGCGGTCTTTGTCCGGGTCAAATTCGTAATCCACGTTGATTACTGTATAAACAGTAATTCAGCACGTCAAGCGTTTTTGAGCAAGATTCGTTACCCCGAATTATCCCCACGCCCGCGCCGCGCAACCCCGACCGGGGTCAGCTTTGGTCAAATCTGGTCAATTTTTTGGGGGGAAAATTCAGGAGGCGCTGGTATAACCGCTTATACCTCATTGGCCCGAAACCCTTGTCAATAGGGGTGGTGCCGGGAGAGGGACTCGAACCCTCACACCTTGCGGCGGCGGATTTTGAATCCGCTGCGTCTACCGATTCCGCCACCCCGGCACGGGGAGGGCGGATTATCGCTGAATCACTTGTCTGGTTCAATAGCGCAGGGGAAACTGCGGGCCAGGGCGGCGGCGGTGAGGGTGGCGGCGCTGCCGTCGATTTTTGGCGGCAGCCGGTCGAGCTGGCTGAGGACGGCGCGCACCAGGCGTTGCGGCAAATCGGCGTCTTTCGGCAGGCAGAAGGCGTTGAGCCGGACGCCGACTTTTTCGGCCAGATAATCACTGACGGCATAGCCATCGGCGAAGCCCATGACGTAACCGAGGCAGCGGGCGCGGCCAGCGATCAGGGCGGGGTCGTTGTCGTTCGGGGCGTTGTAGAGCGTATCGGCGGCCTGGCAGTCGGCGCGCAGGTCGCTGCTGTCGTAGGCCAGTGCCGGGGTGGCGGCGAGCGCCGCGAGGAGGCAGAGGGTGTATTTCATGTTGACTCGAACCAGTTGAGTGTTTCGTGCAGTTTGACGACGCTGCCGACGACGATCAGGGCGGGCGGCTTGATGCTGGAGGCGGCCAGTCGCTGCGGCAGGTCGCCCAGCGTCGCCAGCAGGGTTTGCTGGTCGGCCAGGGTGCCGTTGTGGACGATGGCCGCCGGGGTTGTCGGCGGCAGGCCGTGGGCGATCATCTGGCGGCAGATTTCTGCCGCCGCGCCGATGCCCATGTAGAAAACGACGGTGTGTCTGGGACGGGCCAGGGCGGGCCAGTCGAGATTGACGCTGCCGTCCTTGAGGTGGCCGGTGACGAAGGTGACGGCCTGGGCGTGGTCGCGGTGCGTCAGCGGGAAGCCGGAATAAGCGCCGCAACCGGCGGCGGCGGTGACGCCGGGGACGACTTCAAAGGGGATGCCGGAGGCGGCCAGGATTTCCAGTTCCTCGCCGCCACGACCGAAGATGAAGGGATCGCCGCCCTTGAGGCGGACGACGGAGAGCTTTTCGCGGGCGAGGTCGACGAGCAGGCGGTTGATCGCGTCCTGCGGCTGGGTGTGGCGCGAGGCTTCCTTGCCGGCGTAGATGCGGCGGGCGTCGGGGCGGGCCAGATCGACGATGCCAGCGCCGACAAGATGGTCGTAGACCAAGGCGTCGGCGTCTCTGATGAGGCGGGCGGCTTTGAGTGTCAGCAGGTCGGGATCGCCGGGGCCGGCGCCGACCAGCCAGACCTTGCCTTTTTCCAGCGTGTTGGTGGCTTGCATGTCTTCTCCCTGAAACTGGCCGGACATATTACTAGATGACAGAAGACAGAGGACAGAAGACAGAAGACAGAGATGGGGTCTGTAGTCTGTAGTCTGTTGATTTGTGGCGCTTCGCGCCAGAAATTTTCTGATTACG